>CAZCJU010000012.1:5860-33638 GCA_964498965.1 uncultured Lachnospiraceae bacterium
GCTTTGCAAGAGCTGTTGATATAATAGTAATCATCGCCGATAAGAACAAGTCCGGCATAATCGAGCTTACTGTGTACATAATAGTACAATTCGCCGTTTTCCTCCACAAGTCCGTGAAGCATTTTGCCGTTTTCGTCAAACCTGTAATCACCGTACGGCAACAAGCCGTTTGTTTTGGATATCGAATATGTACCGGTCACCGCCTTGCACGAGCTGTTGATATAATAATAATCGTCACCTATAAGAATAAGTCCGGCACAATCGAGCTTACCGTTTACGTAGTAGTACAGCTCGCCGTTTTCCTCTACAAGACCTTGGAGCATTTTGCCGTTTTCGTCAAACCTGTAATTACCGCCGGGCAACAGATCGTTGGTCTTATAAATCCAATATGTACCCGTTACCGCTTTGCAAGAGCTGTTGATATAATAGTAATCATCGCCGATAAGAACAAGTCCGGCATAATCGAGCTTACTGTGTACATAATAGTACAATTCGCCGTTTTCCTCCACAAGTCCGTGAAGCATTTTGCCGTTTTCGTCAAACCTGTAATCACCGTACGGCAACAAGCCGTTTGTTTTGGATATCGAATATGTACCGGTCACCGCCTTGCACGAGCTGTTGATATAATAATAATCGTCACCTATAAGAATAAGTCCGGCACAATCGAGCTTACCGTTTACGTAGTAGTACAGCTCGCCGTTTTCCTCTACAAGACCTTGGAGCATTTTGCCGTTTTCGTCAAACTTGTAATTACCGCCCGGCAACAGATCGTTGGTCTTAGCCACCCAATATGTGCCGGTTACCGCCTTACAGGTACTGTTGAAGTAATAGTAATCTTCGCCGTGCTTAACCAGACCGGCATATATCTTTGTACCGTCTTGATAATAGTAAGTGCCGTCGGATTCAAAGCTGATTCCGTTTTTCGCTTTGGCGGGAGGATTCGTCATTTTTCCGTCCGCACCGAATTCGTAATAGCCGCCGGGCAACAGATCGTTAGTCTTAGCCACCCAATATGTGCCGGTCACGGCAACGCAGTAGCTGTTGATATAATAGTAATCGTTTCCGTCCTTAATCAGTCCGGCGTACTGAGCAACGTCGTCCACGAGGTATACGATCCCTTTTTCATCATGTATCAAGCCGCTTCCGGTTATTTTCCTTTCGAGTACGCCTGTTTTTTCATTGAATACAAATGCGTACTTTTCGCCGCCGGTGGATACGGACAGCACACAAAGACCTTGTGCCAAGTGTCCGTAAGCATCAAAGTGATATGTCTTGCCCTTTGCCTCAAGCCACGAATTGTAATATGTATGACCTGCCCAATACAGTGTAAGGCAACCCGAGGGAGTACGTTCGAGAGAGCCTTCGCTCAATACGCAGTCAACAAATTTATATGTATGACCGTCGATTTTACAAATACCGTCAACTGCGGCAAATGTCGTTTTGTCAAAGTAATAATCATTTCCGTCTGCATTATACCAGCCCGATTTTTTAACACCGAGAGCAATATAATACAAATTGTTGCCTTCCGTCAGCAATCCGTTGTATGTGGTCTTATCTTCGCAAACACCGTTGTCGCCGAAGTCATAGTAATACCCGTCTATCTTATTGATTCCCGTAAGCTTTACACCGTTGTCGTAATAGCTGTTGCCGATCCAGCCGGTCGCTAAATTGCCGTCGGTGTAAAGCTTTCCTTCATGTTCGCCGTTAAAAAGCTTTTCGCAATTCGCACATTTGAAGACACCATTGACAAGCTTATACGTATGACCCGTTGCGGGTATGATCGTACCCCAATTTACTACGGATCCGCATATCTCGCAGTAGGTCCTGCCGGTATAGCCGTTTTCGGTGCAGGTTGCGTCTTTATCGGACAGTGCGTTTTCGGTATGAATATGCGATGAAGTCTTGCCCTGCTTAACGCTTGTGGAATCCGCACTTACGACCTCGCCTTTTTCATTGTAATAATATGATGCCCTGTAGCGATTGTTTTCGGTAATTATGTTGTATTCCGTACCTGCGAATGTATCATTTGTAGCGTCGATATACTCAACGGCGATTCCGTTTACGACAAGCTCGATTCTGACAAGATGAGTACCGTCCGAATTCCAAACGGCGGCAGGTGTCAGGCACCAGCCCTGGTCAACTAAGCTCGGACTATCGGTTACTCTGTTTCCGCTTATATACTTATCCATCAAATATGATTTTGTAGCCCAAATACGAACAGGTAAGGAAGCGATGACCTGTCTTCCGGTCACCTCCGTATCGCCTGTTTTTGTCAAGGTAACTGTTGCTTCGTTGCTGAATTTATCGACTGTATATGCGAGTGTAAATCCGTACAGTGTGTCCGCACCCTGAAGTTCCCATAAACTTAATGTGTCTAAGCTTATCGACATGGTTACGGATTTTACGTTCTCTACGCTTTCGGCAACTACATCGAAATATTCCACGGAATCTGCCAAGGGGAGTGTCGATTTTGAACGACGAACGACCGAAATTTCCGCAGCTTCCGAATTGACAATGAGTTTCCTTGTAATAAAGCCGGTATTTCCGGAATTATCATCTATTTCAAATCTGAATGTATGCGAGCCGTTGCTCAGCTTCAGCTCCGCTACCGTTATCGTGCCGCTCTTATCACACGAATACTGTGTTGACTTCAAAGCAACGCCGTCAACATAAACCTTTGCGGAATCGTAATTCAGTCCCGTATAGTTGCCGGTCAGATTTTCAGCCGCATTCGCCTTAACGGTCACCGTATTTTCGCTAAAGGTCTGACCGTTCAATTCAACCTCGCTGTCCGTGCCGCTTATAAGTTTGACACCGGTGAACTTGGGAATTTCACGGTCCTCCGTCGCATTTGAGTAATCGATCGTAATATCGTCAACAAAGATCGTGAATTTGTCGAAAATATTAAAATATGTTTCATCTGGGTCTGTCATATAGATCACAAATTTGGAAACGGAGCTGCCCACGGCAGACGCTTCCGCACTTATGTAATACCAGCCGTCCTCGGTAACGGTCGTGTCGTCGTCAATATAATACTCGTATCCGCCTATGTCGAATTCGAGATTGTTGGCATATTTAACGGGAAGATACATCCACATTCCGAACCGAGTTGCACCGGTAAGATCGATTTTCGGGAATGTATACTTCACCGATTTATACCCCGATGCGGTAGTTTCGGTAAAATCGGCGGTAAGGGCAATGGCATATTTCCCGTTTCTTACCTTACCCGTTTTCGAATCGACCAATTCGACATAGCCGTTCTCAAGACGACCGAACGGACCTTTGGCGGGAGCGTAATTCGAACCCGCTGCCCAGCCCGAGATATCACCGTCCTCGAAATCTTCCGCAATAACGGATGCCTTACCGAAGGTCAGCTCCGTAGTATCGAATTTTGTTTCATCGTATTTGCATTTAACGGTTATAGTACCGCCCGTTAAGCCCGTTGTTTCGGAACATGACGTATAATAGCTTCCGTTTATCGTTCCCAATGCACTGTCGCTCAGTTCAAAGAAGTAATCCGACTCCTTTAATACGACCTCGTTAAGTCCGCCGTTAACCGTTGCGGTGACATTGAGCTTAAATTTTTTATCATAAGGAACCGTCATAGCCGAGTTTACAAAAGCGATCTCGGGAATTACGACATGGATCGTAACAGAACCGACCGCATTTCCGTTCCATATCATTTGAACTACGGCATCGCCTACGGTACCGTTTGATTTAAACACGCCGTTTTCAACGGTTCCGAAAGTCTTGTCCTTAAGCGTCCAAGTGATGTCATCGGGAATAGCCACGGCATTATTTGTGCTGCCGGCACCGATTGCCGATACGCTGACGGTAGAATAAGGGGTCACATAATCGTTTTCAACGGAAAGTACCGCATGATCAAAGGTATTCGTGGGAACAGCCGTTGACGCAATGATGATCCCGTTGGAAATGGAACGATCGGAGCCGTCGGAAGGACGGTTGACGATAACGCATTTATCCGTGCCTTCGTTCTTTGCCATGAAAGTCGTTGAACCGCCGCCGTCAAGATTAAACGCTCTCACGCAACCCGCTTCAATCATGATCTGTGCAAGCTCATGCATGGTCGCACCGCACGAAAAGGGTTCCTGACGACCGTCAACGGAGCAAATAACGAGCTTTCCGTCTGCGGTCACACCGACCATGGTACGAGAATGACGATCGGTATTATAAGAACCGCTTGCGTTTGCCGTGATGTCCTTACCGTCCCAAACAAGGGTACTGCCGAAAACATCGATAGCTTCGCTGATACCGGCTTTCTTACAACTGTCCCAAGCTTCTTGAGTATTATCTATCACAGCCGAGCCGTCGTTCAAAATAGCCAAGAACGCAGGGTTACTGTTCTTGTTCCAATCCTTTTTCACATTGCCGCCCATAATAAACACGCCGCTCGGTTCACCCGTTGTCATGTTATAGCCGTCGCCGTTACAAGCGGATACGACATTGTAGTGCTTGCTTATATATTGCGGATCTTCCGGATCCGAATATTTTTTATTCGCACAAGTCACCATGTTGGCGAGCTTTTCCATGCCGTAGACCTCATTTTGCATATCTCTGTATGCGATCTGAGCCACGACATCATCACGACTTAGGTCTGCGGTCGTAACGTAATAAACCATCTGCTTACCGTCATTCGAATATGCATAGTTGGTATAATTCGTTACACCGGGTGCCAAAGTCTGTTCAGTGTGTTTAAACACGGTATGTGTTTCGGAGCGATAGTCTTTGTTATAGTTATCGACAGCCGAATAGGCAGAGAGCGGTACAGCACTCGACAGCATAAGCAAGCCGAGAATTCCCGCCAAAGCCCTAATTGTTTTTTTGCCTTTCATATTAATTTCTCCTTTATATATTCCGGTTTATATTCCGGCTTTTCACCGCTTGACTTTGATCTTTCCGTTAGGAAGTCTTTCTATATGATCCGTATACGGTCGGTCAAGATCTATCACCTGTGCGTAATGATGCCCTATCTGTTCTTCTGCCGGAAGCTCCGCACGCCAATCGCCGTATTTTTGAGTCAGATATTCGTCATATTTTTCCGGAATACGCACTCGTAATCCTTCAAAGCTTGACCACGCACCATCACCGTATTGCTCCCGCAGGGCATATTCCAGTTTTCCCTGCCAATTGCCGTGATTGCAAATAATTTCGGCGTTCCCCGTCCCGTAGGCAGAAACAAGCAGCTCATATTGACGCACTGTTTTTTGAGGTGTTCTCGTTATCGACCTCAAAGGCATTTTCAATACTTTTTTGAGCAAGTTCGGATTATCAAACAGTGAGGAAAGCCTTTGCCTATAGAACATTTTTTTCAATTCCACCATCGTTTGCCGACTTTTCTTTCGAGGATAACCGTCCAGCGGAAAAATGTCTATATACACGCCGTGATTGATGTCCAGCTTGCCGCAGGATTTTTCTATGTATGTTGTATCGGAATTTCTGAGCTTTGCGAAAATATTACAATAATTTTTGTCGGAGCTGTAAGTCTGCAAAAACAATCCCTTCGGTAACAGTTCCGGAGCGTATTGCAAAAAGCGTTCGTAATCCTCTCTGAACATTCCGACATCCACATCGTCGTCCCACGGAATAAACCCGCCGTATTTTACCGCACCCAGTGCACTTCCGCAAAGCATAAAATATCCGAGCTTCAGCTTGTCGCAGATCGAAACAAAGCATCGCAAAAGCTCAAACTCCGTTTGTTGCAATTCGTTCATTTAACTCTTCCCTCTTATCGCCGTATCCGCATTTTCCTCATTTACACACAAAATATAGAGCGATATAATGACCGCCGCATAAACGGAACCGGACAAAAACATTGCCGACTCCACGGAAGAATGAAGCATATACAGACAGATTGCCGCATAAGCGATCTTAGCGGAATTGCTTTCGTATGCTTTGCTCATCCTTTTGTCGGCGGCGAAATACAATACGGCAAATGCAACAACGCCCAAAATACCCACAGTTGCAAACAAGCTGACGTACAAATTATGCTGATTGGAGAAACGATATGAGTATTCGCCGATCAAAAAGCTCTTCGGATCGATGCCGTTCAGCACTTCGGCATATATCAAAGATCTTCCCGTATCAAAGGCATCGCCGAACAGCTTTAGCCGCAAAAGCCTTTCGGGAACGATCATATACAACGGTACAAAGAGTACTGGTACGATATAGCATATGCGACCGAACGAGCCGATGAGCTTTCTTTTTTTAACGAAAGAGCAAAGCAACAGCAATACGGAAACGACGATACACACACGGGATCGCGTTCGGTATATCAAAAACAGCATATACGCAATATCCGAAGCTATCAACATTTTTTTTCGAAAGCCGTCCGCATAATGAAAATAGGAAAGTAATACCGCAACACAACCGAACAACAGCATTCCGGTTTTATTCGGATTTCCGTAACCGAGCGTCAAAAAGTTCGCTTGAGATACACCGTATTCGTTTTTAAAGCGATGTGCCGCAGATGTAAACGACAGCACAATATAAAACAGCGAAACACAAACAAAGCTCCCGTATATGAGCGTGACAATTTTTTTCGAAGAGATCCGCTTAACGGACATCATGAACAATGGGATCTCTAAAACCGACACAAGTGCCACCAAGCTCTTATAGGATATTTGATTGCAGACAGTCATGGAAATTATCCCCACCGCCGCAAGTAAAGCGGCGGCGAGCGTGATCGCATCTGCGAAAGTACGATTTTCCACGACAGCGACAATGAAAATAAGAGTAACCGCAATAAAAATGATCCAAACACCCAAACCGGACAAGAGGGTGACATTCAGCGGCTCGAAAACCAAAATCATCGTCAAACCGACAATGACAAAGCAACACAAAAGCTCCGATATATTCTGCTTAAATCGTATTTTTGATCCCATGTTCCCTCCGCTTTTTCTCCGAGTTATTCAGTGCTTCCATTATCAAATTTCTTACATACCCTTCCGTATGAGTACGGTAAAGTCGCTCGATCAATTGCGGAGCTATATCAGTTTCTTCCGTATCGTCAAAAAGAAATTTTTCGATCTCGACTGCGGCGGAATGTGTATCCGAATTTACGGAAATGTGAAGCTTATTCGGATACTCTTTCAGTTCTGTACAATAGTCCGAATAGCCGAAATTCAATATCGGCTTTCTGTAGCCTATCAGCTCGTACAGCTTGCTCGGCTTTCCCGCACAATTTAAATTATCTATGTTGATCAGAAAATCCGCTTCACACAGCACCTGCTCCAATCGATCCTTCGGAATAAAGCCGTGAACCCGAATGTTGGGGCATTGTGCCGCATATTTTTCCGCTATATGATCACAATCTCCGCCTATATACATATACAGCAATACATTCTTCAGCTCCGGCTGTGCAAATGTTTTCAGCATAAATTCCGGATTTCTGATCGTCTTATATAAATTGCCCATAAAAACGCCGGTTGTATACTTGTTTGTTTTCCGTTCGTAAGACTTATGCAATATCGACGAATCAATAGTATACGGAATAGGATATATCTCGGAGCAGGGTCGATACAAGCGTAACCGTTCCGCAAGTTCCTCGGTAGAAAGCACGACATCGCTTTTATTCAGCATATCGTTCTCCGATCGCCGCATCGCCGTCAACGGATAAAATATATTCTTTCTGTTACTTTCAACGGCAAAATCATCTGCCCAGCAGCTTGCCCACAAAACATCTTCGTGACGTTTTTTAAACTTCATCGCCGCCGAATGACTTTCAATCGGAAGGCAAAAGCTGATCACCGAGTCGATCCGCCGTTCGTCGTTAAGGCGTTCCAGCTGTTTATATGCGGCTTTTTTATACCAATGCATATTATCCGCATGAAAAAACATACTGTCGATTCTTCCGCATGATCTTGCAAGAAAAACAGACGCATTGAGCAGTGATTTTTTAAAGCCCGCACTTTTTCCCGCAAGCTTTTTGTGCTTGTACAGCCAATCCAACCGAAATCTGCCGAGCATATAAATCGTAATGCCGTTGACAAATACCTTTTTCTGTTTTTTTTCCCCGTTTTTTCTTATGGAAATAATGCTGATATCGTATTCGTCCGCCAGGTACTCGGCATATTTGAGTGCCAACGCACCGTTAGCGGATGCTATGGGATAACACGTTCCTACTACCATAACAAGGTTCTTTTTCATATTTCTGAATACCGACAATTAAAACACAGTCGCTAAATACGATACAATTCCGAATATTGAGCGATCCGATTATCCAAACGAAACGCCTCCGCACGCTTTAAACAAGCGTTTTTATCTATTTTTTCCGCCGCTTCCACAGCCTCCCATATGCACCGTGCGGACGGCTCTACCGCTATCCCGCACGTTTCGTCTATCACCTCGGGAATTGCCGTGCAATCATATACCACCGCAGGCGTACCGCACGCCAACGCTTCGGCAGTCGTCATACCCATCGTTTCTTCCAAACTCGGATTTATAAACAGATCTGCCGAGCTGTATATTTCCGCCAATTCTCTTGTGCTGTTTGTCCTCGGCAGGCATAGGATCTTGGGATTTACCGATGAGGACATATTGTCCGAAACGCCGACAAGCACGATCTTATGCGACTCATCCGCAATATCCGCCAGTCGATTGAAGCTGTCCAGGCCTTTGTTTTTCGACCACACGCTGGCTACGCCCAGCAGTATTTTCTTGTTTTCGCCGTGATCCTTTTCGAAAACGTCCGTCGCCGTCGGCGAAAAAATTTTTGTATCTATTCCGTTCGGAATTACGACCGTCTTATAGTTTTTCAAAAACGATTCTCCGACCTGATCGGCAAGCCATTTTGACGGTGTAACGACGGTAAGTCCGTCAACACCCGAAAACAGCTCTTTTTTTCTTAAAAAGTTTTTGTATACATTGTTTTTCGTAATGCTTTTGGGATAATCTTTAAAACAAATGCAATCCCTACAAGTACTTTTCCACTGTGAACAGCCTGCCGCACTGTAATAGGCACAATGTCCGGTAAAAGCCCAGCAATCATGCAATGTCCAGATCACCTTTTTTCCGCACACTTTCAGATAACGAAACAAAACATCGACATTGATGTAGTAACCGTGCAGATTATGCAGATGAATAACATCGGGATCATATTCTTTTATCCGTTTTATCAGCTTTTCGGTAGCTTTTGTACTGAAAAAGCCGTGAGCGTCAAACACTCTTGTCATCAGACCGTGAATTTTAACATCCGCATTATTACCGATTTTATATGTATGCAATAACCTGTTTTCGGGTGTCTGACCTCGACCGTAGGCGATCAGGCATTCATCTCCTGAGGCAATAACAAAATCCGCCAGATCCGTACATATTCTGCCGGTACTGCCGTAGCCGCATACCGAATTTATTATCAAAACTCTCATAAGCCTATCTCACTATCAAAAATACGCCCATACTTTTCCGTACCCTTTTCTTTGGCGTACTTATCGGAATACAGCCTTTTTGCATTTTCCGACATCCTGTACAATTTCTCCCTGTCCTTGTAAAAATCGAGAATGATCTCGGCAAGCCTCTTCGCATCGCCTATTTCCACCGCTTCTCCGATCTCGTTGGATCGCACGTCCTCGGTCAAATAGCCGGTAGACTCCGCTATTGCAAGGACAGGGATCCCGCTTTGCAAATAGCTGTAATATTTGCTCGGCGCACACGTACCCTTTAACCCGTTTTCCAGAGAAACTATTCCGAGAGAGCTGACCGACAAAGCGTTTTCAAAATCTTTGCCGAGCATATAATTTTTGACCGTCACGTTAGGCAGATCTCTTGTCGCTTCCGTTACATACCGCAGTTTACTTCCGTGTCCCGCTATCAAAAATTTGATATTCGGCTCATCTTTCAGCAATACCGTTGCCCGAAGCATTGTTTCGACATCCTGACAAACTCCCATGTTTCCGAAGTACGATACAACAAAACTGTTCTCGGAATATCCGAGTTCGCCGTATGCCGATTTTGATTTTTCCGCTTTGCTTTCGTGGGCCCAATTCGGTATAACGACGATCCGATCCTCCGACAGCTCCGGACGATGACAAAGGAGAAACCGCTTCATTTCGTCTGTCAATGCCACGACCGTCGATACACGCCTAAAAAGCTTTTTGTTCAAAAATCTCATGAAAGCGGAAACGATGCTCTTTTCATCAAGACTTTTCGAGGCATAAGCCACCTCGGGGTACACATCAAAAGAAACAAATACTATTTTCGTTCCGAAAAGAACATTCGCCGTCAACGCCGCAAGAGGTAAGATCGGCGGATTCGAGAACACAATAACGGAACGATATTTCCGAATAGAAAATATATGCAACAAAGCGGTCAAAGTGAATGAGAAATAGTTTATCATTCTCCCTAACCTCTTCTTGCGATCGAGTTGCAAATATTTCAATCGTTTTATGTTGATCTTATCCACCGTTTCCTTTTTCGGAACATTGCCGGCGAAGCTGTATTCCTTGGGATATCCGCAAAGCACACCTACCGAAAAGCCGATATCGGCTAAATGCTTTGCGATATCGAACGGTAAAGATGCCGATGAATTATATTCCGGATAAAAGAATTGACACAGGAACAAAATATCCGTTTTTGTTTTACGATCATTCAACGTATTTCAGCCTCCGCCGATTTAACATTCGATCCCTACCCGAGTTTTCGGGGACATTTGATCTTCGACCGACAGTTTTTCTCCGTCCCGTACCGCGATTCTCAAGCATGGGTATTGTTGTCGGATAACACGGTGACATCGTTATCCTCAGAAGCCGTCGTGCAGTCGGACCGATTTTGCGAATGCTTGATCACGCCCTCGACATAATCCTTTTTTTTGATTACGGTCCCCACCGTAAGAAATAAAATCCTGATATCCAACCAAGGCGACATATGAACAAGGTAGTACCTGTCGAATTCGGCTTTTTTCTTCGGATTGGCTGCCAGAACATCTCGTCCGTTGACTTGAGCCCACCCCGACATTCCGGGACGGATTCGATACATTCCGTAGCTTTCTCTTGCTTCGTTCAATTCTTTTTCGCACGGTTGCGACGGCCTGAAGCCTATCAAGCTCATTTTAAAAGTCAAAACATTGAATAATTGAGGTAATTCGTCTATGGAAAGCTTCCTGATAAACGCACCTACCCGTGTTACATATAACTCCGCATCGTCAAATTCATAGCCCGCCACATCGTGCCGTGCATTCACGTGCATACTTCTGAACTTAATGCAATTAAACGGCTTCCCGTTTTTGCCGATTCTTTTTTGAACAAAAAATATCGGACCGGGCGAATCTATTTTAATTGCAACGGCAACTATTATAAACAGCGGACATAACACGATCACGGCAAGTAATGCGATCAAAAAATCCGCTATCGGTTTAATAAAACAATAAATCTTCTGTCCGCGACTGAATTGGTATGTATTCTTGTGTTCCATTTTATTTTGGCGTATCGATTTCCGTATCTTTTCGATTTTGAGATCACCCCCGTTACGCCTGTCAGTTCGTTTCCGAACGTATAGGCAACGGATAGTGAGATATACTATGGCATCATCTTTTTGTCAATCGTTTTTTCGCATTTTTCGTTTATTTTTCGCTCAAATAATAAAGCTGAAATTTGTCGTTTATCCCCTGATAATTTCTCCGTGCCGAAAAATTTGATCAAAACGGACGAAAGAGTACTCTGCCCATCGTATCGGCGATACCGCATACCGACACAGGATTTTCATATACCGAATTCAAAATATCGGCTTCGATATCCGAACTCATGAGCGAGAACGGCTCACCGTTGAGTCCGTCATTCCCCCATATACCGGTGGAAGCTGTTTTGGGTTCATAAGAATAAAGCGTACTTAACTTGGCCGAAAGCGTTATACATCAATTATATCGAAAACCGAGTCGATCACCGCTTCAAGGTCGGTTGCCGTGACCGTATTGTCGGCAAGAATATCTAAAATTTTGATTGCGACGGATCTATTCTCGGTTATGTCGAAAATGAAAGAATCGCTTTCTTCTCCTCCCTTGTATACCGTAAGTAATACGGAATACGTATGTAACATACGTGTAACCGATTCACATTCGATACATCTGTATGTTATCTTAAATTCGTTTACTTCTGCGACTCTTGTCGCAATTGTGTGATTAAATGGTGATTTCATGATTTTACCTCAATGTTCGAAATTATTTTCCGTATTATACGCCTGTTCATCATATTTGTAAAGGATTCGCACGTTTAAAAACGGTTCATATCGATGTACACCTTTTTCGTTATATTTACCTCATGTTCATATACAAATAACAATTATCCTTTTCCGTTTTGTTTTTATTTTGTCGAAAAATGAATCGATTTATCAAATCGGTAGGTCATATCGGTACATCGGTTTTATTGTGTCAAAAATATATACACATTTTGTTTTAATAACTTTAACTTGTATTTTTTTGAGTAAATTCAAGTGAAAAACAGTGATTTTTATTAATAAAATATTAACTGCACGATGGTGAACGAGATGTATGCTTTATTGTCAACGACAATAGATTTGAGTTCCGGAAAATACCCTTCACTGCTTTATTCACAAATTGTTTACTCGTTCGAAAACCGTGGCGAAATTTGTCAAAACGATTGACAAATCGGCAAAAAAGTGATATAATATGCTCATTAAAAAATCGAATAGTCGCAGTTCGGTTTCGTTCATACGGATCAGGGGGAAGTTCGGTGAAAATCCGTCGCAACCGTCATTACCGTAATTCGCATACGTCGTGTGCGATAAGTCGGAATACCCACCGAGCAAAAGCGACAGGTGATTTCATTTTCGGACATGGAAGGTGTAGCCGTGTAGTTCGGTAAAGTCGTTTTTACCGAACGGTATTGCTACGCCTTTTTGCCTTTTCGGGCAAGAGGGCGTTGATTTTTTCGGAGGAATTTACATTGGTATGAGCGACGGTAAGCTTACAAAAAGCGACAGCATTGCGTTACTATGCGTTAAATACGAGCAATTACGTTCGTCGGGGCTTGACCGATACCCGAGGCGTTCGGACTTTTCCGAATGTGAGGTCACTGCTATAAAGGCGTTTCTCGGTCCGTGGCCGAGAGCGTTGGAGCAAGCGGGAATAAAGCCGCCGAGGAACGATGACAGGCCGCAAAGAAACAGAGAGAAACGCATTCGTGCAAAGCGTGCCGCAAACGCACGACGAAGAGAACGTGCGACGACAAAGAAAGGAGATCGGGAATTGTAAATGACAGATAGAGATATCATAGCCTACTCGCTTACGCATGGATTTTCCTCGGCGGAAATAACAGGCACGGACAAGATAGTATTCGATCCGAGCTTTCGACCGTACTGCGAAGAAAATCTTTGCGGTCAATACGGTGTGAATTATTCGTGTCCGCCAATATGCGGGACACCCGATGAAATGAAGCAACGTGTACTGGGTCACAAACGTGCATTGGTTTTGCAAACCGAATGGCAGGTTGACGATTTTTCGGACTCGGAACGATTCAAAAAGATCCGACTGTCGCACAATGCTTCGATGTTCGGAGTTATAAAAAAGCTTCGAGAAAACGGTCACGACGGTTTCATGATAGGTGCAAGCGGTTGTGTATTATGCAGTCCGTGCCTAATGAAAAGCGGTGAAAAATGTCGTTATCCCGAGCTGCGTTATTCCTGTATGTCCGCATACTGCATATACGTCAAAAAGCTCGCTTTGACCTGCAAAATGAAATATGATTACGAAAACGGTATTCTGCCGTTTTTCGGAATGTACATATTCGATTGATTTCAATATTTTTATGAGGTAAACAAAATGAAAAAGATTTTTTCGCTTATTCTCGTTATGTCCTTGCTTTCCGCTTTGCTCGGCCTTACGACGTTCGTGCAGTGTGAAAGCGACCCGTTGCCTACCGTATTCGTTACGATTTCCGACGGCACGGGCAAGCTCGTTTTATGTGAGGAGGCAATAAACGTCGAGGACATCGACAATGACGAGATGTTTTCCGTAAACGACGCTCTTTACTGCGTTCACGAACACCGTTACAACGGCGGTGCGGAAAGCGGCTACGGCTGTATAAGCACCGATTACGGTCTTACGCTTACAAAGCTTTGGGGTGTCGAAAACGGAGGCAGCTACGGTTACTACGTCAACGATGTCGCTTCGATGAGCCTTGCCGACGAAATAAAGAACGGAGATCGCATATATGCGTTCGCATACTCCGATCTTACCTCGTGGTCGGATACATACTGTTGGTTCGACACACATTCGGCGATTGCAAAGCTCGGAGATACACTCACGCTCACGCTCAGCTGCTACACCTACGATGAGAATTTCAACGCCGTTGTCACGCCCGTAAAGGACGCTGTGATAACGATAAACGGTGAAAAGACCGATTACAAAACGGGGAATGACGGCAAGGCAAATATCGTCATCGACAAGGCGGGCGAGATTATCGTCGGTGCCGTATCCGACACTCAAACGCTCGTTCCGCCCGTTTGCAAGCTTAATGTTGCGGACGCATCGGAAAGCACCGGTATCGACACCGAAGGCAAAACAGCGGAACCTGTCGAAAGCGACACTGCCGCCGATACAACCGACGAAAATGCGGGATCGGGCAATAAAACGGCGATCATCGTTATTTGTGCGATCGCAGCCGTCGTTGTTATCGGCACTACAGTATTATTTATCGCTAAACGCAAAGGGAATAAATGAAGCCGCACGTTTCGGTTTCGGCACTTTGTCTGCTTTTGATATTGCCGTTACTTTGTTCGACGCATATTGTCGCCGGCGATGCAAATGTCGATGAGGCACAACGCCTCATCGACGGCGTGATAAACCGCAAATGCGGCATGGGAGGCATACAGCAATTCATAGATACCGAGCTTACGCAAAATGCGGGGACAGGTGCGGAATGGTACGCTTTTTCTCTCGCACAATATTCGGAATATGATTTTTCGTCTTACGAAAAATCACTTATCGAATATCTTTCGAAAAATAAGTTTCATTCCGCCGCCTCGAAACAGAAATACGCACTTTGTCTTGCTTCGATAGGCAGTACAAACGAATACATATCAACGGTAATGAACGAATCCGTCGCTTCTTCGGGGATCATGGCACAGATCTTTCGTTTGCATTTATTGAACAACGGTTATAAAGACGGCTGTCACACCTCCGACGATATCTGCGACATTCTGCTTTCGCTTCAATGTAACGACGGCGGCTGGTCGATAGGTTCCGACACAGGCGATGTCGATGTTACCGCCATGGCACTGCAGGCTTTATCGTTCTGCCGCAAGCATTCGGACAGCATAATCCGAGCCTGCGACAAGGCACTCGAATTTCTTTCGAACGCACAGCTTGACAATGGCGGATACAAAAGCTACGGTGTGGAAAATTCTGAGAGCTGTTCGCAGGTACTCGTTGCTCTTTCCTCACTCGACATCGACTGTTCCGTCGATTTGCGTTTTATCAAAAACGGGTATACTCTGTTCGACGCTCTCGCTCGTTTCAGACTCGATGACGGAAGCTTTTGTCACATCATCGGCAAAGGCACGAACGAAACGGCAACAGTTCAAGTCCTTTATTCGATGATAGCATACATACGGATGGCAGACGGCAAAGCTCCGCTATACATTCTCGATCACGCACGTCCGTCGGAGGTAAGCACTTTTCTTTCCGCAACCGACACCGGAGCGATCACCGACGAAACGTCCGCAGGTTCTGTCGCAAAAAAGAACAACGTCAAGCTCGTTATTTGCCTTATAACATCCTGTTGCGGCGGTGCGATATGCGTTTTATTATTTATGATCAAAAAAAATCAGCCCAAGAATCTGATATTCGTCGCAATAATTTGCGTTATCGCAATTGTTTTCGTATGCTTAAACGATTTTTATCTTCCCTCCGACTATTACTCGACCGATGCCGACCAAGCAAACGCTCCCGTAGGGACGGTAACACTATGCATAAGCTGTCACACGGTTGTCGGAAAAAGCGATTCGGAATACATACCGAGCGACGGAATATTACTTA
Organism: uncultured Lachnospiraceae bacterium; assembly: GCA_964498965.1. GTDB lineage: Bacteria > Bacillota > Clostridia > Oscillospirales > CAG-272 > CAZCJU01. The sequence continues at coordinate 21,864 of CAZCJU010000012.1, forward strand.
TCGACACGGAGTTTGAATTCGACGAGGGCGAAACGGTATACGACATTCTCGTGCGAGCCGCACGACGGCACGGAATACAAACGGATATCCGAGGCGACGGTGAAACGGCATACGTTTCGGGAATAGGCTTTCTTTACGAATTTGATTTCGGAGAGCTGTCCGGCTGGGTTTATCATGTAAACGGCGTTTCGCCGAGCATCGGTTGCGGTCAATACGCACTTTCGGACGGGGACAAGATAGAATGGCTATACACCTGTGAACTCGGAAACGACGTTACCGCTTTGTCGTGAGCTTCATTGCGATAGTCAGCGAGCTTTGTTTTTTCGGGTAGCCGCACAACAAAAAGAAAGGAGCGGAAAATGATAGGCTTCGGAAATCACAACCCGCTTACCATGGCGTTTTACTACCTATGTACTGTCGGCATTATAATGTTTTGCATGGATCCGATCCTGCTCATTTCCGCATTTTTCGGTTCTCTGCTCTTTTATATATTGCTATTCAAGCGTACGCACTCAAAAAAGCATATATATTATTCCGTTATATTTCTCGTTGCGTTTCTTATAAATCCGCTCGTTTCTCACAACGGTGCGACCGTGCTGTTCGTTTTAAACGATTCACCCGTAACGCTTGAAGCCTTGTTTTACGGTTTTTCCTCGGCGTTAATGATAGTGTCGGTTCTATACCGCTTTGACACCTTTGCTTATCTGATGACGAGCGACAAATTACTTTATATCTTTGCCGCCGCCTCTCCGAAGCTTTCGCAGGTCCTTTCCACGGCACTGCGTTACGTTCCGTTATTCTCCGAACAGGCAAAAAAAATAAACGAGGCACAAACGACGCTCGGAATATACAAAGACGGCAATATCATCGACAAAATTGCGGCACGGCTCAGAATATTCTCCGTTTTGATCACGTGGGTGCTTGAAAACGGAATAACCACCGCACAAAGCATGGAGGCACGAGGCTATGGGATGGGAAAACGTTCTCATTATTCGATATTTCGTTTTGATCGTCACGATATTGCACTTTCGGCTGTAATATTTTTTCTGTCTGCGATAACCTGTGTTTCGATAATCTTTTCAAAACAGAGCTTCGAATTTTATCCGCACATAAAAGCTCCCGAGCTTTCGGTGCTGACCGTTTCGGGATATATTTCTTACTTTCTTCTGTCGTTTACGCCGAGTTTTATCGAGTTATCCGTCAAGCTGAAATGGCATTACAGGCTGAATACATACGATTTCGGGAGAGGTGACATATGCTCTCGGTAAAAAACAAGTATTTAAAAAAGGGTTTGCGATTTGCCGTTCCGTTTTTGCTCGTACCCGCAACGGCGATAGCCGGTTCTGTCATGTTCGACGGAAAAAAGCACTTTTTTGCGGCTTGTCTTGTCGCAACCCTTTCGATTCTTCTCTTCATGACAGGTTTTGAAAAGAGGAACATCGGCACACGACGTGCGGTCATCTGCGGTATTATGATCTCATTGAATATAGCCGGGCGATTTATTCCGTTTTTTAAGCCCATAACGGCTCTTACCGTTATCACCGCAATTAATCTCGGTGCCGAAGCGGGATTTACCGTCGGTTCTCTTTCCGCACTTCTTTCCGGTTTTTATTTCGGGCTTGGGCCGTGGACATCGTTCCAAATGCTCGCATGGGGCTTGATCGGATTTTTTGCCGGCATTCTATCACCCGTATTAAAAAAAAGCAGGGGATTCCTGCTTTTATACGGTGTCATCTCCGGCATCGCTTTCTCATTCATTATGGACGTTTGGACCGTATTATGGTACAACGACGGCTTTAACCCGACGCTCTATATATCCGCAATAATAACGGCGATTCCGCACACCGTATTATATTCGGTTTCCAATTTTGTTTTTCTGTTTTTCCTGTCAAGACCGATCGGAGAAAAATTAGAGCGGGTCAAAATTAAATACGGAATATAGCACAGCGGTATCGCACCGCCGTGCTTATTATTTTACCGATTAGCTTGCAACTCTCTGCGTTTATATCTTCTCACGCGGTTTATGTGTCTTTCGAAATCCCCGCTTTCTATAAGTCTTGCTATTACCAGCTGTTCGAAAGTCGGGACGGTACAGGAATAAAATCCGAGCTTTCGTTCGAAATCCTCAGCAAGCTTTTTCGGTAACACCATATACCCTATACGCAGTGCGGACGATATGGTTTGAGAAAAAGTATTGAGATAAATAACGTTTTCCTTTTCCGAAAGTGCGAAAAGCGTATCTGCCTGCTTTGTCGAAACGGAAAATTCGGACTCGTAATCGTCCTCTATGATATACCGCCTGTCAACGTCCGCCCATTTTATATACTCGTGACGTTTGCTTGCCGTTGCACTCACTCCGCTCGGAAAACTTCTGTACGGTGTTGTATGCAATACCTCCGCTTTTGTACCGCACAACGCCGACGAATCTATACCGTCGTTCGCAAGTCGCAGTGCTTCATATGTTACCTCATACGCACGGTATACCTGCTCTATTTTTTTATACGACGGAGCTTCTATACCGTATATTCTGTTCCTGCCCAGAAGCTCTATTATCAAGCCGTAAAGATACTCCGAGCCGGAGCCGATCACTATCCGATCTTCGTTCGTTTCTATTCCTCGGTTTCTTGCCAAATACCGCTTTAACGCCGTTCTCAGCTCAAGTCGCCCCATATTTTCCGACCTTTCGAGCAATCCCTCCGAATACTCGCTTATAACGGTACGCATCGTTTTAGCAAGCACGGAAAACGGAAAGCTCGGAGCATTATCACACAAACTCTGTGCGGGCAACGATATACTTTGGTAATTTTCCGACACCGCAAAGCCGTCATGCTTGCGAAATATCACAAAATAGCCGCTTCTTTCCTTCGCCGCCACATATCCTTCGTCGCACAGCAAGTCATAAGCGTGTTCTACCGTCACAGTGCTTATTCCGACTTCGGTGGCAAGCAGGCGTTTTGACGGAAGCCTTGAATTATACGGATATACGCCGTTCACGATATCCTCTCTGAGCTGGCGATACAGTTGCAGATACGCCGCTCCGTTCTCCTTATTCGTTTTGTATTTCATCTGGTTATATAATATTCTCCTACTTTGGCTATTTTAATATTATCAGAATCATTATATAATACGCTTGAAGAAAATTCAAGGAGGATTTTACAATGAATGATAAACAAATCAAAAAAAATGCCTTAACGATCTGCATTTGTGCCATGTTCACGGCTTTGAACGTGGTATTCAGTTCTTTCTCGCTTCCCGTCCCCGGCGGTCACCTTTACATGAACGATGTAGTTATATGTATCGCTTCGATATTGCTTGATCCGTTTTCGTCGTTTGTGGTAGGCGGTGTCGGTGCGTTTATCGGCGATCTTTTGTTTTATCCCGCACCGATGTTCGTATCGCTTGTAACTCACGGCTTACAGGCGATCGTGATCTCGCTTTTTTCTCATCATGTAATGAAAAAGCATCCCGTAGTTTCGTCCTGTATAGGCGTTACCCTCGGTGCGGTCATCATGGTTGTCGGTTATTCGCTCGGACGAGCATTTATTTACAGCACGCCCGAACACGCCATATTAAAGTTGCCGTATCAAATATTACAAGCGGCGGTCGGTGCGGTTTTGGGCGTACTAATTTGTCACGGCTCCGGCGTGCTTAAGCTGTATAACAAAATAGCGGGAAAGTACGACCGATCCTAAGCATATGCTCAAAGCTCCCGGCAAGGCTTTTTCCTTGCACGGGAGCTTTTTTGATTTCAAATCGTTATTCGCAAAAATCGTTTCCGAATATCGTGCGTAACATCACTTGGGCATATATTCTGTGCATATAATCGTTCGGGTGATTGGAATTCGAACCCGCCAGATCTTGATAGGTCTTTCTTTTCAAAAGTTGTAAATTTACCGTACCTATGTCAACGAATGCGGCATTTTTCCACGTTTTTTCCGCTTTCTCAAGCACCTTTATGTATTCCTTATGATACACAAGTATCGAGCCACCGCCTACGCTCCACGACATTTCTTCATTCGGGAAGCACGTGCCTATGACGGCAACACTTGCATCGGGACATTCGCGTTCTATACGTGCTACCATTTTGTTTATATTATCCGCATATTTTTCCGGCAAGACCGCACAGCCGTCATTCATGCCGAATGCGATAACGACGAGATCTGGTGAATAGGAAACGATCTCATCGAGCTTCGACAATCCGCCGTTTGAATCGGATCCGCTTACTCCGACATTTATCTGATTCACCGTTGCACCGAACGCTTTTTTTATATATTCTTCAACGAGCAGATTATATTGCGGGCAATACGGAGGGTTTCCCACCTTTGCCGACGACGACCAACCGTCGGTAATACTGTCGCCGGTAGAAACTATTCTTACAACATTTCCGTTTTTCGCTTTTTCGCAAAGCGTCTTAAACACGTCGTTTTTCGAGAGTGGGGGTGTTACCGCACATTTGTCTGAATGGGTATAGGTAACGGCAAGAGTCCACACCGCCATACCCATTTTATCTTTGCCTATTTCCGCCCTGATATATCCCCAACCAGATTTATTTGCGGCAGGGAGCTTAGTTTCGAGTTTGTTTTTTTCATGCTCTTCGACTGTCAGCGGAAAAAAGTACTCCTCATATTTCAAAAACGGTATATCGCCGCTTTTCAATATAACGAGCTTACCGTTTTCGACCGTATAATCCGTACCGAATTTGTATTCTGTTTTCAGATCGGCACTACGCACTGATATTATTTTTTCTATGGGATACAGCAATGATATCGGTGCAAGCTCGCCGCTTTCATTTTCACGGACAAAGGCGGGTTCGGCATAGCTTACGTTTCCGGACCAGATCGGATACAGGTATTTATCAAGCTCGAATTTCGTTATATCGTAATTCATTATCGACCTCACAAGTAAAAATCGTGCCGTTTTCGGTCACGATGAAATAATATCACACGTTGCCGGTATTGTCAAGTGTTTTTACGTATACATATATAACGAAGTCGGGATCTATTCGATCTAAGCGATCCTGTCTGAAAAGACGGATCAACGATGCGGTTTAATCGAGTCAACTGTCGTGTGCCTGTCTTTTCTTCATTTTTTGCCAATTTACAAAGCCGTAAATGTCGTTTATCAAAAATGCCGAAAAGCATACGGTGACCGACAAATATCTCATATCCTCGGCACTCGCCAACAGCCACAGCACTATAAGGACGATATCGTTTGCGGCATATCCCAAGGCAAAAAACGGTGAGCGGCGAAACGTAAGGTACACCGCAACAAAGCTTGTCGTTACGGAAACGGTACTCGGAACGATATTTGCGGTATCGAAATATTTCAGCACATGATAAAACAAAAACGTGATCAACGCCGACGCAACAAACATAGCAATCGTTTCGAACAAACCGATATTGTTCACCTTCACCTCATCGTGCTTTCCGTTATACGGATTTTTGAGCCAAGCTACAAGTGCGAACACCGCCATCGGCATCGTCATGCCGATATACGTTATCATTTCGCCGTAATACGAAAATTTAAGCGATATTATTCCGTACAGCATACTGAATATTATCATAAGTGCCTGTCCCGTCGGATTTCCTTTCGCATTAAAGATCAATGCGGTAACACCGACCAGCGATGCGAGCAATGTAATGTAGCTCGTTCTGTCGAAAATGCAGAACGACACGCATATTGCACACACAGACACCGACCACAGCACAAACTCCGATTTTGAAAAATACGATAAAAGCTTCTTCATGATTTCTCCTTCACAAAAAAACGGAGTACCCGACATCACATCTTCAAAGACCTAACGATGTGTTATCGAATACTCCGATCAGCTACCCGGCGGCAGCATATATTAAATTCAGCTTAACCAATCGCATTATACGGCAAATACGATGATTTGTCAAGTACGGTTTTCGTTACTAATTGTAAATTATTTTCTTTTTTTCACGTACAAGCAAACGAACGCCGCTACGCACAATGCGGCAACGACAAAAGACACCGCCGCCGTTACGGCAAAACCTTTCATACAAGCTTCGGCAATCAAGCTTGCCTCACTTTCGTACTTTTCCGAAAGCAACACCGTAAGCGAAGACGCAATTTCAGCCGCAGAACGCAGGCATAGCATGATCGTACCGCATTCGAGCGACGATGCCGAAGCGAATGCCAACGGCAAATACGGTTCCTTAAGCATCGGTCTTATCGCCGAAACGGCGGCTGTCGCCGAAAGATACATCAATACCGCCGCAAGCACGGCAAATATCGAATATCCCGAAAGCTCCTCAGTTTTCGCCGTAGTGAATGCCGCCGTTGACGCAACGTTGCCCGCCGCAAGCAACACTCCCGCAAGCACGGCAAAAAACACGGAGTTAAACCAACGCATTACATATATGATCTTATCCGCAAGCTTCATACACGACCTCGATCCGCAAGAAGCGGGTACCGATCGCAGTACCCGCCATGCGGTTTTATTTTACCACTATATTGATGATTTTTCCCGGAATATAGATTTCCTTGACTATTGTTTTACCGTCGATCTGAGCGGCAACTCTATCGTTTTTGCGTGCCGCCTCAAGTGCAGTTTCTTTATCAGCGTCTTTTGCCAATTCAACGCTTCCGCGTATTTTTCCGTTCACTTGGATGCCTATTGTAACGGTATCGTCCACGGTTTTGCTTTCGTCGTATTCGGGCCAAGGTGCAAGTGAGCAAAGATCCTTTTCGCCGAGGCTTTCCCATATCTCCTCGCAAAGATGCGGAGCGAACGGGCAGAGCAACAGTGTAAAGGTCTTAAGCTCATCTTTCGTCAGCGTGCCTACAGAATATATTTCATTGATAAGGCTCATCAATGCGGCTATGGCGGTATTGAACTTCATACCGTCTATATCCTCGGTCACCTTTTTCACCGTTTTATGGAACAGACTTTCAAGACGAGGTGTACTTCCGGTACCTTTTACCATATCCGTGAGTGCGGCAACTCTTTCCAAAAATCTGCGACAGCCTTTTATACTTGCTTGCGACCACGGAGCGGATTTTTCGAAGTCGCCTATAAACATTTCGTACAGGCGAAGTGCGTCGGCACCGTAATCTCTTACTATATCATCGGGGTTTATTACATTGCCTCTCGATTTTGACATTTTTTCTCCGTTTTCACCGAGGATCATACCATGAGCCGTTCTCTTGAGGTAAGGCTCCTTGCATGAAAGCACACCGATATCGTAAAGAAATTTCGACCAAAATCTCGAATACAGCAAGTGAAGTGTTACGTGTTCCATTCCGCCGTTATACCAATCGACCGGCATCCAATAATCGAGGGCTTCCTTTGCGGCAAGTGCGTCGCAGTTATTCGGATCACAATAACGCAGAAAGTACCACGACGAGCCTGCCCAGTTCGGCATCGTATCTGTTTCTCTCTTAGCTTCACCGCCGCATTTCGGACAGGTCGTATTTACCCACTCCGTTGCTTTTGAAAGCGGAGATTCGCCGTTATCGGTCGGTTCATACGCATCAAGCTCGGGCAATTTGAGCGGAAGTTCTTCCTCGGGTATCGGCACCCAACCGCATTTTTCACAATAAACGAGCGGTACAGGTTCTCCCCAATATCTTTGACGCGAAAATACCCAATCCCTGAGTTTGAAGTTCGTCTTTTTCTCGCCGATGCCCTTTTCCGTCAAGTACTCGATGATCTTTTTCTTTGCGTCCTCCACGGAAAGACCGTCAAGGAATCCCGAATTTACCATATTGCCCGTTGCAACATCGGTAAACGGTTCATTCTGCACGTCGCCGCCCGCAACGACTTCAATTATCGGAAGGTCGAATTTCTTCGCAAATTCCCAGTCACGCGTATCGTGAGCGGGTACAGCCATTATCGCACCCGTACCGTAAGTTGCGAGTACGTAATCCGAAACAAAGATCGGTATCTGTTTTTCGGTAACCGGATTTATCGCACAAACTCCGTCGAGCCTTACACCCGTCTTATCTTTTGCAAGCTCCGTTCTTTCGAAATCCGATTTTTTTGCCGCATCGGCACGATACTTCAATATTTCGTCGTAATTTTTAAGCGAGTCTTTCCATTTATCTATGAGCTTATGTTCGGGAGCGATAACCATATACGTCGCACCGAAAAGCGTATCCGGGCGTGTGGTAAACACTCTTATATTATCGCCGTAGGTCGTCGAAAAATCGACCTCCGCACCATACGAGCGACCTATCCAATTTATCTCCTGCGTTTTGACTCTTTCGATAAAATCAAGCGGCTCGAGGTCATCTATAAGTCTGTCGGCGTAATCGGTTATTTTCAGCATCCACTGACTCTTAACCTTGCGTATTACCTCCGAGCCACAGCGTTCGCACACTCCGTTTACCACTTCCTCGTTTGCCAAAACGACTTTACAGGAGGTACAGAAATTAACCGCCATTTCCTTTTTATATGCAAGTCCGTGCTTAAACAGTTGCAAAAAGATCCACTGTGTCCACTTATAATACTCCGGATCGGTGGTATTTATTTCTCTGCTCCAATCGAACGAAAGACCGAGCATTTTGAGCTGTGCCTTAAAGCGTTTTACGTTATTTTCGGTAACCGTTCTCGGGTGTATTTTATTCTTTATTGCGTAATTTTCGGTAGGAAGACCGAAAGCGTCCCAGCCCATGGGAAAAAGCACGTTATAGCCCTGCATACGTTTCTTTCTCGAAACGATATCAAGTGCCGTATAAGGGCGGGGGTGTCCTATATGGAGTCCCTGACCCGAGGGGTAAGGAAATTCGACAAGTGCGAAATACTTCGGTTTCGAATAATCGTTTTTCGCTTCGAATGCGTGTTTTTCGTCCCAAATATTTTGCCATTTTTTTTCGATCGATGTGTAATCGTATTTCATTATATGACCTTCTTCTGATTTATTCGTCTTTCGTTTATTCGCCGTCGCCGTGCGTATCCGATTCGATCTCCGTAGTATTTTCCCAGAGTTTATCGAGCTTATAAAAATCTCTTGCGTTCTTCACGAACACATGAACTATCACGGACGAAAAATCAAGCACGCTCCATTCTCCGCCGCCCATACCGTCGCGGTGATGCGGTGTTACACCGCAAAGTCCGATCTTATATTCGACCTCGTCCGCAAGCGTTTTCACTTGTGTGGAGGAATTTGCCGTTGCTATTACAAAATAATCGGCGATGACGGTTTTCTCGTTCACCGACAGGACCTTGATATCTCTCGCCTTTTTCGCATCGAGAACGTTTGCGATCTTTACCGCAAGTTCTTTCGGCGTTGCGTTCGTCATATCGCAAATTTGAACCTCCGCTTCGTTTGTCAAAGCGTCTTTAAGCTCATTTGTTTTCTCCATATATTTTCCTTTCCTGCATTTCGTATTTTTTCAATTCGCATTTCATGTATTCCATACCGATCAATGTATCGGGGTGAATAAAGGCTTTTTTCTCCGTCAGATTTCTCACGGTTAAATCATACGCCAAAAACACGGCTCTGTCAAGTCTATATGACACATTTTTTTCATTATTCTCGAAAAAATAATAATTTCTCAACCGAATACACGCATCGTGTTTTCTTTTCGGCTCGATATAATCCGCCAAAAACACGATTTTTTCGCCCAAACTCATTTTTGCCTTACCGGTACAATGACAATATATCATATCACGTATATCGTCATCGACCAACGAAGGGTACAGCCGCTGAGCCAAATACGCTCCTGTTCTTGCGTGCAATGTTGACGGTGACAACTCGTCGTTTTCGGTAAGTTCAAGCCCGAGCCGCCGAAAAAGCTCCCTTTGCTCATCTGTGTCCCTTTGACGTGTTATATCGTGAAGCAGTCCCGCAATTCGCATTTTAAAGCACTCATTATCGCTCACGTTTTGCGTTCGGCAAATATCGCTTATGCATTTTTCCACGGACAAGCTGTGTTCAAGCCTGTCGGCGTTTTCGTATTTGTAAAGCTCGCTTTTCAGAAATTCGATATCACTTTCCGTATAGACCATATTTTTTTATATACTCCGCAACGGTTTTCGGAACAAGCCCGTCAATATTTTCGCCCTTTTCGAGCCTTTCCCGCACTTCCGTGCTGGACAGCTCTATCGGCGAATATTTCGGTAGCATTATCCTCGCACCGTATTTTTTTTCGTATTCCGTTTTTTTCTCGGCTACCATCGCATTTTCGGTTTTCTCCCTTACCAAGCAGACAATCGTGCAGAGGGAAAATATCACGTTCGGATTTTTCCAACGGTCAAGTGACAAAAGCATATCCGTGCCGAGCAGAAAATACAGCTCGTCGCAAAATTCAGAAAAATACTCGAGCGTTTGATACGTATAGCTTACCCCTTTTTTCTCTATTTCGTAATCCGATATTTCGATACGGGGGTCCCGAAAAACGTTTTTCAACATATTCAGTCTGTGATACGGGTCGTCGCCATCGGAAAGTCGCTTATGCGGCGGCACAAATGCCGGCATTATCAACAGCTTATCGAGCTTTGCCTCCTCGACAAACGTTTCCGCCGACAGCTTATGTCCGTTGTGAAACGGGTTGAAGCTTCCCCCGTAAATACCGAGTCTGCCCGTTTTCATGGAAGCATTATACGCTTTTGAGATCTTTTTTCGTCGTGCGTTTCACGATAGAGGATAAATTTCGAGCCTATCACCGCAACGACCTCTGAATCGGTAAGCGACGAGATCCTATCCGCAGCTTCACGTGCCGTCAACATTGAATTTTCGAGAACGTGCAATTTGACAAGCTCTCTCGCCTCCAATGCGTCGGATACCTGTTTTATCATATTCTCGCCGATATCGTTTTTCCCCACCTGAAATATCGGCTGAATACTTTGAGCGAGTGATTTAAGATACGCCCTTTGTTTCGAATTAAGCATTATATCTTTCCTTTAATTTTTCGGCAAGTGCCTTTATTGCGTTTCTGCGGTGACTTACCTTATTCTTTTCTTCCTTATTCATTTGTGCGAAGGTCATTCCGGCAGGCTCATAGAAAAACAGCGGGTCATAGCCGAAGCCGCCGCTTCCTATTTGCTCTTCGAGTATTATTCCGCCGACCTCGCCTTGACACACTATTTTTTCGCCGTCGGGAAAAACACAGCTCATACAGCACACGAATTTGCCCGTTCTTTTTTCATACGGTACGCCCGACAGCCTTTGCAAAAGCTTGGCGTTATTATCTTTTTCATCACCGCCGGAATAGCGTGCGGAAAGTATTCCCGGTTCGCCATTCAAAGCATCGACGCACAGTCCGGAATCGTCTGCAATCCCTATATAGCCCATAGAAGCGGGAACACTCGCCTTTATAACGGAATTTTCCTCAAAGCTGTTGCCGTTTTCATCAATCTCGCCCGTGAAGCCTATATCGTCAAGCGACAGAAGCTGTACGTTTATACCCTCCTGCATCAATATGTCCTTCAATTCGTCGATCTTCTTTCTGTTCCTCGATGCCAAAACGAATTTCACATTATTCAAACAAAGCATTTACAAATTCCTCCGCCTCAAACGGCTGCATATCGTCCTTGCCCTCGCCCACGCCTATATATTTTACGGGTATTCCGAGTTCGCTTTTTATCGATATAACGATTCCGCCTTTTGCACTGCCGTCAAGCTTCGTCAGCACCAGACCGGTTATATTTGCGGAATTTTTAAATTCCTTTGCCTGAATTATTCCGTTTTGTCCCGTTGTCGCATCAAGGACGAGAAGCGTTTCTCTGTCCGCACCGGGCAATTCTCGTTCGACTACGCGATTTATCTTCGCAAGTTCGTCCATAAGATTTTTCTTATTATGAAGTCT
>CAZCJU010000013.1:0-33187 GCA_964498965.1 uncultured Lachnospiraceae bacterium
AAAGCTATGCGACTACAATGGCATTTTTGACCATGAGTATGTCGGAAATATTTCATTCATTCAATATGCGTTCGATAAAAGGTTCGGTACTTAAAATGAACGGACACAATAAATTACTTTACGGTGCAATGATCTTTTCGCTCGCTCTCACTACCTGTGTTATCGAAATTCCCGTTTTCGCAAACGCCTTCTCATTCAAGGAAATATCGTTACTTGAATATTCGATTGCTCTTGTCCTTGCAATTTTGATAATTCCTATCGTTGAAGCCGTAAAGCTGATACAAAGAAAGATAACCGAAAAATAATCTTCGGCGATAAGCGTCGGACTTGAATTTCGATTTAAGTCCGATGCTTTTGTTTTTGTACTTAAAATTTAAAATTTGGATTTTAATTAAATATTTGCATTGAATTTTATATTTCGTATCAGGGAAAATTATATTGTAGCGAATTGATACGAACCATGTTTAAATGTAAAAATATAGATTTGAAAAGGCAGAAAAATGAGTGAAAAATTCATAAAAAAAGCAAAACGCTGTTTTTTTGTAATCACAGCCGCACTTTCTTCCCTACTTTTACTTGTATCTGCAGCGGATGTTTCAATCGGCGATAATGCTTCCGTTTTTGAGGGCTGTCAAGTACAAGTTCCGGCATTTGCAACGGTCGAAAACGTAAACGAATCGGTAAGCGGATTTTGTGTAAATACAAACGTAAAAACAAGTATTTTAGGTCTGGATTTTAAGAGCATAAGCACCGACGTATATAAAAATATTCGTCTATGCCCCGGTGGAAATGCATTCGGCGTGAAGTTGAAAATAGACGGTGTAATCGTGGTCGGAATAGGAAACGTTCACGGTACGGGCGAAAGTCCCGCCGCAAAAGCGGGTTTAAAAATCGGTGATGTAATCTTATCGTTGAACGGGCAAAAAATCACCGATTGCGATGCATTTGACAAAGTGATCGCAAATTTCGACGGAAAAGCATTGAAGATTCGATACTTGAGTTCTGATAAAGAAAAAATAAGCTCTATAACTCCGCTTAAGGATACGGAAAACGGTGAATACAAAATTGGTATATGGGTTCGTGACAACACTGCGGGAATCGGTACGGTTACGTTCACCGAACCGAAAACAGGCATATTCGGCGGCTTAGGTCACGGAATATGCGATCCCGACTCCGGAATTTTGTTGCCTATAACAGGCGGTGATGTGTACGATGTGATAATCAACAGTGTTGAAAGAGGTGAAAGCGGCACTCCGGGTGAGCTTAGAGGCTTTTTCATAGGCGATGTCATAGGGCGGATAAAGTCCAACACGGTATGCGGAGTATTCGGAAAAACAGACGCTGTTTCAACTACCGACAAATCGCTTGAAATAGCATTGAAAAAGGATATTGAATGCGGAAAAGCAGAGATAATTTGTACCGTGGACGATAATACACCGCAGAGTTATGAAATCGAAATAATTAAAATTCTACCCGGAAATACAAATACTAAAAATTTCATAATCAAAGTTACCGATAGTCGTCTACTTGAAAAGACAGGTGGTATAGTTCAGGGAATGTCGGGTTCTCCGATAATCCAAAATAATAAACTAATAGGTGCGGTAACTCATGTATTAGTCAATGACCCGACTAAAGGCTATGGTATATTCATAGAGAATATGTTGAATCAATTACAGTGAAAAAATAAACAATCGTAAAAATTTAAATCTCACGTGTGGTTGTGACAGCATCGACAGAGTTTATCAAACTGTTTTTTACCATGAAAGTATGCACCTCCGAGAGTGTCTAACTTTGGAGGTGCATATCAAAATCGGTCTTTATTTTTTTGTTGCAAATTTCTCGTACGAGTACGATTTATATGAAAAAACGACGGTTTTGCATAATTCACGCTTATCAAGCACAGCTTGAATTTTTCCACATCACGCAAATACTTATCGGAGGTTGTGTTGCTTTTTCCTCATGAATCGAATAATTATAAAACAATTTTGTTATTTTCGTTGTAATTTTTCGCATTCTCGCTTTTCTATTTTTATACGTTTTTAAATTTGGAACGAACAAAAAAGCTAAGCAACGGTTAATTGTGCTTAGCTTTTAAAAACTTAATTTTTTGACAAATTAAATTTCGGGGATAACGATCTCGATTTCATGTCCGCATTCCGCAGAACGTGAAATTCCGTCGATAATAGCCTGATTATATATGATCTGTGAGGAAGGAACGGGAGCGGGAGTACCGTTCTTAACAGCATCGCAGAACGAACGAATCTTCATATCGAACAAATCTCCGTTCGTATGCAAAACAGGTATAGTGGTCTGCGTCTGAAGTCCTCCGACATCATGATAAAGAGTCATAGCACCGCCGACACTGCCGTTCCAGCAATCAGTGGAAGGAATACGCAACGCTGCCTTTTTTCCGAATATTATCGTATCACCGGGAGTATCAACGTGCATTGCCCATGCAATACGGAAATCTATGATTATGCCGCCTTCAAGTCTGATAAACGCCGCAGCAAAGTCGTCAACACCGAAAACATCGTGATGCGGGAATTCCTCGCTCTTTCCGAAGAAATCGGACTTATATCCCGAAACGGTAAGGGGCTTCGGATAACCGATAGCATTAAGAACCATATCAAGCGAATAGCAACCTATATCACCCAATGCACCAATGCCCGCAGTATCTTTCTGAATAAACGATGTACCGAACGGTGTAGGTATTCCTCTTCTTCTTCCGCCGCCTGTTTGGATATAGTAGATATCACCGAGTGTACCGTCTTGAACGAGTTTCTTTATCATTTTCATATTCTCGTCAAAACGAGGCTGGAAGCCTATGGAAAGTACTTTTCCGCTCTTTTTCTCGGCACGGCATATTTCCGCCGCTTCTTCTAAAGTAACGCACATGGGCTTTTCGAGAAGAACGTTTACGCCCTTGTTCAAAGCGTCAATCGTACATTCTGCGTGCGTTGCGTTATATGTGCAAACGCTTACAGCATCAAGCTCCGTTTCTTTTTCGAGCATTTCCTTGTGCGATGTATAGCAACGGGGCTTAATATTATACTTTTCAAAAAACTTTTCGGCTTTTCCGGGAACAATATCAGCTGCCGCTATTATTTCAACATCGGGCTGTTTCAAATAGCTTACCGCATGGGCATCAGCTATCCAACCGGTACCGATAATACCTATTTTCAACTTGCGATTCGTATCGATTTTTACTTCCGTTGCTTGTTGATGCTTATAAGCATCGAGAATTGATTCTGCCATGATCATTTCCTCTGTTAATTTTATTGTCACCTTTCGGTGTCCTTATCCATTATAAACAATCTTTTTTGATTTGTCAATACACTTTTTAACTTTTTTACCGACAATTAAAGTTGTATTTAAAAAGGACTTGTATTTTCATCGTATATATGTTACAATACCGTCAACGGGAGGAGTTCCCGACAGAATTTAACGGAGAAAAAAATGAAATCACTTGATCGCAAATTGCTCGAAAATGCGGTAGACAGTCGAGCCCTTAACGATGTAAAAGAATGTAAGGTCATGGGTTTGTCTTTGCGTATTTGTCAAGAGAACAAAATACTCATGGACAGAGTTTACGGAGAAAGTATTAATTCCTCATCAATATTCAGACTTGCTTCAATGACGAAGCCGATCACCGCAGTGTCGATGATGACGCTTGCGGAAAAAGGCTCTATATGCATAAACGATACGGTCGAAAAATATTTACCCGAATTTTCGAATATAAAAATTATGAAAATCGACGAGAATAATAACATAACGTATTCGGAAAATCCGATAAAAATGACTATATTACATCTCCTAACGCACACATCCGGAATATGTTGCGGAAAACTATCGGAATTTTTTATGTCTAAAATGAGTGAAGACGACAACAAGACGCTTGCAAATGCCGTGAAATATTATTCAAAGACCGCTTTGGCATTTGAACCGTATACCGCAAACGAGTACAGCCCCATAGTTGCTTTCGATATTCTCGCAAGAATAGTTGAGAAGGTATCCGACACCGATTTCAACGACTATTTGCATAAAAGCATATTCGAAAAATGCGAAATGTTCGATACCACCTTTACACCGTCAAAAAATCAAATTAAGCGAATCGTACCTATGCACGCAAGAATAAATGACAAAAACGATATTTGCGAAATGAAGGATGGGTGCATTTTCAGCAACTTCCCATCAAGTCATTATCTCGGCGGTGCCGGTCTTGTTTCAACTCTTTCGGACTACTCTAATTTTGCATCAATGTTGTTGAATGACGGACGATTTAACGGCAATGCTGTACTGTTGCCAGAATCTGTAAGGCTTATAGCTACACCTCATGTACCGAGGGAAATAATGCCGCATCACGAGCGTTGGGGCTTGGGTGTTCGTGTTATTGTAAGTGATAACTACTATATACCGAAGCGTTCTTTCGGCTGGAGCGGTGCATACGGCACGCATTTTTGGGTTGATCCCGTAAATAAGATCACCGCCGTGTATATGAGAAACTCATCATACGACGGCGGTGCCGGTGCGGCAGCCGCATGTGCGTTTGAGCGTGATGTTTATTCCGCTCTTGTCTGATCTATCTGCCGTTTTCCTTTAACAAAGTATAGGCTCCCGTTTTCAGTACCGATACTAGGTCTGCGGGAGTTTTTATTTTCTTGTCTGTTACTATTCCTCCGCAACGGCTCATGTGTATGGGATTATGAAGATCTGTACCCGAAGTAAATGCTTTGCCGTATTGATCCGCAAATATTTCCGCCATGCGATTTCTTGCGTTTTCCGTTAAGCCGTTGTATACCTCTATACCGAAAAGCAGTTCGGGGGAGGTGACAGTCATATTGTTTCTAAACGGATGTGCCTGTACGACCAAGGCTGTTTCGGGCAGAACCGATACCAGCTCTTCAAGACCGCTCAGCCGATTTAAGAGCGGTAAATTCAACATATCGTCAGGTGTCAAACCGTAAACAAGATAATCATTGAAATTGCTTCCGTCAAAGCGAACCTCAACACCGCACATAACGGTAAAATCACATTTATCGCCTTCGGTCTTTGCGTTTTCGTAGCCCCTAAGCCATCTTTCGATAATTTTTCTGCGGTCGGCATCTTTCAGCTCGTCGGCATACCATTCGTAAAAAAACGCAAACATATGATTTGTGATAACGATCCCGTCATAACCGGCTTGCTTATACAATCTTACCGCTTCCACTCCGCTTACGATCGAAGCCTTATCACATTCGGAGGTATGTGCATGAAGCTCGTATTTATACATCATTTACGATTTTGCGTTTTCCGAATAGCTCGGTGTTTGGATCATTATGCTTGCACTTTCGCCTGTCATAACCGAGGGCAATTCACCGTTCCATTTCGATAAGTATTCGATGTATTTCAGATACTCTGTTACGAGCTTGATCTCTTCGGCACTTTTGCCCGTAAAGTCGATCTCATATTCAACACCGGTCACTTCTCCGTTTTCCTTGATTTCCGTTTCGGTTATGTGGAAACCGAGCGAGCGTGCCGCTTCTACGGACTTCAATTTGATAGCCTTGGCTTCGGCAGTCGCAACCTCAATCTGTGCCTGTGCGTCCGCCTTTGCTTTTTCAATTTTTGCCTGTGCGTCGAGCTTCGCAACCTCAAGTGCCTTTTCGGCATTTACAATTGCCGTTTCTTTTTCGTATTCCGCTTTCAGTTTTTCCTGTTCTGCAATCATTTTATCTTCAACGGTCTGCTCAAATGCATCGGAAAAATCAATATTTGTAAGTACAACGGCAACTATGTTTACACAGTATTCCTCGTTGACCGCATTTTTGATCGCTTCTTCTACCTGTGGGGAAATATTCGAACGTGTTTCTATAATGTTCATTGCGGAATATGACGAAAGTGTCGCCTTTGCTTTTTCGGTGGCAATGCTCTGTATTCTGTTTGCAAGCACACTTACGGTTCCGTACTGATTCGCAATATCTATAGCTTTGGCGGTGTCTATTTGGTACTGTACCGTCATTGCGATATCCATTGTCTGTGCGTCCTTTGAATAAGCCTGTGCCGCAATGTCCATATTCTGAACCTTCGAATCGTAAATCTCATACGTTTCGGTGAGTGAAAAGTCAAAATATGTACCCGGTGTACGAACTTTTGTCGCCTCTCCGAGATGCTTCACGACTGCGATTTCACCTGAATCCACTGTGTGAAAACTTGCCGGAATACATATAATTCCGATAACTCCCGCAATTACGAAAACAGTGCCTTGAATCTTGCCGCTTTTCTTGTTTTTCAATGCACGCAAAAACAGTATAAGTCCGACAGATATCAGAGCGATAAACAGTACGGTAAATAAAAAGCCGAATAACATAGTATTCCTCCCAAAAATTATTGTACCGATATTATAATGCAAATATATTTTTTTGTCAAGTATGTTTTGATCGATTTTTCAAACGGTGGCAAATACTTCCCTGCTTACATATAATTAAAAAACAAAGGGAGATAAGCATGAATCGAAGCTATTATTCAAGATATTTTTCAATGTTGCGAAAAAAATGCGATGCGTTTGCGGATATTGTCGGCACGGAGCGATACGAAAATGTTACGGGTACGGTCATGTTCTTTTATACCGAATTCGGCGTTATCGTTATGATCTATCTTACGGAAATTCCGCAAAGCACTACGTGTGACGGTGATACGACGACCGAATACCGCATTAAAATCGATGATGATGAGCTTCTGCCGTTAATTTGCTGTGATAACACGGTGTTTTCCGCATTTTTAACAAAATTCGGTAATGTTGAGGAAATGCCCGATAAAAGGCTTGCAATTACGGTTTTTGATGCGGATAATCAAACAGTTGCATACGGCGATATCCGAAAAAGCAATCACAACCGATCATAAATTAAATTCGAGCGAACAGCACTGCAGATACTGTTCGCTCGAATATTTCAATAGGAGATTTTTCTGTCATTCAATCGTTTTTCATTTTGTCTTCGTAAGATCTCTTTCTTTTGCGTTTTTGCGTCTTTTCGCTTCAGCCGCCACAATCGAACCGAGTGCGATTATGGCAAGTGCGTTGGGTATTACCATAAGCTGATTAAACATATCCGTAAGCGCCCATACAAGCTTGTTCGATGCAAGTGAACCGACGAAAATAAATGCAATACATAATATCGAATAGATTATATCCGACTTCTTTCCGAAAATATAGTGCATATTGATCCTGCCGAACAGATTCCAACCTATTATGGTAGAAAATGCAAAGAAGAACAAACAAATAGCGACAAAGCCCTCGCCAATGACCATTCCGACGGTTTCACCGAATATTTTGCCGAACGCCGTTCCGAACGCGAGCTGTGCCATATTGGCATCTTTAATACCCATTGCATTTACTGACGGTTCATTGATAACTCCTTGTGCCGGACTGAGAACGCCGTCACCGGCATAAAGTACGGAAATAACAACGAGTGCAGTGATCGTAAGCACTACGAAAGTATCTATGAATACACCGATCATTGCAGTCACACCTTGCTCATGAGGCGATTTAACATTTGCCATTGCGTGTGCGTGAGGAGTTGAACCCATTCCGGCTTCGTTTGAAAAAAGTCCTCTTTTTGCACCTTGGCTTATCGCGTTTTTAATCGCAACACCTATCGAACCGCCTATAACGGCATTGGGCTGAAATGCGTACTTAAATATCATCGCAAAGGTTTCGGGAACATACTGAATCCTTATTGCGATAACGGTAAGTCCGCCCAAAAGGTAGAGTACCGCCATTATGGGAACAAGCTTTTCCGTGACCGCACCTATTCTTTGTAAGCCGCCCACGAATATGAGCAATGACATTGCGGAAACAAACAAACCAACAGCCCACGTGGGAAAACCGAATGCCGTATTGCAAGCACTGCCTATGGAATTTGATTGAACCATAGATCCCATAAATCCGAGGGCAAGTATTGTCGCAATCGCAAAAAAGCCGGCAAGAAATTTTCCGAATTTTCCCTTAAACGCCTGCTTAATGTAATAAACGGGACCGCCGGCAACGCTTCCGTCGTCGTTTACGATCCTTGTCTTTTGAGCAAGCACCGCCTCGGCGTATATCGTTGCCATTCCGAAAAATGCGATAACCCACATCCAGAATATCGCACCGGGACCGCCGATAATTATGGCTCCGCAGGCACCGACTATATTTCCGGTGCCGACCTGTGCGGCAATGGCCGTTGTTAAGGCTTGGAAAGACGAAAGTCCGCTTTTATTCTTTCCGCCGTTAAATTTTAACCCTCCGAAAACGGCTTTCATTCCTTCACCGAAGCAACGCACCTGAACAAAACGTGTGCGTATCGTAAAATAGATGCCGACACCGACCAGTAGAAATATCAAAATGTAATCCGAAAGATACTTATTGACTGTCTGTGCAATTTTAAGTAAGATATCCATTTGATTGATTCTCCTTGTAATTTTCGATGAATAACGACAACTCACCCGAATATTCGAGTATTTGTCGCAGACTTTAAAAGTAACATATTCATTTTTTACATTATAGTACAAAATTTATTAAAAATCAATGTATTTATTGCATAATAATGTTTGCCATAGCTATACTGAAAATATCAATTTTATATAGTTACACCACAAAAGTACAAACAAGCTCCTTTACCGTAAAACAGCATATCTGTCATTTTTACGGTAAAGGAACTCTTTTGATCCGTCCGGCAACAACAGTACGTTCTTTTTATATACCAGTTTTACGTCGTCGAAAAGCTGTGGATTACCCACTTTCAAGGACTCGGTTCGCCTTCCTGAAATGCCGAAATACGCTTGCAATATTGCATCACAAACTCAAGTGCTTCGTAAGATATATAATCTCTTAATACAAGTGAATAAAGAACCGATTTCTAATTATTTTGCGGGAAATATGTAAAAAGTTTTTTGTAGATATTGACAAGTAAACACTCGTTTACTACAATAAGAGGTGGTAGTATGACTGACACAAAGAAAAGAATTTTGATGACAGCACTTCGCTTATTTGCAAGAGAAGATGCTTCATCGTCTTTATTTGCTTTACGTAGGCAATCACCAAATCTGAACCATTTATAGCCGAGCGTTTTTACAAAACCGGCATTTTCCAAACGGGGTATCTGCTTATCTCAAATAAATGCGTGCGTTTCCGTGTATCTCGGAATTCTCGCATTTGACGACAAAAGTCATGACATCTTCGTTTTTACCGAGTTCTGCCGCTTCGGAAATACGTGCAAACAATGCAACGATCGACACACACCGTCCTCACTCGCCGCATTTAATGACGGAAAAGTCCGTTATCGAACATTATTTGTTTTCAAGATTTTACCTCAAATTTATTGACAAGCACGTTCAAAAATGATATAATGCCCACATACATTAGGAGTGGCAAAGGAATGAACGCAAAAGTTAAGGATATTTTATCGAAAATCGAAATATACACCGTCTGCGGACTTTTCGCCGTTGCATTTTTGCTGTTGTTTGTTTCTTCTATATTTTCCACCTCGTACATTTCAACGGACAACGATTACCTCGAAAAGGCGATACGGTTACCGGACAATTTTGTTTTAAATATCGTGGTATTGATCATATCGCTTATTCTCGCATATATTTTTTCCGTACTTCTCAAGCGGGTCGATATGAGATGCTTGACGGCTGTCACGGTTTCGTTTGTTCTTATTGCCGGGTACACTTGGGTATACTGCATGAAATCTGCACCAACAAACGATTCGTTCCATGTTGCCTCCGCCGCATATTACGCCGCCCATAACAACTATTCATATTTTTCGATGGATTACTTCTCATGGTATCCATTTCAGCTCGGTTATGTACTGTTTTGCGAGCCTATAGTAAAACTGTTCTGTGCGGACGGCAAATTTACCGCTCTGCAATACGCTAATGTGGTATGTCTGGCATTAACATATTTGGGTGTGTGTCTTATTTCAAAAGACATTCTCAAAGAAAGAGCCGCAAAGCTTACCGCAGTTTTGCTCATGCTTTCGCCGCAACCGATATTGTTCTGCACGTTTACGTACGGCAACATTCCGGGCTTTATGTTTTCGGTATTTTCGGTGTTTTTTCTGATACGCTTTTTGCATTACGGCAAATACCGTTACGGTATACTGTCATCGCTGCTTGTTTCGTTTGCCGTAACGATCAAAATGAACAACGCCATAGTATTGGTCGCAGAAATAATATTCGTCGTTTTCTGTTATTTCGATACAAAAAAAGAGTTGCCGAAACGAGCCGGTTACATCGCACTTGCGATACTATGTACATTTACGATAAAGTCCGTTCCGCAAGTCGTCTACGAACACCGCAGCGGACTTGATTTCGGTGATGGGATACCCATGATATGTTGGTTAAACATGGGTCTTAACGAGTCATCGATCGGCAACGGCTGGTACAACAGCAATTATACCGTCGGGCAATTTGTCACATACGGTGCGGACACCGAAAAGACCGCCGAGGTCACAATGCAACAGCTAAAGGAACGCATTTCTTATCTTGCTTCGAATCCGAGCTACTCGGTAAAATTTTTCAAAAACAAATTTCTCACTCAATTTAACGAGCCGACTTATCAAAGCATTTGGACAAACAAAGTACGATATGTTTACGAGCAACCGCTCGGAATCGCAAAATACATTTGCGACAAAGGTGAGTCTTACACGATCGGGTACATGAATTATCTTCAGCAGTTGATATTTTTCGGTGCCGCCGCAACGGCGTTAGTATGCATAAAACGTAAGGACAAGGATATAACGCTCCTAATGCTTATAATATTAGGCGGTGTCTTCTATCATATGCTTTTCGAGGCTAAAAGTCAATATTTCTTAACATATTACATTATTCTCATTCCGGTCTGCTCATACGGTCTTGATGCCGTATACGAAAAAACGGAAGCGATCATAAAAAAGGAGAAGCTCAAATGGCCGAAAAAAACAGCGGCGTAAAGCTGATCGCCGCAAATAAAAAAGCATATCACGATTATTTCGTACTTGATAAATACGAAGCCGGCATAGCTTTATACGGCACGGAGGTGAAATCCGTTCGTTTGGGACAAGTCAATCTCAAGGATTCTTACTGTCATATAAAAGACGGCGAGATCTACGTTATCGGTGTTCACATAAGTCCTTACGAAAAAGGAAACATTTTCAATCGAGATCCGTACCGTGAAAAAAAGCTTTTGATGCACAAAAAAGAGATCAACAAGCTTTTCGGGCAGGTATCACAGCAAGGCTTATCGCTTATACCGCTTTCTTTATATTTCAAAGGCTCGCACGTAAAAGCGGAGATCGGGCTTTGCAAAGGTAAGAAGCTGTACGACAAACGCGAAACAGAAGCCAAAAAGCAGGCGGCTCGGGATATTGACAGAACAATGAAAAACAAATAATAGATCTCCGAGATAAATTTCTCCGAGTTGGTACGAATCCCGCTGAATCGGATACAGTTGCTGTTAAAAACTAAAAAGCCCCGACTTAAATAAGTCGGGGCTGTAATTCTTATCTTTGCAATGCCGTAGCTGTAATAAGTTTTACACACCGTCCCATCGATCTGCAACAAAGCTCATACTTGATTTTTCAAGTTTGCTTGGTTGTAAACGGAAATTATTTTCAATTCAGTTCGGACAGGTCTCTCGTATACTGTGCAAGATACCCTTTTTGCCTTTCAAGTTCGGATTCACACTGCTGTATTTCCGCATTCAAGCTGTACAATTGATTTTCGCAATCGTTCGATATATTTTTCTTACTGTATTTCGACAGACTCTTAAATGCCGTTACGATAGCGATGATATCGTAGCAGAACAAAAAGTTCAGTATTATGATACCGACGGATTTTCCGTCACTGTACAACAGTCTTGCACTCAGGACAAGTATGACGATATCGACAACAGCAGCCGCCATTACCAAGATCGCAAAGAAAGCGATGACGCCATCGGAATCGGAATCGACCCGCACGGCCATTACGCATGCGGCAACAATGTCGAAGATAAGCAGAAAGATCCATATAAGGAGCGAAACAGCCAAGCGTTTGGTCTTCTTTTTTCGCTGTGCATCACGGGAAATATCATATTCACGTTGTCTGTGATACGATTTCAGATTTTGCAGCCGTTGCTCATATGACTGCACGACGTTCGCCGCATTATTTCTCAATTCTTCGATCTCGGCATATTTTTTGTTATATGCTTCTGCTTTTCGAAGTCTTTCTCTGATCTGTCTGTTGAGTTCTGTGATATGTCTTGCGGTCGCATCGTCTGCAAAGCGGATCACGTTTTTATACGAGCGTGCGGTATCGAGCGGAGATGTACAATTATTTAAGTCCGAATAATCTCTTGCTCTGAGTTCGGAGCAAAGCTTATAAACATATGCTTTTGAATTCTCGGGGTCTGTATCGAGTACCTTTTCGCAATATGCGTTCGCACTGTCCCATTCGCCGTTGCTCAAAAACAACTCGATACGTCTTAGCAAGGCATCGGCATTAACGGTATCTTGCTTCTTACTTTGCTGCTTTTCGGGTCGTTCATCAACGCTTACCGCAGCGGCACCGACTACCTTTTTTATCCCTCTGACGATATCGAATGCGGAACCGAGCCTATTCATATCCTGTGCCTGAAGATGTGAAAATTCTTCGGGCACATCATACGGATCCATATCCTTATATGCCGGTATAAGTACTTTTTTACCTGCCGAGCATTTTACAAGTGCGAGATATCTGCTCCACTCATTTTTCACCCACGGTGCTTCGAAATATTCTTTTTTCGTTCCCAGTACTATCATGGCTTTAGCGGAATTAAGTGCAGCAAATATATACGGCTCGTAAGCCATACCGATTTTATCCTCCAAGGTTATGCGTGCATAGAACACCTTTAAGCCCTCGTTGCACAGCATATGATAAAGCTCATTCGCATAAGTGGAGTCATGTGTTCGCTGCCCGTTTTCATCTGTTTCCTT
Source organism: uncultured Lachnospiraceae bacterium (assembly GCA_964498965.1). Taxonomy (GTDB): domain Bacteria; phylum Bacillota; class Clostridia; order Oscillospirales; family CAG-272; genus CAZCJU01. Next base: position 12,948 of record CAZCJU010000013.1, read on the forward strand.
ATAGCAGATAAACACGTCAAACGGTGCTTCGTTTTGCGATATCTCGAGTATTCCGCGTTGAAGTTCGTTTATCTCTTTCGCTTCACGCTCGTAAATGCTTCTTTGCGATATATCGGCGTATTTCAACGCCGATATATAATTTTCGTCGTCGTATATCGATGTATATTGAGTACGGTTGACAGTCGGTACTTTTCTCTTTGTTTGCGGGTCGGTCACATATTCGATTCCGTATCTGCAAAGCACGAGCGACCAATATGCCTCGCTGTCCTCGTTATTTTCATCGAGTATCTGCTCATATATTGCCATTGCTTTATCGAATTCGTTATTTCGTCTGAAATGATTTGCACGATCATAAAGGCGTTCGGCTTTCTCGTCGCTGATATGCGGCAAAGTCTGTGTACTCATACAGTATTCGCATTCCGCCGTCGTTGCTCCGTCGGGGAAATTTATTTTGCCGCCGCACATTTTACATTTGATCTCGGGCATTGTTATATCTCGCTTTACTGTTTATTTACAGAGTTTGCACTTACTGTTTCTTTCTGCCGCCAATGCGGTAAACTCTTTTTCGGTTTGTTGTGCCTGCGTCGTGCTACCGGTTTTGACAGCATAAGCAAATGCCGCAAAGCATTCGGTCATTCGGCTTTCCACTTCCTCGAGCAACGGATCGCTCATGGGGTCTGAATAGCGTACCGCCTCATACACCGTTTTGCACAGTGCCTTCAGCTCATCACCCTCGGCTCTCGCACAGAGGCTTTCCGCATCTACGGTAAGCGATTTGATGAAAAACGTTTTTGTTTTTACCTTTTCCTCGACCTCGTTTACCACACTTGCCGCCATTGAAGCCTTCAACACGGCAATGATGCTGAATCCCAATATCACCACGCAAAGTGCCAAGGCAAGCCAATCCGCAAATTCCGCTGACAGAAGCATACATACATAGCCGATAACGAACACGGCAGTCATGCCGGTGAAGCTTTCCTTTACTATCGGCATATTGAAAAATACCTTATTGATGTTTTTGACTTTTATCGAATACCAAACACAGGCGAGCTGACCTATCGATGCCACCGTAATTGCGGCATAGCCTATCCAAAACGAAACGGTATATTTTTCCCTTTCACCGAAGGCGGGTACGGCAAATGCTATCACATTGAACAATGCCAAGGCGATAAACCAAATAACCGCATAGTAATTAAATGTTTTTTTCATATCAAACGTCCTCCGTTAAAGCTTCTCGCCGCATTCGGGGCAGAATTTCGCTCCCTCGGCGAGTTCATTGCCGCAATTCTTACACGTAACCGTGAATTTATGACCGCACTCTATGCAGAACTTTCCTTTTTGAACCGTTTTTCCGCATTTGGGGCAAAGCATCATATTTTCGGGCAACTTAGGCGTCACCTTTTGACCGCATTCAAGACAAAATTTCGAATTTGCGGGAAGCGTTGCTCCGCACCCCTCGCATTTGATCAGTTCGTCCTTTTGCACTTGCTCGGGTGCGGCGGCTTCCGTCATACCTTTGAACATATCGCCGAGCTTCGGTGCAACGGTACCAGCCGCGGCCATACCTATACCGAGACCCATAATATCGCCGACAGCTCCGCCTCCGCCGTTAATGGTCATATTTCCGATTCCCTCGGCATATGCCTTTTGAACTTCGGAGCTGAGTACATCTTTTTGATTATAGCCTTTGGCGGACATGACCTCCGCCTCCGCAAAGCCCGCAAGCTTAGCTGCCTGAGCCTTTGCCTGTGCGTCTATCAATTCGCGTTCCGCTTTCTTTCTCGCTATTTCCGTTTCCGTTTCCTGCTGTTCGAGCGTGATCTTACGACGTGCCGCCGTAACGCTCGCCTCGGCTTCGGCTTGAGCCGTCTTTACGGTTGCTTCCGCTTGAGCCATTCTCGTTTGCAGTGATATCGTATGCAGTTCTCTCAATCGCTTGAAATTACTGTCGCCCTCCGGCAGAAGAAGATTCGATATGTAGAACTGAGGTATAGTCAAACCGTATTCTTCAAAGCCGGGTATAATTTTTCTTCTGAGTATCTCCGACAGCTCTTCGAGATGCTCGTCCACCTCAAGCAGATCGATATTCTGCGATTTGATGCTTGCGGACAGATTGGACTTTACCGCCGTCGAGATAAGCGGTCTGAAAGAATTGCTCAACGATTTTGTAAATTCGCCGCCTTCTCTTCCCCATGCTATTCCGTTAGTTGTGCCGACAAGTTTTATAAGCAGCTTTCGCGAATCGCACACAGCAAGATTCATCTCGCCGCTTGCACCTATTTCAAGCGGTATACCCATAGTGGGTTCGATAAAGCGTACTCTCTCGGGCGTACCCCACTTAATCGCCATTTGCACGGTCTTATTTATGAAATAGACCTCGCAATGGAACGGGGTTTTACCTCCGGTAGGTAAATTCAACAACTTACCCAATTTGGGAACGTTTTGCGTTTCGAGGGTATACCTGCCCGTGCCGAACAGATCGAGAGCCTGACCGTTCATAAAGAACACCGCTTCCTGCGACTCATGTACGATAAGTTGTGTCATGGTGTTGAAATCCTCGCACGGGTGTTTCCACACAAACGTATCGTTATCGCCCTCGTATTTAATGATATCCGCAATTTGTGACATTTCTATTTCCTTTCGCAGAATATTAATACGCACGGTAATGCTTATCACATACCTATCATGCGATTTTCTAAATATATATTAACACGTTTTTTCAATTTTGTCAACCGAAATATGTAATATGTGATTAAAAAAATCATCAATATGTCGGATTATTGCCGAAAGCGTCGTCTGTCATCGAAAATATCCGTTTTTTTATTCCGTTTACGGTTGACAATTTCGTTTTACCGTGATAAAATACGAAAAAAACTCTTACCGTACAAAGCGGAACGCAGTATATGCGTATTGCACGGCACGAGTATAAAAAGGAGATTTTTATGAATACATTGAAGCTCGACAAAGCCGACAGAAAAGTAAAAATGGTAGCTCACAGAGGAGTGAGCGGACTTGAAACGCAAAATTCTGCCGCTGCGTTCGTTGCGGCAGGTAACAGATCGTATTTCGGGATCGAAACCGATGTACACGTTACATCCGACGGAAAATATATAATAATACACGACGACAACCCAGTAAATATATCCGGTGACGATATGAATGTAGAGCAAACGGAATACGATGTACTGCGTTCGTTGATTTTGTACGACATAGACGGCGGCAAAAAGACACGCCGCGATCTCGTTCTTCCCTCTCTGCGTGAATACATTCGAATATGCAGAAAATACGAAAAAATATGCGTTCTGGAATTAAAAAATCAAATGGACGAGCAGACTGTTGTGGGAATAGTCGATGAAATAAGGAGTGAGTGTTACCTCGAAAGCGTTATTTTTATTTCTTTTTCATATGAAAATCTCGTAATTCTTCGCAACTTGTTGCCGAATGCGAAATTGCAATATCTGACGGGAGAAGCACCCGATGAGAGGCTGCTCGCAAAGCTGAATGCATACTCACTCGATCTTGACATTATCTGGACCTCATTGAGCCGTGAGGGTGTTGAATTTATGCATGAAAACGGCATTGAGGTAAACTGTTGGACAGTTGACGATCTGACAGTTGCCGCAACACTTGCCGATTGGGGCGTGGATTACATCACCACGAACATTATCGAATAAGAATAATCGAATTTTTTTCGGACATCATATACGTAATTACCGAAATTCGGAGGAAATATTTTGGCAGACAACAATCACAAGCTCGGTTTTTCACACAAAAGCGGAATACTGTTACACATAAGCAGTCTTTCATCCGAGTACGGGATCGGCTCGCTCGGTCAGCCGGCTTACCGATTTATTGATTTTTTATCGCAAACACATCAAAAGTGCTGGCAGGTATTACCGCTCAATCCGACTTCATACGGTGACAGCCCATACCAATCACCGGCGTGCTTTGCGGGCAATCCGTATTTCATCGACCTTAAGCTGCTTTTCGACGACGGTCTACTTACAAAAGACGAGCTTAAGCAGGCTGCGATCGGTCACGGCAAAGTAGATTACGGTCGGCTGTTTGCCGAAAGATATGACACACTGCGTAAAGCATACTCGAGATTCAAGTCCGACAGATCGTATACTTCGTTCTGCGGTCGAAACCGCACATGGCTTGATGATTATTCGCTGTTTATGTCGCTCAAGGTGCGTTACGGCTTTTCCTCGTGGCTTGAGTGGGACGAGGAACACAGGGACTGTAAAAAAGCACGTCTGCACAGCTCCGAATTCGACGATGAAATGTCGTTTTGGAGGTTTTTACAATATGAGTTTTTCGCACAATGGCGAAAGCTTATCTCATACGCACATTCAAAGGGCATCAAAGTGATCGGTGATATGCCGATATATGTTGCCTTAGACAGTGTCGAGGTGTGGAGCGAACCTGAGCAATTTCTGCTCGATGCCGAATACAGACCGAAGCGTGTCGCCGGCTGTCCTCCCGATCTTTTTTCCGAGGACGGTCAGCTGTGGGGCAATCCAATATACGACTGGGAAAAAATGAGGAGCAACGGATTTTCGTGGTGGTTGAAGCGATTTTTCGCCGCGTTTAAGCTGTACGATATACTGCGTATCGACCATTTCAGAGGGTTTGCAAGTTACTATTCGGTACCTTACGGCGACGCTACCGCCCGCAACGGTCATTGGGAGAATGCCCCCGGCACGGAGCTTTTCGACGAGCTGAAGCGTAAATTGCCGACGGCGAAAATAATAGCGGAGGATCTCGGCTACATTACCGACGACGTTCGCACATTGCTGGCACACACGGGTTTTCCGGGCATGAAGTTGCTTCAATTCGCATTCAATGAGGACAACAACGAATATCTTCCGAGGATGTACGACACGGACAATTGTATTGTATACACCGGATCGCACGATTCCGACTGCACACGTTCATGGATAAAAAGCCTCGACGGCGATGCATTACGACGTTTCAACAAAGAATGTCCGCATAAAAAGGGCGACAGCAGGGTCTATGATCTGATCCGATCGGCAATGCAAAGTCGTGCGGTGCTTTGTATAACGCCTATGCAGGATATTCTCGAACTGACCGACGATGAGGGCAGAATGAATTTCCCGTCAAAAGCCGACGGTAACTGGACCTGGCGTATGAGCCGTAACTACGCTTCGGGCAAGCTGACGGAGAAGCTGCGAACGCTTACGGACAGCACGCATAGAGGCTACGAAAAGAAACGATAAAACAACTCGGATCCGCCCGAATGACCGTGTGCCGTAACGAAAGCTTTGAAAAGATAATTGTGCCATTTTCAATCACAATATCTATGCTAATTCGGTAAAAACGCAAATTCGGTCAAGTTATTGTACGGTAAAATTTATCGTCACCCGAAATTTGTTTGGTACGATCGGAATTTGCGTTTTTCGGTACATCGATTTCAAGCGGCATATTTTTTTATAGTGAGATTATAAAAATGGTATTAGAACTTAAAAACATAGAAAAATCGTTTGGCGAAAAGAAAGTTCTTGCCGGAGTATCCTTTAAGGCGGAGGACGGTAAGGCATTTGGTTTGCTCGGGCGTAACGGTGCGGGCAAAACCACGACTATACGCATTTTAATGGATGTTTTTTCGGCAGACAGCGGTGAAGTGCTGATAGACAGCAAACCCATTGACTATGATCGGGTCGGGTTTGGCTATCTGCCGGAAGAAAGAGGACTATATCCGAAGAAACTCATTATTGACCAGCTTACATATTTTGCGGAGCTGAAAGGCATGAGCCGAAAGGATGCGGTGAAATCCGTTGACTATTGGCTTGAAAGACTCGACATGACCGAATACCGTAACAAGCGTCTTGATACACTTTCAAAGGGTAATCAACAAAAGATTCAGCTTATAACCGCCATTGCACATGATCCCGACATCGTTATCCTCGATGAACCGTTCTCGGGTCTTGATCCCGTTAACGCAATGTTGCTGAAAGATGTAGTAAAGGAACAGCTCGCCAAAGGTAAAATCGTTCTGTTTTCAAGTCATCAAATGAGTTACGTTGAGGAGTTCTGTGACAGTATTGCCATTCTCAATAACGGCATTGTCGTGCTGTGTGGAGATCTGCACGACATTAAGCGAAACTATCCTCGCAATCGTCTGGTTGTCCGTGCGGAAAACACGGATGCGATAAAAGTCGACTTCGGTTCTGCCTGCGATGTCACGGAAAGCGGCGATCTGTTGATCCGGCTTTCATCCGCAAAGGACAAGAAAACGGTAATGACTCGTCTTGCGGAAAACTATGATGTCGATGAAATCAGGGTGTTTGAGCCTTCCCTCAACGATATTTTCGTAGAGTATGCGGGAAACACCGCAAAGGAGGAGTAAACAATGAAGCAATTCGGAAAAATACTGAAATTCGAACTCAAATATTATTTCAAGAATAAGATTTTTGTAGGTGTTACCGTTTTTCTTGTACTTGCGATTGCGGCGGTAATGTTCTTCCCACGTATCTCGGTGATTTTCGAGAATGATGATGCTTTCGGTACATCTGACGAGCGTTCGATAATGCTTATAAAGTCGAACGATCCTACACAGACAGATATGTTGAAACTGGCATTTTCTGAGGCATTTACGGATTATGATGTGCGAATTACCGATGAGAGCAATGACACAATTAAGGATGAAATCACATCGGGCGATGCTGAGTGTGCCTTTGTTATGACAGACGCTGCCGCATATACCTACTATATTAACAATCTCTCGATATATGATACAAACACCGAGATCGCAAACGAGGTCTTGCAGCAGATATATCGAATGAATGCCATGATCGACAGGGGTATGACGGCAGACGAGGCTTCCGAAGTAATGAGCATTCAAATCACAAGCGAAATAGAGAGCCTCGGCAAAAATCAAACGGAAAATTTCTTTTATACCTATATTATGATTTTCGCATTATATATGGTCATTCTGCTGTATGGTCAGATGGTGGCAACAAATGTGGCGGCCGAGAAAAGCTCAAGGGCCATGGAAGTATTGATCACAAGTGCAAAACCCACCTCAATGATGTTCGGTAAGGTGCTTGCCTCCTGCCTTGCCGGTTTTGTTCAGCTTGTTACGGTTTTCGGCTCGGCACTCATATTCTACGGCCTCAACAAATCCTATTGGGGTGACAATATGATCATCGACTCCGTCTTTAATATACCGCCGGAATTGCTCGTATATATGCTGGTATTCTTTATTCTCGGCTTCCTTATTTATGCGTTTATGTTCGGTGCGATCGGCTCTACGGTGTCAAAGCTTGAGGACATTAACGCCTCGGTTATGCCGATTACGATGCTATTCGTTGCGGCATTTATCGCAGTTATGAATTCTATGTTCTCCGGTAATGTAGATAATACCCTTTCGAAGATATGCTCCTACATTCCCTTCACTTCACCGATGTCGATGTTCACCCGAATTGCCATGAGTACCGTACCTTGGTATGAAATTGCGATTTCTATCGGCATTCTTATCGGTTCTGCCGTGGGAATCGGTGTGATGTCCGCAAAAATTTACCGTGTCGGTGTGCTTATGTACGGCACTACTCCTAAAATCGGCAACATTATCAAGGCTGTTCGGAAAGCATGATTCGTTGATCTTACAGGCATTCTTCCACAGTATCTTTACCTCTCACTTCAATTAAGCGACATTTTATAGGTTAGGCGAAAACATCGTCGCTTCCGTCGGATTTCGCAATGCCGTAGACAGATAAAAAACAATATAACAACCCCGTATTTAAATTTCAAAGTCGATACATTAATGCGATACATACCGAAGCCGAAACGGCTAACTCCGTTACTTTAAGGCTTTATTCGGTATACGTTGGTGTATCGGCTTTTTTTATTTTTTCGGCACCCGCAATATGCATGTCATCGCAAACGAATGATGTCAAAATTATCGACATTTCCGCCGCTTTACATAAATACTTTGCTATTGTACCTCGGCGAATCGGCGGATCTTTCATTTTTTACGTGTATAATTTGTAATTTGCGTCAATACTAACAATGCGACAACAAAAATCGAAAGGATCGAAATGAAAACCGAAATCAAAATACTGTCATTCACGATATCGTTGTTTCTTATACTCTCGCAACTCTGTTCGTGTAATCGGGGCGAGCAGTTCGACACGTCAAGCGGTATCGACGGTAATAAAACGAGTTATACGCTCACCGTATGGGGTTCGCAAGAAGATCAGGCCATGCTCGAGGAGATGTGTACCGAATATGCGAAGCTTAATCCTCAAAACGAATACAAATTTCTTTTCGGCGTGCAGGGCGAGGGGGATTCCGCCGACAAGGTGCTGAACGATGTTACCTCCGGTCCTGACGTATATTCTTTTCCCTCCGACCAATTATACCGACTGTATGCGAGCGGTGCGTTGGCACGCATAGGAGGAGATATCGAAAAAAACGTACGGGCGATAAATTCGGAAAGCTCGATTGATGCCTGCACCGTCACGGTAAACGGCGAAAGCAGGCTTTACGCATATCCGTCAACGGCTGACAACTGTTGTTTCGTATACTATGACAAAAGCGTTTTCGACAGCGAAGATACTCTGAGCAGTCTTGATAAAATGCTTGATGTCGCACAAAAAGCGAACAAAAAAATCCATTTCAAATTAAACGATGACGGCTGGTATCTTTCCTCGTTTTTTTTCGCCGTACCGACGCTCAAATACGAGGTGGTATACAACGACAATATGTCACAGCAAAGCGTGGATATAAACTTCGACAATTCGGACGGATTAAACGTAATGCGTTCGTTGAGAAAATATATCGGCAACGATTCGCTTGTCGTTCAAAGTGATGACAGCAAAATGACTGCTGCTCTTACCGCCGATGCAAGCGGCAAGCGTGAAGCGGCGGCTGTTATCAGCGGTTCATGGAACAGCGTCATATTCAAAGAATTGCTCGGCGACGACTTCGGCGTATACAAGTTGCCGACGGTCGATATCGGCGGTGTACAAGCTCAGCTGAGCGGTTTTATGGGTTACAAACTCATCGGCGTAAACGGATATAGTGCAAACAAGGGTGAAGCACACAAGCTCGCACAATTTCTGACCAACGAAGAAAATCAACTCAAGCGTTATCGCACACGAGGCTTTGCACCTACAAACATCAAAGCTTCCGGTGCCTCCGAGGTAAAAAGCGACGAGGTAGTCACGGTAATATCCGAGCAGGCACGATTCAATCGGACGCAAAAGAGCGTTCCTACCGATTATTGGACGCCCATGGCAAGTCTTATCACACCTCTTGTAAATGCGAAAGCGAACGGAGAAAGCATATCCGACGAACAAATGCGGGGGTATCTGATTTCACTTTGCACACAGATAAAAAAATAGTATCGGACAAATATTCGGAGATAAAAATTGGAACTCGATTATTATGCTCTTAACGCTCCCCAACGTGCGTTATACAAAGCGAGAAAAAGCGTTTTCGGCATTTCGCACACTTTTATCGGATTCTTCAAAAAGCTTTTCAATGCCGTAAAAAAGCTGTTCACTTCGTTATTTTCGAAATCTAAAGATTATATTTTAGGATTTATTCGAGGAAATTCGGTCACTCGACTTTCATACCTCGTCATGGGCTTCGGGCATTTCACACGCAGGCAGACGGTAAAAGGAATTCTATATCTTTTTGTGCAAGTGCTTTTTGTTCTGTTCACTTTCTTTTTCTCGCACGATTATCTTGCAATGCTTTTCGAAAATATTCTGTCCGGAGGAAATATAGGACGCAAGGAAACCTATATTTCCGATATATGGGACGAGGCAGCGGGAGAATATCCGAAGCTTGCGGGTGACAATTCGTTTCACATTGTGCTTTACGGAATACTTTCGATATTCGTTACACTGCTGTTTCTGTATCTGTATTTTCGTTCGGTGAAAGAAAGCATAGTTCTGGAGCAATACAAGACTATCGGGAAAGCTCCGAGCGGATTCGGGCATGAGATCGAGGAATTATCGAACGACAGATTTCACATACCTCTTTTGTCTTTCCCTCTTCTCGGACTGTTTCTTTTTACGGTCGTGCCGTTGATATGCATGATCCTCATTGCATTCACCAATTACGATGCGGATCACGAGGTACCCGAGCATCTTTTTCAATGGGTGGGCTTTGAGAACTTCAAAATTATGCTTTTCGGCACGTCTTCACTCGGTGCCACATTTCGTCGGGTACTTCTATGGACGCTGGTCTGGGCATTTTTCGCAACCTTTACGAATTACTTTTTCGGTATGCTTTTGGCACTGCTTATAAACAAGAAGAATATCAAGTTCAAACGGCTTTACCGGACGTTACTGGTATCTGCCATTGCGGTTCCGCAATTCGTTTCTCTGCTTATCATGTCGAAGATGCTCGACACAGGCGGCGGAGCGATCGGCAGTGGAGGCGGAATAATAACGCAATTTATCGAACGGATCTTCGGATATCATCTTAAATTCGGCCTTGATATAACAACCACTCGAATTTCGATAATAATCGTCAATATGTGGTTGGGAATACCGTACAGTATGCTCATATGCACGGGCATACTCATGAATATTCCCTCCGATCTTTACGAATCCGCACGCATTGACGGAGCGAGTGCATACCGCAGATTCGCGAAAATAACGCTTCCGTATATGCTTTTCGTGACCGCACCTTATCTTATCACTCAATTTATCGGAAATATCAACAACTTCAACGTTATTTACCTGTTAAGCGGAGGAAATCCCGGCGATATATCAAAATACACCGACGGAGCGAAAGGAACGGATCTGCTCATCACATGGTTATACAAGCTTTCGTTGGGTGCGGACAGAAATTACAAGCTTGCATCGGTAATAGGCATTCTCGTATTTATAATTTCTTCGGTATTCTCGCTTATAGTTTACAATAATTCTTCATCGGTTCGAGGGGAGGAAACCTTTCAATGAGTCACGGCAAAAAAATCAAATCATTCGTTTCGGCTTCCGTAGGTCAGGTGTTTTTATCCGTTCTATCGTTCATTTGGATAATTCCGCTGTTATATCTCCTCGTTCAATCCTTTCGAGCGGAACCGGGGGCGTGGAGTCCGACGTTTTTTCCTCGGCGTTGGACGTTTGACAACTACAAAAGGCTATTTTTAGATACCGAATTTTTAAGCTGGTACAAAAACACGTTCATTATCGCACTTATCAGCTGCGTCATAACCTCGGTCTTCGTTCTGTCGGTTTCGTACTGTTTCAGCAGACTCAGGTTTACGCTTCGCCGTCCGCTAATGAATATCATGTTGATCTTGGGAATGTTTCCGGGATTTATGAGTATGTCGGCAGTATATTTTCTTCTTAAGCTTCTCTTACCGAACAACTATCAATCGCACTTAAGTCTTATTATCGTTTACTCGGCTTCTGCGGCCCTTAACTATTATATCGCCAAAGGCTTTTTCGATACCATACCAAAGGCTTTGGACGAGGCGGCACTTGTAGACGGAGCGAGCAGGAGCCGCATCTTTTACAGGATAATACTCCCGTTAAGCAAACCGATAATAATTTATACAGTACTGATAAGTTTCATCGCTCCGTTTTGCGACTATATTTTTGTATCGTACATCATGTCCGGCGTTCCCGACACCTCAATGTACACGGTATCTCTCGGTATGTACAAGTGGCTCGAAAGAGAGCAATTGCAGCAATATTTCACGACATTTTGCGCGGCGGCGGTCGTGGTCGCACTTCCGATCATGTTGCTTTTCATGATCTTGCAAAAATACTATATTTCGGGTGTGACCGGCGGGGCGGTCAAAGGTTGATCAAAAAGGAGGGCATATGGCAAGTCTGTCATTAAAGCACATTTACAAGGTATACGGCAAAGACGTAAAGGCGGTAAACGATTTTAATATGGACATCGCAGACAAGGAATTCATAGTATTCGTCGGACCGAGCGGTTGCGGTAAATCAACGACGCTCAGAATGATAGCCGGGCTTGAGGATATCAGCTCGGGAAAGCTTGAGATAGACGGAAAGGCGGTAAACGATTTAGAACCGAAGGACAGAAATATCGCAATGGTATTTCAAAACTACGCACTCTATCCTCATATGAACGTATACGAAAACATGGCGTTTTCTCTGCGAACTGCGAAAATGCCGAACAAGCTGATTCACGAAAAGGTTCTCGAAGCGGCTCAAATTCTGGGTATCACCGAATATCTCGACAGAAAGCCCAAGGAATTGAGCGGCGGTCAGCGTCAGCGTGTTGCACTCGGTCGTGCGATCGTTCGCAACCCCAAGGTTTTTTTGCTTGACGAGCCGTTAAGCAATTTGGATGCGAAGCTGCGGGGCGTTATGCGTGCGGAAATATCGCATCTGCACGAAAAGTTACAGACGACGTTTATTTACGTAACACACGATCAAGTCGAAGCGATGACGATGGGAGATCGCATAGTAGTGATGAAATCCGGCTTCATACGACAGATCGACACGCCTCAGAATTTATACAATCACCCGAGTGATATGTTTGTTGCCGGCTTTATCGGCACGCCGCAAATGAACTTTTTCGATGCTGTCGCAACAAAAATCGGAAACGAACTCGTATTTGAATTGACTTGCGGTGTACGATTCAAAATATCGTATAAATACGCATATAAAATTCGGCAAAGTTACATTGACGGTACTCATACCATCGTTTTCGGAATACGCCCGGAGGACACCGTGATCTTAACGGACGACAAAAACGAAACCGACTATGTGAAGCTCGGAGCGAGGGCAGATACGATAGAAGAACTGGGCGGAGAAAGTCTGATATATGCCTTTTTGACATCAAACGGCGAACACACCGACGGCTCATCGATAGTATTGAAAATAAAGGGAGAGCATTCTGTCAAGCGGGGCGATTTGTTTGATATCGGTATAAGCATTCGCAAATTTCACTTATTCGATAAAAAAACGGAAAAAAATATCAAGCCGAGAATTCCCGACGAAAACGTATGCGAATGCACGATGTCCGAAACATTTCTTTCATTTCTCGATCGAAAGTTTCCCGTCCCTCCTGTTTTTACCGGTAAACGTTGTCAATCGGCAAGGCTCACTCTCCCCTGCGATTCGATCATACTCGGCTCCGGCAACGGCGATGCCGTTGTAGACGATATCGAAGAATTCGGCGACACCGTGCTTTATCGGCTCGCCGTTTCCGATCGTGTACTGTTCGCAATACATTCCGCATCGCCTCGATACGCACTCGGTCAAAAGATAAAATTCGACATTGATCTTCGTCGTATATCGATCGACGAATGCGGTATCGTACCGCTCAGATCGGAAAATAGGATCAACGGCAATTTTATCAAGCTTACGGAAAAGGAAGGCGGAAAAAAGCTTTGTCGCTTTTATCTGTCAATGGAAGGACAAACGGTTTTATCTCCCGATGCATTAAGTGAAAAGTTGTTCTCGGCGAAGGATATCAAGATATTTCGCACGCCGCTGTGCTTTACTTTTTCACCGGACGATATCATTTGCACCGATATACACGATAAAAGCTCGTTGCATTGCGAGATATTGCATGTTTTCGATTACGGTAATTCCGTATATTCTTCGGCAAAACTCGGAAATACCGAAATTTTGATCAAATGCAACGGCAATATCGGCGACACGGTTTACTTTCGCATAGACACGGAGAAGCTAACTGTAACGGATCGCGAGCTTGACATGATAATCGCATGACAACATAAAAAAGCCGTGCCTGAGATAGGCACGGCAAGAACGAAGGAAGCGTATCGCAGAGGAGTCCGACGACACATAACTTCGGGTATAAATTATTTACGTTCGTTGATTTTTTCTGTAAGCTTATCTATTCCGACATCATTCATCGGTACGGGAAGCGTACATTCGTTTTTTCCGTCGCGAAGCTTCATGGAAGCTACAGCTTTCGCCACGCCGCCGCACGAAAAACGCATTTCCTCGACACTCGCCTCCGTGTTATCTCTTTCAAAACGATACACCTCGTTCCACGCTTTGTTTTGCACTGCATCGGCATAGCAAAGCTCCGTTCGGATCTCGGTGTTTGAAATGAAGATATCACATTTAAAATACTTTTCGGTACAAAGTGTTCCGTCCTTTCTTATTTTGGCGTACTCCGCACCGTCCGTTATAAAGCCTTTGAGCGAAATGTACGGTTTTTCTTCCGATTTCGGCATATTAAGCTCCTTGATCAGAGCTTCTAAATGCTCCTCAAAATCACTATCCGACACTTTAAGGAAACTGCACACAACAAAACCCGCGGCACCGATCGCCATTATGGGTGTTCCGATGAACCATATTTCGGTTGTGTACCACCAAATAAAGAAACCGACGACCACAACCGCCGCACTTATGCCCTGCATAAGTTGCCATTTCTTAAAATAATTCATTTGTCTATTTCTTTTCATACCATTCACCTTTCAATTTGATAATTTCGCAAAAAAACGGCTGTAAATGTAAATATTGTGTGAACCCTAACACACACCCCCATTCTATCGTAACATATACGTCCGGTTTTTTCAAGAAAAAAAACGGCTGTAAACAGCTTTGTAAAAAAAGCGGCTTGAAAACAAGCCGCACGTTTTTTATTCTGTTTTCTTTTTTCGCACGAACACCGTCGCAGTTGCGGCAAGTGCCGCCAATATCAATGCTACCGCAGTCGGTATCGTCCATGAATTTTTTTTCGTTTCTTTATCGTTTTCTCCGTTATCGTCGTTTTTTTTCGTCGTATCCTCTACGAGCTTTTCTGTAGCGTTTTCCGTTATTTTTCCGTTTTCGTCTTTTTTATCGGTCACGCCGCCGATATCCCCGATAGTTTCCGTTATTTGATCGGTATTCGTCGGTTCATCGTTTTTTTTCGTCAGCTCGTAGTATTCGGCGATGCCGTCCGCTATGGCGTACCCGAGCTTTTTCAAGCCCTCGTCGGTAGATATATGATTTTCATAATCGGTCTTATTTGACAAAAACGCACACTCAACTATCATTGCGACATTAAGTTCGGCAAGCTTACCGAATCTTATCACTCGGAGGTGGTCGGCATTCGAGCCGTCCGGATATTTTTCGGTCGCATGATCCGTCGAATACGGGTCTGCATTTTTATGAGTTCCCGCATCGTTATTCAAATGCTTCATTATACGATTCGCACATCTCAACGAATTCGTAGCCATTTTCGAGTTATAATTCCTGTTCGGAATATAGATTTGCGAACCGTATGCTTCCGACTTAGAATTCATATTGTTATGTATGCTTATTATCGCATCCGAGCCGAACGCTTTTGCTATATCGACCCTTTCCTGCAATCCGGGGCATTCTTCGTTTGTCGTTCTCGTCATATTGACTTCGACACCGTCGTACTGCTCAAGTCGTTCCTTAGCATACAAAGATATCGTAAGATTATAGTAAAGCTCGTTCACGCCACCCCATTGGAGAGCCGCATCCGTTCCCGTGGCAGTCGAGCCGTCTGTGCTTTTTCCTTCGCCGTGTCCCGGGTCAAGTGTTATTTTCACGTTTTTTTCCTCCGCACCGATTTTTGCATTCGGCAAAATACAAGTTATCAATGTACACACAAGAAATGCGGTAAATATTTTCTTCAACATATCATTTTTCCGTTTTATCGTTATCGGATTTCTTCTTTTTATTCAACTGCACCGCCGCAACACACACAAACACCGCACTTACCATACCGGCAATTATAAGCACGGTTCGCGACGAAGCGGTGCTTTTGCCGTTATTTTCGGTATTCTCGCTTGTCTGCATATCGGTCTCCGCTTCTGTCGGCACGTCCTCCGCCGTCTCGGTCACCGTTTCTTGCTTTTTAAGGCTCAGCGAATAGTAATCGGCAAGTCCGTCGGCAATGGCATAACCCAAAGCTTTCAAGCCGTCATCCGTAGACAAATGCTTTTGATAATCCGATCTGTTCGACAAAAAAGTACATTCGACTATCATCACGACATCGATATCGGCGAGCTTTCCGAGCTTCAGCAAAGTATATTGGTCGGAATCGGAGCCGTCGGGATAAGTGACCTGCGGAGTGCTGTAAGTCATCGGATCCGCAAACTTTGTTGTCTTTGCATCGTTTATAAGTCTTTCCGTTATCAATTTCGCACACATTTCGGAATGCTCGCCTATCTCCGACCTGTAATTTTTATTGGGTATCAGAACGACCGAGCCGCAAACGTTTTCGTCCGTCCACATATTATTGTGGATACTTATGAACGCATCGGAATCGAACGACTGTGCTACTCTCGCACGATAGCTAAGTGAGGGGCATACATCGTTTGTCGTCCTCGTCATTCTGATTTTTACACCATCGTACTGTTCAAGCCGTTCCTTGGTATATTCCGAGATGGTCAGGTTATAATACAGCTCGTTCACGCCGCCCCATTGTTCGGCAGCGGGTGAGCCTGCCGCAGTGGATTTATCGTCCGACACTCCCTCGCCGTGTCCGGGGTCGAGCGTAATTTTGATCGTTTTATCCGCAGCACCGATACTTGCCGTCGGCAGGATACAAATGATCAAAGCACAGGCAATCACAAATGACAATAGTTTTTTCATTTCATGCACCTCCGAAAAATCGAAAAATTTGTTTTGTAGTCGCATTTTATCATTTTTTCGTTCATTTGTCAACCTTTTGACCGTATAAATTTCTGATATTTCGACGCAAGACGGCGTTCGCAGAAGAAAAAATCAGACATTCGGCAAAGTCACCTTGAACCTACAACCTCCGCCCTCTCTGTCGCCGACTTCTATATGACCGCCCGTCAGATCGAGTATCCGTTTGACCAAAGCCAGTCCGAGACCGTTGCCCTCCTGCCTATGCGAAGTGTCTTCCTGAAAGAATTTATTAAAGACGGCTTTTTTATTTTCGTCCGCAATGCCATCGCCGTTATCCTCTATCACAAAGACATAGCCCCATTTTTTATCTTCGAGAGAAATTTTGATCATGCCGTTTTGCGGATCGAATTTTATCGCATTATCGATCAAATTGCTCCACACATGAAACAACATACCTTCATTACCGAAATACTCTGCGTCATCAAGCTCCACATCGAATTCGATATTTTTTTCTTCCCATTTCGGTTCGAGAGCCACTATGCACTGTCTTATCTGTTCATCGAGGCGGAACGTGCTTTTTTTGCTTTCAATCGCCTGACTGTCAACCTTTGAAAGCAACAATATGTTTCCGACAAGCTCAGACAGGCGGCGTGTATTAAGCAGTATTTTTTCAACGTACTGTCCGTGTTCCTTTTCCTCGACGACACCGTCCTGCAAAAGCGTCGCATATCCCTGTATGGCATTTATGGGGGTTTTAAACTCATGCGACACATTTGAAATGAAATCCGATTGAAGAGTTTCGGTCGCACCGAGTTCTTTGACCATCAAATTGAAATGCGAATATATTTCCTTTATTTCATTGAATCTGCTGTTTGTTTCGAGCTTCAGATCGAAATTTCCGTTTGCGACCTCGCCCATTGCGTCCTGAAGTTTCGTTATAGGAGCGAAGAATGCGAAGCTGACGAACCATGCGATAACGGCACCCACGATGATACTGAGCAATATCATCCACACAAATGTCGGTATTTTGTGCAAGATATAAACGTAATCGCTCAGAATATTCGAAACCAACAGCGACAGCATCAGTGTTACGACCAGCACGCCGAGGACGATAAAGACGAAAACGATCTGTATCGACAAATGTTTTTTGACGATCTTTGCTTTTTTTTCGACCTCTTCGGGAATAATGAGCGATTTTTTGTTTTTCATAATTTTACCACTTTATAACCCACGCCCCGCATCGTAATGATCTTAAAATCGGGGTTGTTTCTGAACTTTTCTCTCAATCTGCCGATATGGACATCGACCGTATGCGTATCGCTTTCCGAATCGTAGCCCCATATCTCGTCCATAAGTTGCTGACGTGTGAATATTTTTCCGGGGAAAGAAGACATTTTATAAAGAAGCATAAATTCCTTTTGAGGAAGCTCGTTCTTTTCCCCGTTGCATATCACCGTCAGCGTATCGCATTCGAGTATCGTGTTTCCGATAACCTGTCGCCTTTCGTTTACCATTTGGGCCCGTCTGAGCAACGCACCGACTCTTAGCACCATTTCGTTTACGTTCACGGGCTTGACCATATAATCGTCGGTTCCCGACACAAAACCCATTCGCATATCGTCGAACGCATCTTTTGCCGTTATCATTAGCACCGGAATATTCGAGCCGCTTTCTCTGAGCAAATGAACAAGCTCGTAGCCATCGAGTATCGGCATCATGATATCGGAAATTATCAGATCAAAGCATTCCTCGTCGGTTGCGTCCAACGCTTCTTTCCCGTTACACACTCCTCTGACAGTATATCCGTGCTTTGTAAGCACCTTTTGAAACAATTGTCTTAGTTCGGCATCGTCTTCGGCGATGAGTATTTTCCACATAAATAAAATTCCTCCGTTTGAAATATGACAATCGGTATTTTATATTTTTCGCTTCAAGCAAATCTCAACTGTATTTCAATTTTTGTTGAAATAATTTATCCGACATTTGAAGTGAATTTAAAGGTATCGTATTGTCTGATCAAGCCCGAAAGCGGAAGCACGGATTCGTATTCGAGCAAGAGTTTTGCACAATTCAGTGCATCGGAGAGGGCGTTATGGTGATCAAGCTCAAAGCCGAAATGATCACACAGGGTATTCAGCTTATGATTCGGCAGATGCGGGAGAAGTAGCTTACCGGCTCTGAACGTACATATGTAATCGATATATCTTTTGTGCGGAATGCCATAATGTTCAAGGCATTTTTTGATAACGCCGAGATCGAAAACGGCGTTATGTGCAACGACGACGGAATTCGCAAGCTCGCACTCTATTTTTTTCCAGACCTCGTTGAATTTCGGCATTCCGCATACCGAATCGGGGGTTATGCCTGTCAGCTCGACATTAAAAACGTCGAAATACGTTTCGGGATCGACGAGTGTATAGTATTTTTCCGTAATACTTCCGTTTTCAACGGTAACGATACCTATTGCGGATATCCTGTCGTTTTTCCCGTTCGGAGTTTCCACGTCTAAAACCGTATATTTTTCGTACATGATTTCACCGCCTTTATCGTATTATACACTTTATTTTCGAAAAAAGCAATATTAAATCCGAATCTTATTCAAAATATTCTTCTCTTATTATTCAAAATATCCTTCGTATGGGAATTTGCGAATAAAAAGGAAATATGCCGCACATAATTTTTAATACAAAATTCAACAAAAATTGACGGAGAATTGACGTTCGGTTGTAATTATTGAATTATAATTTAGTTATTGTGCCGGACGTTTTTCTCGGCGGAAAAATCGGAGTAAAAGATAAATGAATGACGTAAAAAAACCAAAAAAATCGCTTTTATATTACTACATCATAGCCATTGCGATCATATTGCTGATCAATCTTATCATAACTCCCATGCTCAACAAATATCAGATAATCGAGGAGGATTATTCGACGTTTATTGCGACAACGGAGAACGGGCTGATAGACAAGGCGGAGATTCAAGACAATCAGATCCTTTACACGAAGAAGGATGACAAGAGCGTATACAAGACCGGTGTAATGGACGATCCCGAGCTGACAAACCGTTTATACTCGGCGAATGTGACGTTTACACGCGAGATAATCGAAGAAACATCTCCCATAACAAGCTTTATTTTGAGTTGGCTTTTGCCGATAGCGATATTTATTTTGTTGGGTCAGCTTCTTTCAAAGCGATTCATGAAAAAAGCGGGCGGAAACAATTCGATGATGTTCAACATGGGCAAAAGCAACGCCAAAGTATATGTCAAGTCTTCAAACGGGATCAAATTTTCCGATGTTGCCGGAGAGGACGAAGCGAAAGAGAATCTGAAGGAAATAGTGGATTATCTGCACAATCCGCAAAAATACACGCAAATCGGTGCTTCGATGCCGAAAGGAATACTGCTCGTCGGTCCTCCCGGAACGGGAAAAACGATGTTAGCTAAGGCGGTAGCAGGCGAAGCCAACGTACCGTTTTTTTCGATGTCCGGTTCGGAATTTGTGGAAATGTTCGTCGGAATGGGTGCATCGAAGGTAAGAGATCTCTTTAAGCAGGCGAAAGAAAAAGCACCGTGCATAGTTTTTATAGACGAAATAGACGCAATAGGAAAGAAAAGAGAGGGCAGCATAGGCAACGACGAGCGTGAGCAGACCCTTAACCAGCTTTTGACCGAAATGGACGGCTTCGAGGGCA
>CAZCJU010000014.1:0-32051 GCA_964498965.1 uncultured Lachnospiraceae bacterium
GGGAGCCTTTTTAGCACCGATTCTCTTAAGTCTGATTTTTACTGCCATTTTGAATTTCCTCCGAAATTATATAATTATTTTTTATTAAAATCCCCGTTACGGGTAAATTTTACGTATTAAACTATTTAGAAGAACCTGCTACGTTTGCCGAATCGCTTGCTCGATTTCGTAAATTGTTTCATCATTTTCTGCGTTTGCTCGAATTGCTTCAAAAACCTGTTTACGTCTTCGACTTTCATGCCGCAGCCGGCGGCAATACGCTTCTTTCTCGAATTGTTTATTATTTGAGGCTTAATCCTTTCTTCTACCGTCATCGACAAAATTATCGCTTTAACACGGTCGATCTGCTTTTCGTCTATTTGAACATCTTTCAAAGCGGCACGGTTGACTCCGGGCATCATGCCCAAAAGATCCTGTATCGAACCCATGTTTTTGATCTGTTCCATTTGGTCGAGATAATCTACAAGGGTAAAGTTCGATTGACGCATTTTCTTTTCAAGCTCGGCGGCTTTCTTTTCGTCAAAATTCTGCTGTGCTTTTTCGATAAGCGTCAAAACATCGCCCATGCCGAGTATTCTCGATGCCATTCGATCCGGGTGAAATGTTTCTATTTGGTCGAGCTTTTCACCGGTTCCGATAAATTTAATGGGCTTTCCCGTCACATATTTGACCGAAAGTGCGGCTCCGCCTCTGGTGTCGCCGTCAAGCTTCGTCAAAATAACTCCCGTAATGTCAAGCTTGTCGTTGAATGTTTTCGATACGTTTACCGCTTCCTGTCCGAGCATAGCGTCTATCGTGAGCAGTATTTCGTCGGGTTCGACCGACGATTTTATATCGACAAGCTCCTGCATGAGCTGTTCGTCTATCTGAAGCCTGCCGGCGGTATCGATAAATACCATATCGTTTCCGTACTTAACGGCGTGCCGTATGCCTTCTTCGGCAATTTTGACAGGTGATACATCGTCGCCCATGGAAAAAACGGGTACGCCTACTTGCTCGCCTACGACCTGCAATTGTTTGATCGCCGCAGGACGATATACGTCGCAGGCAACAAGCAACGGACGCTTGCTGTACTTTGCCTTGAACAGCGACGCAAGCTTCGCACAATGCGTCGTTTTTCCAGCACCCTGCAAGCCGACCATCATTATGACTGTCGGAGGCTTAGACGAAAATCTGATACGTTCTTCCTTGTCGCCCATCAGCTTGACAAGCTCTTCGTTTACTATCTTGACTATTTGCTGTGCGGGAACAAGACTTTCGAGAATCTGTTCGCCCAACGCACGTTCGCTTACCGTTTTCGTAAATTCCTTTACGACCTTAAAGTTTACATCAGCTTCCAGAAGTGCAAGCTTGATCTCTCTCATGCCTTCCTTGATATCGGCCTCGGTAAGCTTGCCCTTGTTTTTGAAAACGGAAAAGGCTTTATTCAGTTTTTCCTGAAGTCCGTCGAACATATTTTACCCCGTTAAGAAAACAAATTAACAATTTTCGATTTGATCAAATTAAGCTGTACACCGCATTGCGGAAAGTCGGTACAAAGCCCGTCGAGCATTTCCGTAAGCTCCTTTAATGCAGCTCGGCTTTCGGTAAACCGCTTCGCAAGACACAACTTATCCTCAAGGTTACGAAGAGTGCTTTCGCCTTTTTTTATGTTATTTAATGCACCCTGCCGGCTCATGCCGAGATTTTCGGATATTTCGGAAAGGGACAGATCCTCGTTGTAATAAAGATCAATACATTCACGTTGCGAATCGGTAAGAAGCTCCGCATAAAAATCAAGTAAAAGACTTATACCGTAATCTTTACTTGCCATACCGCACCTCCGTTGACATAGCCTGTAAAGCAAAACGCTTTACAGATAATAGCATAAAAAAAGGGTTTTGTCAATAGGCAAAACAAATTTTTTTGACAAAACCCGAAATATTTTATTTTGTGGGGTCGATATATGAAAAATATGTTTTAATATAGTTGAAGCCGGACCAAACCGTAAAGAACAAAACTATCGTTAAGAGGAAATAGTTGAGTGCGGCGAATACTCTGTAGTCGTTGAGAGCTATATTTCCGAATATGTACGGATCGATCAGTATGGCGATTATACAAACCGATTGACTGAAAGTCTTGATTTTACCGAGCATATTTGCGGCAATTACGGTACCGTCCGATTTTGAAGCAATAAGGCGTATAGATGTCACCGCAAGCTCTCGAAACAGAATTATCGCAACCGACAGAACGAGGTATGTACGCATATAATCGTATTGCGGATTCGAAAGCATGGCAAGCAAAGTGCCGAAAACGAGAAATTTATCCGCCAACGGATCTAAAAACTTTCCGAAATTCGTCACCATGTTCCATTTTCTTGCAAGCATACCGTCAAGCATATCCGTAAGAGTTGCGGCGAGAAACAGAACGGCGGCGGCAATATCAAGCCACATACTGTCGTTTTCGAGCATGACCAAAAGCATTACGAACGGTATCGCACAAATACGAAGTATCGTAAGAACATTCGGTAAATTCATTTTTTTCATTTTGCTGTACCTCACTTTGTACTTTGACCGATCAGATCGTAGTCCTCGAAATCGGTAATTTTGACCTTGACTGTATCACCCTCGGAGTGCAAATCCTTTCTCATACCTATGTCGAAAAATACCTTACAGTCGATGTCGGGTGCGTCGGTATATGTCCTGCCGACATAACAGCCCGCAGGTGCATCATAGCCTTCACACAGAACATCGTATACTTTTCCGACACGGCTTTCGTTGTAGGAGCGGCTTATGTGATTTGCGAGCGACATGATCCTGTCGTATCTGTCCTGCTTTGTCTGCTCGTCAATCTGCATCGGCATATCGTATGCCTCGGTATCTTCCTCACGACTGTATGTGAATGCTCCGAAACGCTCGAATCCGACTTCTTTTACAAAATCGCACAGTTGCTCGAAGTCTTCCTCGCTTTCACCGGGAAAGCCTACTATGACCGTTGTTCTGATCGCTATCCCGGGTATGCTCTTGCGTAGCCTGTCGACAGTGGATTTTATCAGAGCGGAATCGCCGTGGCGATTCATCGCACTTAAGATCTTGTCGCTGATGTGTTGAATAGGCAGATCGATGTATTTCAGCACCCTGTCATTCGTTTTGATAACTTCGATAAGCTCGTCCGTGATCTTGTCCGGATAGCAGTAAAGAAGCCTGAGCTTAACGTTTTTTGTTGCCACCGTTATTTTTTGTATAAGCTCGGCAAGTGCGTAATGACCGTACAGATCGATACCGTATCTGCTCGTGTCTTGTGCGATAAGAGAAATTTCCTTTGCACCGTCTTTTTCGAGGCATATCGCCTCGTCGACGATATCCTGCATTTTTCTTGAACGAAACGGTCCTCTTATCATCGGTATCGCACAGTACGTGCATCTGTTATCACAGCCCTCGCCGATCTTTATGTAAGCCGAGTACGATGGGGTCGTAAGCACACGACCGCCTCCGAGAGTGAGCTTTTTTTTGCTGTCATATACCGAAAAACGTTTTCCGTCGAGGACCTCGGAAAGAATTTGACATATATTCTCGTTGCAACCGATTCCGACTACACAATCGACCTCCGGCATTTGCTCGAGTATTTCATCACGGTAACGCTCCGCCAAACAGCCGGTCACGATGATTTTTTCGCAATGTGCGTTTTCCTTGAGCCAGCCTATGTCGATAATGTTGTCGATAGATTCCTTTTTTGCACTTTCGATAAACGCACACGTGTTTATGATCACAACGTCCGCTTCGCTCTCCTCGGCAACGATCTCGTACCCGTCGTTGTCGAGTAAATAAAGCATATGTTCGGCATCTACCTGGTTTTTCGTACAACCGAGAGAAACAAATCCGATTTTGGTTTTCTTCATTTTATTCACACCGATACTTTCATTATGGATTTATTATACAAAATGCGAAATCGAATTTCAACTGTATTTTTTGAACATTTTTCACAAATCACCGTATTTACAAAATTTCTCTTGAATTTTACGAATACATGGTGTATAATAAAAATGATGAAATTAATGGGTTCGGTTGTGATCGTTTATGTTTGTTGTATATTCGTTTTCAAGTGAATTTGACATTTCGGCTCTTCTTTCCGCTTCCGATGAAAAAAGACGTAACAGATATCTCGATTCCGCAAGGCACACCGACGGCGAGCTTCTTGCGTATGCGTTGATCAAAAAAGCTCTCTCCTGTTACGGAAAGGTTTACGATTGCGAGAGAAAATGTAAAAACGAGTACGGCAGAGAGTTTTTGGAAAGCAATGATGTTTTTTATAATATTGCTCATTCGGGAGAACTGTGTGTATGTGTGGCAGACAAAAAAAATTGCGGGATCGATTGCGAAAAAATGACGGATAAGAGTCGCAATAACTTTATCGACGGCTGTTTTACCGAAAACGAAAAAGAATATATCGAAAGCAGCTCGGATAAAAAATATGCGTTTTACGAAATATGGACACGCAAGGAAAGCTATCTGAAGATGACGGGAACTGGACTCGGCGGCGGAATACGCAAAACGGACACGACCGAGATGGATATACTGAACAAAACATATAATTTCGTTCTCGACGATTATGCGGTCTGTTGCTGCGGTGACGTTTGTGCGGAAAAACCGCCTACACTCATCAAGCTGAAAAATAACGAGCTTTTATGCGAGGATAAATAATGGCTAAAGGAAAAAATGTATCTAAAGCACAGGACATAAAACTGTTGAAGGGTGCGGACAGAGTGAGATTGCGTCCCGCCGTAATATTCGGCTCGGACGGATTGGGCGGCTGTGAGCATTCCGTTTTCGAAATAATATCAAACTCCGTAGACGAAGCCCGAGAGGGCTTCGGCAACGTAATAAACGTTACTGTCTTTGCCGATCATTCGATTGAAGTCGAGGATTTCGGCAGAGGCGTTCCCATGGGCTATAACGAAAAAGAAGGCAGATATAATTGGGATCTGATATTCTGCGAGATATATGCGGGTGGTAAGTACGATAACAATTCAGATGACGGAGCATATGAATTTGCACTCGGTCTTAACGGTCTCGGTGCGTGTGCGACGCAGTATACCAGCGAATACATGAACGTCGCTTCGTATTCGGACGGAAAGGTAAGCTCGATGAGCTTTGCAAAGGGAAATCCCGCTTCCGAGCTTAGCGTAAGAGATATTGTAAAAAAGGAAAAAAGGAACGGAACCGTTATACGTTGGAAGCCCGACCTCGACGTTTTTACGGATATAAACATACCTTTTGAGTACTACGACGATATGCTGAAAAAGCAAGCCATAGTTAATGCCGGTTTGAAATTCGTTTTGAAATGGCAAAAGGAAAACGGCGAATACGATGTGACCGAATATATATACGAAAACGGAATCGCCGAATATGTGGCGAATATGGCATCGGGTACGGAAATGTTTCCTACTGTTTCGTGGCACGGCGAGGGCGTGGGTCGCGACAGAGAGGATAAGCCGGATTATAAGCTTAAATTCGATATTGCGTTTGCTTTCTCGAATACCGTAAATGTTATCGAGTATTTTCATAATTCGAGCTTTTTGGAGCATGGCGGCTCACCCGAAAAAGCGGTGAAAAACGGATTCGTTTACGCTATCGACAAGTATTTGAAAACAGAGGGAAAATATAACAAAAACGAATCGAAGATAACGTTTGCGGATATAGAAGACTCGCTCATTATAGTCACAAACAGCTTTTCCACTCAAACCTCGTATGAAAATCAGACGAAAAAAGCCATTACCAACGCTTTTATCGCCGATTATATGACAAGCTTTATCAAAAACAATCTCGAAATATATTTTGCGGAGAACAAAACCGATGCACAGGCAATTGCAACGCAGGTGCTTGTCAACAAACGAAGTCGGGAAAGTGCGGAAAGCACACGGTTGAACCTGAAGAAAAAATTGCAGACATCGACGGATGTAACGAATAAAATAGAAAAATTCGTCGATTGTCGAATCAAGGATTCTTCAATACGCGAATTGTATATCGTCGAGGGAGATTCGGCACTCACATCGTGTAAATTTGCGAGAAAAGCCGAATTCCAGGCATTGATACCGGTAAGAGGAAAAACACTTAACTGCTTAAAATGTTCATACGACAGAATATTCGAAAGTCAGATCATTATTGATTTGCTTAAGGTCATGGGGTGCGGTGTCGAGATCAAATCAAAGCACAAAAGCGATAAAGGTGCGGAATTCGATATCAATAATCTGAAATTTTCAAAAATCATAATATGTACCGATGCGGACGAGGACGGATTTCAGATAAGAACTCTGATTTTGACTATATTTTACAGATTATTGCCGTCACTTATTAAGGCGGGAAGGGTATATATAGTCGAATCTCCTTTGTATCAGATAACGACGAAAGACGGAGAATTTTTCGCATACGACGAAAAGGATAAGGCTGAAATATTGAAAAAACTCGGCGATATGAAATGTACTATCCAACGTTCAAAGGGTCTCGGCGAAAACTCGGCACAGATGATGGAATATACGACAATGTCACCCAAAACACGCAGACTTATACGTGTGAGCGAGGCGGATGCGGCAAAAACCGCGGAAATATTCGATACCTTGCTCGGAGATAATTTGGAAGCACGTAAGGAATTTATCACAAAATACGGTGCGA
This sequence comes from uncultured Lachnospiraceae bacterium, assembly GCA_964498965.1. GTDB lineage: Bacteria > Bacillota > Clostridia > Oscillospirales > CAG-272 > CAZCJU01. Next base: position 6,648 of record CAZCJU010000014.1, read on the forward strand.
TGTACATTAAAGATGCCGATATATGAGGGAGAAGTGACGAAAAATGGCAAAAAAGAAAAAAAATATCGGCGATGAACTTCCGGAATATCTGACTCCCGCCGAAATAAAGGATCAGCCCATTACGGAAACCATCGAAAAAAACTATATGCCGTATGTCATGAGCGTCATTATATCTCGTGCAATACCCGAAATCGACGGCTTTAAACCGGCTCAGAGAAAATTGCTGTATACAATGTATCAAATGAATTTGCTCACCGGCAACAGGACAAAAAGTACCAACGTCGTCGGTGCGACCATGCAGTATAATCCTCACGGCGACGCATCGATATACGAAACGCTTGTAAGACTTACGGCGGATAACGAAGCACTGCTCCACCCGTTTATCGATTCCAAAGGTTCGTTCGGTAAACAATACAGCGATGATGCATATGCGGCAAGCCGTTATACGGAGGTCAAACTCGCACCGATATGTAAGGAAATATTCGGCGGGCTAAATAAGAATGCCGTCGATATGGCGGATAACTACGATAGCACAAAAAAAGAACCTGTATTGCTTCCGACCGCATTTCCGAACATACTCGTGTCCTCCAATCTCGGCATAGCCGTCGGAATGGCATCGAAGATCTGTTCGTTTAATCTGGGCGAAATATGCGACGGAACCGTAGCATTACTGAAAAACGGCCGTATGAGCGTTGACAGAATGCTCGATATAGTTAAAGCTCCGGATTTTCCGGGCGGCGGTATTTTACTGTATAACCGCGAAAAAATGCGGGAAATATACGAAACCGGTCACGGTTCGTTTAAGATCCGCTCAAAGTATATCTACGATAAAGAAAACAATTGCATAGAAATACTTCAGATCCCTTATTCGACGACCATAGGTCAGATAATGAAGCGGATAGGCGAATGCATCAAAGAAGGCAAGCTGAAGGAAATACTCGATTACCGCGATGAAATAGACATAAACGGTTTCAGACTTACGCTCGATCTACGTAAGGGTACGGATCCCGATAAGCTCATGCTCAAGCTCTTTAAGCTGACACCGCTTGAGGATTCTTTCGGCTGTAATTTCAACGTGCTTATCGACGGCAGCCCGAGAGTTATGGGCGTGAACGAGCTTTTGAACGAATGGATCAAATTCCGCATGATTTGTGTGAGAAGAGAGCTGTCGTTTGATCTCGAAGCGAAAAAATCAAAATTGCATCTGCTTCTCGGCTTGGGTAAGATCTTGCTTGATATCGATAAAGCGATATCTATCGTAAGAAACACCGAAAAAGAAGAAGATGTGGTGCCTAATTTGGCACAGGCATTCGAGCTTACCGAGCCTCAAGCCGAATATGTCGCCGAGATCAAGCTCAGATGCTTGAATAGGGAATATATATTAAACAGGATCGCCGATATAACGACACTTCAAGACGAAATATCCGAGCTTGAGGAAATAATATCAGACGACGAAAAAATCAAGGAGCTTATAGCAAAACAGCTTAAAGAAATAAAGCAAAAATACGGTAAACCGAGAAAAACGCTGATCATCGACGAGAACGAAACACAGATATACAAACAGGAAGAAAACATCGAGAATTATAACGTAAGACTTTTCTTCACCAAAGAGGGTTATTTCAAAAAATGCACCCTCACATCGTTGCGTGCAAGCGATGAGCAGACGCTTAAGGAAAACGATGTGATAGTGCAAAGCGAGGATGCGGAAAATATAAACGATGTTATATTCTTTTCCGATAAAGGACAGGTCTACAAGGCAAAGCTGTCGGACTTCGATTGCAGTAAGGCGTCGGTACTCGGCGATTATATCCCGACTAAGCTCGGCTTCGAAAAAGGCGAACGTGCGATATTTATGAAGGTTCTTGATAATATCGACGAAAACGGCAGATTTATATTTGTATTCGAAAACGGGAAAGGCGTAAAGGTCAACCCGAATTGCTACGAAACAAAGGGAAACCGCAAAAAACTTACGGGGGCATACAGCACGGCAAGCGAAATCGTCGGAGTTTATTATGAAAAAGAACCGTTTATGCTGTTGCTTGTAACGGATAATAAACGAGGAGCTTTGATATCGACTAAACTGATACCTGAAAAAGCCACAAGAACCGCAGGCGGAGTTTCGCTTGTGACATTGAAGAAAAACGCACGTGTTATTGCGGCATATCCGGAAGCTCAGGCTCCGTATGACAATGCCGCAAAATACAAGAAAATAAAAATACCCGCAACACCGTCGCTGCTCGAGGAGTATGACCTCGATAAGCAACAGCTCGGCATCTGAAAAAGGAGATGTATTGAAATATGGGCAGAAATATTTATTACAAAGTAAAAAATTCAGTCGGCGGAATGATCATCGTAACCGCAATATGCTCATTGCTCGTAACGGCAACGGGCGATGGAGATTACAATACAAAAAGCGACCCGCTCGTGTCATTGTCTTATGTCGAAAAAATGCGAGAGGAGATAAAAGCCGAGGTCAAAGCCGAAATGGAAGATAAGATCGCCGAAATGGTTCGGGACGAGGTTGCAAAGCAATCGACGGGCGGTGCCGTGAGCTTCTCCGATTACAATTACGAAAACGTGGCGTTGGCGGCCGGAGAAAAGATCATCGCAAAGGGAAGTTGCGAGCTGTTGCTCAGAGCAGGTTCGGCTAAAGCGGTATGCCCGGCGCTGAGTCAATGCCTGATCGACAAAACGACCGAATTGAGTCTGAATAACGGTGCGGACGTTTTGAAAAATCACCTGATCTCGATTTCCAAAGCCGACGGACGGGGAATCGTATCGACGATCAACGGAACCGAAGTGATGATCAGAGGCGAATATGAAATCGTATCGAAATAAGAAAAACGTTGTCGTTCGTGCCGTTGCTCTTATTATCGCATTGCTTATGGTGATAGGTGTTCTTATATCCGCAATTATCTCGGTAAACGGAGTTGAGGAAGAACAAAATACCGACATGATGCCGTACACACTTTATGACGAAAGTGATATTTTAATGCGGCTCGGTGTCTATTACGGCGAGGATACGACAACAAGTCAGCGTTTGAGATGCTCCGGAAACGATAACGGCTACTACTTGTATAAAACGGAAAATAAGACTTACGAATATATATGGACGCTCGATGCGTCTACCGTGTTTGTGTGCGTTGACGGTAATTTGAAGCATTCGTACGACGGCGACGGATATAAATACTACTATCGCTCCCCGTCCCCTGAAATCGGCGGATATCATCTGCTGTTGGACGGAAAGTACGAAAATGCGGAAGACGCACTGACACAGCTTACAATCTTGAAAGAAAAGCAGGACATATTTTCGCTTTTTCCGTGCTACGAAAACGGAAGCTATGTTATAAAAGCAGGTGACTATTCGGGTGAGCAGCAGGCTCAAGCCGATGCCGAAGCTTGCTCCGAACTTCTCGGGATCGGTTGCAGTGCGATCGGATATACCGAAAGCGGCATCAAGGTGCTGAATAACAGCGGAGAAATAATATTCGGCTTTGATTGTACGGAAAAATGCGGACTCGGCTTCTATGCCGCAGGCGAAGACAATTACGTAAAGCTGAATTCCGGATATTACAGAGCCGGTATTAACGAATTTAAAAGGTATACGAATAAAAGCGAGGACGCAGACGGCGTTTCTCTCGTGATGATCTGTTCGCTTGAGGAATATGTTATGGGTGTCGTCCCGTGGGAGATATATAACCATTGGCCCGCGGAAATTGAGAAAGCGTTTGCGATAACGGCACGTTCGTATGCGTACGCAAATATCGATAAGCACAGCAAGCACGGATTTGACATTTGCTCGTCGTCCCATTGCCAGAATAACAAGGGGATGAGCCGAGTGAATCAAAACGTGAAGGATGCCGTACTTGCCACGGCAAATATAATACTTATGTGCGATGGGGAGATAGTCACTGCTTATTGTAACGATTTGGGTGGCGGCAGTATTGCGGCAGGACATCAGGTATGGAATCAGAACGAGCTACCGTATTTGCAGGGTATGTTTACTCCGTGGGAGGTATTGGACGGAAGAACATACGGGAAATGGAGTTACAGCGATACGGCAAAAGGGCTTTGCGAATATCTTAATACGAGGGGCTATCCGCAACTTAAAGACGAAATTTCGGATATCAAAATAACATTGTGCGATAATTCGTCATATGTATATAAGGTCACGATAACGGATATTCATAACGAAAGCGTTACGATCACGCGAACAAGAAACGTAAGAAATGCTCTTTATAAATATTTGCACAGCGGAAATTTTGTCATAGAGCATAACGGTAAGATCGAAAACGGCTATGATAAGGAAGCGGTGTACGGTATATATGTTATGACGGCGGAAGGGATCAAAGTGATCAAAGGTGAGACCAATCTGACGATTAAAACGGCACTCGGAACGCTTACGGCGAAATCACCGGAGGAGCTTAGTGTGAAAACTTCGGCTACAACGGTTTCAAGCGATGTGGCTGCCGAAACAAGGGAATTTTTGAAGAATTCCGTATCGAACAGCGAAGAAGCCAACGGTAATTTCACGTTTATCGGCTCGGGAAACGGTCACGGCGTCGGCATTAGTCAGTGGGGTGGTCGTGACCTTGCGGACTCGGGTAAATCATGTACTGAAATACTTTCCACTTATTTTCCCACCTCGTATACCGCGAACATAAGCGAATTGAAATGAAGATCATAGGTATTACCGGACAATCCGGTGCGGGAAAAGGAAAGGTCGGCGGTATTTTAGCGAAACAAGGCTATTATGTGATAGATGCCGATGAAGTTTATCATTCACTGCTGTATAAAAATTCTCGGCTCTGCATATGCTTGAGCGAGCATTTCGGAAAAACAATACTGTGCGACGGTACGATCAACAGAAAAAAACTTGCGGATATTGTTTTTTCCGATAAAGAAAAACTTGCGGAATTGAATAAGATCACACACGCATATGTAAAAGAGAGAATAAACGAAATTGCAAGCGAACGCAATGCGTTGGGTGATCTTGCGGTTTTTATCGATGCTCCGCAGCTTTTCGAAGCGAGTATGCAGAAAAATTGCGATTTCGTTATCGGTGTTATAGCGGACAAGTGCGTAAGAGCGAAGCGGATAGCCTGTCGCGACGGATTGACAGAGAGCGAGATCGAGAAAAGATTTTCAAATCAAAAAAACGAAGGTTTTTTCAAAAAATACTGTGATTTTGTGATTGAAAACAACGGCAACGAGGAACATCTGTATACGCAGATCGAAAATATATGCCGTGAAATGGGACTGTTATGGGAAAAGCGTTAAAAAGAAGCATAGTTGTTTTGTTGTTACTAACTATGTCTATCTGCATAGGATACATCGCCGACGGACTGGTAAAGGAAAAGGAGAGGGAAGAGTATCCTCTGAAATATGCCGAATATGTCGAGAAGTATGCCCGAATGTATGAAATCGAACCCGAGGTCATATATGCCGTCATAAAAACGGAGAGCAATTTTGACCCGGGTGCGGTTTCTCAAAAAGGAGCTATGGGACTTATGCAACTCATTCCGGATACCTTCAAATGGGCGTGCGAAAAGGAAAAGCTCGAATACGACGAAGCTAAAATAACCGATCCGGAGATGAATATCCGTTGCGGTACGTATTATTTGCACTATTGCAAAAACGAATTCGAGATCTGGGAAACAGCGTATGCCGCATATAATGCGGGAGTACGCCAGGTGAAAACGTGGCTTGACGATGAAAATATATCGAAAAACGGACATTTGATAAACATTCCGTATAAAGAAACGGAAAAATACGTAGAAAAAGTATTGAAAGCAAAAGAAAAGTATACCGAGATATTAAAGGAGAACGAAAAAAATGGATAAAACAGACGGTCAGCAGCTTTTCGAAGAATTAAGCTATAAGAAAAAATCGTCGTATGAAAGATTTCCCGAACAGACCGAAGCGGCAAAAAAATATTGCATGGGCTATTCTGAATTTCTTGACGAATGTAAAACCGAAAGAGAAGCGGTTGCCTATGCGGTAAAAAAAGCCGAGGCTCACGGATTCGAAAAATTCGATTTCGGTATGCCGGTGAAGCTCGGCGGAAAATATTACTATAATAACAGGAACAAAAACCTGTTTATGTTCGTTATCGGAAAAAACGGATTAAACAACGGCATTGCTATCGAAGCATCTCATATCGATTCTCCGAGAATAGACATTAAAGCAAACCCGCTTTACGAGGCGGACGGAATGGCATTCTTCAAAACGCATTATTACGGCGGCATAAAAAAATATCAGTGGACAGCCATACCGCTCGCTCTGCACGGCATCGTAGTTAAAAGAAACGGAAAAACCGTTGATATTAAGATCGGCGAGGACGAGAACGACCCGATATTTTATATAAACGATATATTGCCGCACTTGGGCAAAGACCAGTATAAAAAAACACTCGGCGAAAGTATAGAGGGCGAACAACTGAATCTGCTCGTCGGTTGCGAGGAATATAATGATGAATCTGTCGACGAAAAGATCAAATTAAATGTGTTGAACATTTTGAACGAAAAATACGGGATAACCGAGGAGGATCTGCTCTCTGCGGAGCTGAGTGCCGTTCCCGCATTTAAATGCAGAGATGTCGGATTCGACAGAGGTCTTATCGCTTCATACGGACACGATGACAGAGTTTGTGCATATCCGATGCTCGACGCGATATTAAATGTCGATGAACCCGAAAGAACCGTTATGGCTGTTTTTGCCGATAAAGAGGAAACGGGATCAAACGGAAATACGGGATTGAAAACAAGCGTAATGTGCGATATTATTTCGGATCTGTGTGATACGCTCGGAAATAACGAAAGAACGGTACGTGCAAGATCTATGTGCCTTTCGGCGGATGTTGCGGCGGGATACGATCCGAATTTCGCTTATGCTTACGAAAAAAGAAATTCTGCGATTTTGAATTCGGGAATCGCCGTTTGCAAATTTACGGGAAGCCGCGGAAAAAGCGATACCAATGACGCAAATGCCGAATATGTCGGAAAAATCCGCAAAATATTCGATTCGTCGGATATCGTTTGGCAAATGTGCGAAATGGGAAAGGTCGATCAGGGCGGTGGCGGCACCGTTGCGAAATACGTTTCCGAGAAAAATATAGATACGATCGATGTAGGCGTTGCCGTGATATCCATGCACGCTCCTTACGAGGTCGTTGCAAAAAACGACGTGTATAATATGTATAAGGCGTGCTTGGAGTTCTTCAAATACACCGATAACGAACTTTAACCGAAACAGAACAGCAGCCGTTCCCGATGTCGGTGATCTGCCGACTTCGGGACTGCTTTTTTATGATAAATCACAATAAAATGCACCGTAAAACAATGATATTGCAAGTCAAATTGACAAATTTCTTCAAAAAACAACAATATTGTTAAAACCCCCTTTACTTTTTCGACAGATTGTGATATAATCGACAAGATAAAAAGTTTTGGAGGTTTTCTTATGAAACTTACTTACGGTGTGAAGGACAGACCGCCTTTCGGCAGCCTCGTCATTTTTGCCATTCAACAGCTTCTTGCAATCATGACCGCTACGCTCGTCGTTCCCGTTATTGTAAACGGTAACTATCTGACCGATAAGGGACAAAGCCTTGGCATGAGTCCTGCCGCAGCACTTTTCGGAGCGGGCGTCGGTACTATAGTATATCTGATCTTTACCAAATTCCGTTCACCGGTATTTCTCGGCTCATCATTCGCCTTTATCGGCTCAATGACCTCAGCTGTTTGCGGTGCGATATCCATGCAAGCCGGATACGCCGGCATGATAATCGGTGCGATAATGGCGGGACTCGTCTATGTCCTGATAGCCGTTATCGTTAAATTGGTAGGCGTAAAATGGATAGACAAAATAATGCCGCCTGTCGTTATCGGTCCCACAGTTGCGATAATCGGTCTTTCGCTCGCTTCGAATGCGGTGAGTGATTTCACAAAAGGTAATGTAACCGATGCCGAGGGCGTAACTCTTTGTTCTCCGCTTGTAGCGGCACTGTGCGGTGTCGTTACAATCATAGCTACGGTCGTTGCCTCCACTTACGGCAAAAAAATGATGAAGATGATTCCTTTTATCATAGGCATCCTTGCCGGTTACGCTACCGCCGCTATACTTACCGTGATTGGCAACAGTGCGAATATAGATGCACTTAAAATACTTAATTTCGGAGTTTTTTCGGGATTGCTTGAAAACGGTAAAGTAACCGTAAATACATTTTTCGAGCTTCCGCCACTCACTTTCCAAGAAGCCATGAAAGGTTTTAGGGAAGTAGATTCTCAATTCATCGCAAGCCTTGCTATGGCGTATGTTCCCGTAGCATTCGTTGTATTTGCCGAGCATTTGGCAGACCATAAGAATATCTCTTCCATAATTGAAAGTGATCTGCTTGAAGATCCCGGCTTGCACCGCACGCTTTTGGGCGATGGTGTCGGTTCGATCTTCGGTGCGATATTCGGCGGTTGCCCGAATACTACGTATGGTGAAAGTATAGGTTGTGTGGCTATATCCGGAAACGCTTCCGTGGTGACTATCTTTGCAACCGCTATTGCCGCAATACTCGTTTCTTTCTTCTCTCCGTTTGTCGCTTTTGTAAATTCCATTCCGTCGTGCGTAATGGGCGGAGTTTGCACAACACTTTACGGATTTATAGCAGTGTCGGGTCTTAAAATGATCAGTAACATCGACTTGGGAAAAAATAAAAACCTGTTTGTTGTATCGGTGATCCTTATTGCCGGCGTCGGCGGCTTGACACTTGAGTTCGGTAAAGTACAGCTCACCTCGGTTGCCTGTGCGTTGATCCTCGGTATAATAGTGAACCTCATTCTTTCGAAAAGCAAGGAAGAATAAAATAAATTTCGGGAAGACTGTGAAAACGGTCTTCTTTTTTTGTCTAAACTCTTGAAATTCTCAAACGGATGGTATATAATAATATAAAAAAACGGAGAAAATATGTCAAAGGTAATATGGAAGCCCGGAACACTTTTAGCACCGGTTCCTCCGGTCATGGTGACCTGCGGCGATATGGAAAACTCGAATATCATTACCGTTGCTTGGTGCGGAATACTCTCCTCCGATCCGCCGAGAGCATATGTGTCGATCAGACCGAGCCGTCATTCATATGAGATCATAAAAAATACAAGAGAACTTGTTATTAATCTGCCTACCGAAAAAATGGCATATCAATGTGATTGGTGTGGTATACGTTCCGGAAGAGATGTAGATAAATTCGAAAAAACAAAGCTTGAAAAAGAAAAAGGAGATAAAGTGAATTGCCCCGTTATAAAGCAATCCCCGTTATCCCTTGAATGTAAAGTGATCGATATAATACCCATGGGAAGCCATGATGTGTTTGCTTGTGATATTGTGGCGATCGATGTCGATGAAGAACTTATAGATAAACAGGGCAAACTGCATCTTGAGCGTGCCGGACTTATCGGATATTGCCACGGAACGTATTACTCGCTCGGCAGATCACTCGGCAAATTCGGATTTTCCCACGCTAAGAAGAAGAATCAAGGTAAGCCTCGACACGGTTGATCTTTATACCCGCATTTACAAAGTTCCGCTCGTATTCCGTCATTACGTTATCTGCGGCGTATTGACTTGAGTGAAGATCTCGTGTTATCGCCCTCAGCTTAAAACCGCTTGCTTCAAGTTGCTCAAGCGAGAAGTCAAACAGCTGTGAATTGTCCGTCTTGAGAAAAAGCTCTCCGTCGGTTGTCAAAAGCCACTTGTATATGTCGAGAAATCCGCTGTGCGTCAGCCGACGCTTTGCGTAACCTTTTTTCGGCCACGGGTCGGAAAAATTCAAATATATACGTTTAATACTGTGATACGGAAGAATCTCGTTGAGCGTTTTCGCATCCGCACAAAGAAATCTTACGTTGCCAAGCTCGTCTGCGGCTGTTTTTTCGGCACATACCACAAGCACGTCCGATACACGCTCGATTGCAATGAAATTGATGTTCGGATCTTTCTTCGCGTTTGTACATATAAAGTTGCCTTTGCCGCAACCGATCTCGATATGTACCGGATTTTTGTTACCGAACGCTTCGCCGAAATCTTTGACCGGCACTTCAAGTGCGAATGCCTTGCATTTCTCAAGCCTTTCGGCTCCGTGTTTTTTTCTTCTTACTCTCATATTTAATCTCCGTTTGAAATCTTATTTGGACAATAAATGTTTTTTGTCGGCCGTCACCTGTACGCTGTGGTTATAGTGCAATTATTAAATTTTCGTTAAAATCTCGTCAGAGGTATACCATTCTTAAAATTTTTATGCTATACTGTAAATTGTATCACAGAAAAATGAAAAAGTAAACAGTTCAATTATAAAAAAACGTTTATAAAAGGGGGAATTTGCTTGACAAAAGATGTTTTTCTGTCAATGATCGAGCATTCGCTGACCGATGCCGGAATGCCCAAGGAAAAAGTGGACGAGAGCATCGCACATTTTAACACAAGCTTTTCGAAAATGAGCAATGAAGAGTTTGAAAAAAAAGTATCACAGCTCGGAGGCATCGAAGTGATTTCCGAACGTGTTGTATCCAATTACAAAAAGAGTGTTCGGAAAAAGACTCGGATGGAGCAAGACGAAAATGAGGAAACAGACGATGCGGCGGGCAATGCCGAAGATGCCGATGAAGCGAAAAAATCCGCCGAAGTAGGCGATGCAAACGAAATCGTCGAAGCTTCTGCCGAAAGCAAACCCGAACAAAAACAAAAGCAAAGCATAAGCGAGCTGTTGACGGAAGATGACGATACGGTAAAACCGAAGCCCAGAAAGAAAACACCTGTTCCTCAAAACGACGCAACAAAAAACGGCAAATCGAAAAACGGAAAAACTAAAAATAAAAATTCCGCTTCAAATATTCAGCCGGGCGTGTTTGCCGCAACTCCCGTAGCTGCGTTGCTGATGATCATTGCAGTTGCCTGCTTCGCATTCCTTTACGGTGCGGTCGGTGCGATCGTTGTGGTATTTGCCACATTACTCGTATTGCTTTCGGCATCAGGAACGGCACTTGCTATAGTTGCGATAATATACGGTATCACACAGCTGACCGTTTCAAAGGGTGCGGGACTGTATGAGATAGGGATAGGTATTGTTGCGGGCGGTGTTACACTTTTCTTCGGAATACTTATGTATAACTTCATCGTAAGATTAGCCCCGTTCCTGTTCAAAAAAATGCTTGTGCTTTTCAAATTCGTTTTCAGAAAAATTAAGCTGCTTTTTTCCGTAATAAAGGAGGCATGTGATAAGAGATGAAGCCGGTTTCGATATTGTTTCTTATTGTATCCGTGTTTTTGATCATAGGCGGTATACTGACCTGTTGTGTCGGCATGATCGCCGCAAAAGCGGAAAATATGCCTCTTTACGATTATGTGAAGAACGAGAACGGCGATACAGAGAACGAGTTCAGCTTTGAGGACGGTGAGGTCAGCAGAATCTTGATCGATGTCGATGAAGCGGATATTGAAATAATCTGCGGCTCCGACAAAAATAAAGTGGTAATTAAAAATATTACTTCAAGTAGCCTTACCTCGAATTTCGAATGTAATATTCAAAATAAAACACTCGCCATAGAAGATGCAAGCTTGTTTTCGCTTACCTCGATCGCTCAGGGGAAATTTAATTTCAAGGGTTTCAGATACAGCATAAAATATCTTACCGATAAAGATAAGATACAGGGGCTTGATAAAAAAATAACGGTATATGTTAAGGATATCTGCGACATTAAAGCGTTTGATATAACAACGGACAAGGGTAATGTAACGCTCGGCAATTATGTAAACGATTCCGATTATAATATCACACTCGGAGAGGGTACTTTGACACTGAGCGATATTCAAACAAATTCCAATATCAAGTGCCGAATAACCGAAAAAGGCAATATCGTCCTTTCCGATGTTAAAGCCGGCATCACCGATCTGTCGTCAAAAGAAGGAAATATCAATTGTAAAATAATATCAAATGAAATAAAATGTGAATCCGGAAACGGAAATATTACTCTCGGCATCGGAAAAAAGCTCGATGAATACAATTATCGCCTTGATTCGCTCATGGGGAAGATCGTTCTTAACGGCATCGACAGAGATAATTACTATGAAGCACATGATGCCAATTTGACGTGCGAGATAGATGCGGTAGCCCCGAACGGAAACATAACGGTCGAGCCGTATGTTTTCGGTCAGACGGAAACCGATACGTCGGGCGGCGAAAGCTCTGTTGAATAACAAAATTTCCCATGTAATATTCGAACAGATCCGTGTTATAATAACCGTGGGATCAAAAGTCCCGAATCCGTATCAATTCTGAATATTACACGGAAAGGTTTTAGGGTATTGTTATGCTTGACCGTATAGCATTGATTCTTGTTATAATCGGAGCGTTAAATTGGGGAAGCATAGGACTTGTAAATTTTGATATTGTTGGCTGGATATTCGGCGGACAGAGTGCCGTAGTCAGCAGAATAATATTCGTAGTCGTTGCTTTGGCAGGCTTGTGGTGCATATCTCTTTTGTTTAGAAAAAGAGAACGTATCGCACTTGAAGATGCCGATTAAATACGCTCAAAGCCCGCATTTGTGCGAGAACAACGAGAACAAAATGAATTAATGATTATTGAGTCGGTCATGTGAGTTGTCAAATGACCGACTTAATATATTTTTGGGTTAATTATGAGTGAAATATACGAAATACTTTCAGGCTGTATAAATAATAAGACATTGAAAAAAGCGGTGTTTTCAAAGCCGATCGATAAGGACGTGATACGTGCTACGGCAAAAATCGTGAAGCTGTCAAAGGGATATTTTGTTTGTGTCGAAAAGCAAACAAAGGACGGAAAAGCAGTACATAGAAATATACCGCTTGTCGAAAGCACCGCAGAGCTTGAACAAATGATATGCGAAGAATACCGTTCTTTAAATATTATAGATATAGGCGGTATGGCAGAAGTGTTGAGGTCGAAATCAAATAATTTTCGAGTGATAAATAAGATCAGACAAAGTAATGAAACAAATGAAATTTCGGAAAATAATAGAAAAAAGAATTATATTTTTCCGGAAGGACAAATATTCGATTTTTTAGTTTTGCTCGGCATATCCGCACCCGACGGTCGCGTGCATGACAAAAAGCAATCTAAATTTCGACAGATCAATCGTTTTGTCGAGATCATTTCCGATGTGTCAGATAATTTGGGCGATAATATCGTCGTATGGGATCTTTGCTGCGGAAAAAGTTATTTGACTTATGCGGCGTACTATTATCTTACGTTCATTGAAAAGAAAAACGTGAAAATGTACGGAGTCGATTTAAAAAAGGATGTCGTGGAATATTGTAACGATACCGCACAAAAGCTCGGATGGAACGGATTGAAATTCGTTTGCTCCGACATAAATGAATGGCAAGGCGAAAAAGCCGATCTTGTAATTTCACTTCATGCCTGTGACGTCGCGACTGATATCGTACTTGCCAAGGCTGTCAAGTGCGGCACTAAAGTCATTCTTTCTTCTCCGTGCTGTCAGCATGAGCTTTATTCAATGCTCAACTCCGCAGAACTGTCATTTATCACAAAATATCCGATGCTGAAAAAGAAACTGTGCGAATGCGTGACGGACGCATTGCGTTGCGAATTGCTTGAGGCTTTCGGCTACAGTACAACGACGCTTGAATTTATAGACCCTGAAGAAACACCGAAAAACATCATGATACGAGCGGAATTTAATGGCATAAGCGATGTAAACAAGCAACGGAGAATAGAAAAGTATTCCGAAATATGCTCGAAGTTGAATGTCGAACCGAGAATGAAAAAAATATTAATAAATAAAAATATTGAGAGAAAAAACAAAAATGAAGTTTGAAAAAGAATATCTTAATGCGTTCATAAACATTGCCCTGGGAATTATGTTTATAATATTCCGTACTTCCGTGATTTCAGCCGCTATAACTTTTTTAGGCGTGTGTGCGATAATACTCGGCGTAATCGATTTTATGAACAAACAAACGACATTGGGAGCTATAAAATGCATCTGCGGCGTTGCCGTTTTGTTGTTTGGTCGGATTGTCATATCTCTTGCGATCGTCATACTCGGTTTTGCTCTGATCGCAATGGGCGTGTTTCGTATTATCGAAACACATGATCTTATGCCGGTAAATGCAACAACAACGGAAAAATTGATATCGTATGCGAAGCCCTGCGTGTCTGTCGTTGCGGGAATTTGTCTTATGTTCAACTACGGCGGCGTGATCGAGGGACTGTTTATAGTGGTCGGCATATTACTTATCATCGACGGTACATTGAGCATCTCTCTTAAATCTAAAAAATAATCGTTTGGATTACGGTCACCAATATGGAGCTTTTATGAATAAGATACTCATGTTAGTTTTAACAACTATACCGTGCCTGAAGTGCCGTCGGACGCAGTGCGGAGAATGATTATCGCAGACCGACCGTTAAACCGTTAATATGAAAAGTCTATAATTGAGCGGAAACAGTTGATCTATTTTAACACTTCAACTAATGTGATAATAGATAATAAAGAGGAAGTCCGAATGAAAAAACTGAATATTTGGGATATTTATCCCGATATGAACGGCGACGGTAAACATGATGCAATAGACTTTTTCCTCTGGGAAGAAAAGAAGAACGAATTGCAACGTGAAGAAGAGGATCATTACATACGATCGAAAGATGCGAAGTGCGAATGGCGTGATGAAATCGAAGACGACTTCGAATTTGATATCGATCCGGAAGATTATGAAGATCAAGAAGATTACGAAGAAGCTTTGGAAAAAGCAAAGTTGAATTCTAAAACGACTTGGTGCGATGAAGAGTCCGAATTTAATGAATTAAACGCTGAAAAAGTTGATTTCGAAGATTATGACGTGAAAGATTATTACGGGGAAAAGTCGGAAGAAGCAGACGAATTATTTTCCGGAGAGCTTGAAATGCAAGACGATTTTTCTGCGGATATGTCCCTAACGTTTTCCGTCGAAGTATCATATCCCGGTGAGCGGCAATTGCAACAGATTAAAGAATCCGATTATCCGAATAAACGTACATACGATGCCGCATATGCTCTTTGCGAGATCGAACACGGTGATCCGTTCATTCCTTCCGATACTACCAAAGAAAAGGAAGCCGAAAAATATAGATTTATTCTTTCGCAAAGCTGTATCGCCGCTCGTTATTTAACGAAATACGACGGTTTTATATATGTCCAAGCGATCAAGGAGCATTTTGACTTGCCGATAAATGTACCGGACGAGGATAATGCAGTAAATACCTCGTTTACCGACTTTTTTATGGAGCTTGCGGAAGAGGACGTTTCGTTGGCGATCGATGTATGGGCATGGTGTATCAAGGAATTCGGTGCGTATCAAATATATATGGAAAACCGAAATACGATCTATAATCACATTATATTTGATATAGATGATTACCCGGAAGAATTTTCGGATAGGCTCATAGATCGCCTTGGCACAGATCAAGCTTTCAGAAAAGGTTTGCTGACGGATTCTCCGGACATACCTTACTCGGTTTCGGACTTTATTTCAAAAGCATTGATAACAGATCGCAAAAATATTGCTCAAGAGATATTTAATTCGGCTATGCAAAATCCTGTGGCAACCGGTAAGTGGAAAGAGGATGTATTGGAAAGACTGATTTCCGATTCCTCAAATTGGGAAGAGCTTGAAACAATGGAAGCTGTCCGACAATATATATTGCCTCTTGCGAAAAAAATGTCGGATAAACGTATACAGCGAGTTTTTCCGAAACTTGTCAAAAAAGCCGATGAATATATTGAATATGTTGAAATTTCGGCGGGAAAATATCGATATTCACGCCGTTATTTG
Organism: uncultured Lachnospiraceae bacterium; assembly: GCA_964498965.1. Lineage (GTDB taxonomy): Bacteria > Bacillota > Clostridia > Oscillospirales > CAG-272 > CAZCJU01. The sequence goes on from CAZCJU010000014.1 coordinate 22,509, forward strand.
TGGCGGGCAAAATATAAGGACAAACGGCTTGAGAATATTGATCCCCTGCAATACGAAACCGAACAAGAATATCTTGAAGCTGTTCAAATACGCAAATACGGTTGGCGTCAATATATACCTACCTATAAGCATAAATTTGCAGACCCGTCAAATTATGAAACCGTGCAAGAATTTAATGCAGCATATCAGGTGGCGGCTGATAAAGAATATAATAATCCGACGTTTAAGGATCATGATTCCGATGACAAAAACATCTATAAGTTTTGCAAGGTAGAACTAGAAGAATATCCGAATAATAAGTATTACTACTTTCCGGGAACACTTGCGTTGAATATCGGAGATAGAGTTATTGTGCCGTTCGGACGTGATAATGAAGAAATTTACGGAATCGTGGTTTCTGTCGGAGAATGTTACGGTAGTGTGTTTCCGTGTGCGATAGAGAATATCAAATATGTAAAAAAAGCAAATCGTTAATTAGAGCTTATTCTTGTTGGAGCATTGAGAGCGGCGATAATTTGACAAGATTGCTTTGTTTGAAGATGACAGGTAAGTTATCTGAGAGAATGTGAAATATTTTCGTGTTTTTGCTTCGGAAACGAATAAAAATTTAAAAAATAAGGTTGACAAAATGAAAATTATTTGATAAAATGATTGAGTACGTTGAAGTCGTGTAAGTAGCCGATATATCAGATCGACAGAGAACGAATGCCGTAGGCTGTGAGCATTCCCGACGATATATTGCGTGAATTTCAGCGACGGAGTACCTTGCGAAATCCCTGTCCGGGTATAAGCAAGGTGTTATGCCCACGCCAAGGCATATTGTTGAGTGCGGGAGTATTCCCGAATTTGGGTGGTATCGCGGGTCACAGCTCGTCCCTTAGCGGAAACGGGCTGTTTTTTATATTATTTTTGAAAGGAAAATGTAACATGACGGATAAAGCAAAAAATGTCAGAGCATCATTCGAAACTATGCTCGAAACGGTAACAACAGTTGACGAACTTGAAAAGCTCAGGGTCGATTTTGTCGGCAAAAAGGGTTTTGTCACCGAATTGCTCAAGGAAATGAAAAATTTGTCTAACGATGCGAAAAAAGAATTCGGTCAGAAAGTGAACGTTTTGAAGAACGAGATCAACGAAAAGCTCGCACACAAGAGGGAAGAGCTTAAACAAAAGGAGATAGAGCTTGAAAACAGCAAAATGCCCGACTTCGATATCTCACTCCCTCCCAAGCTGAGCCGAGGCTCATATCACCCCATAACGCTCGTTCAGCGTCAGTGTGAGGAAATATTCAAGTCTATGGGCTTTACCGTCGAAGACTACAGCGAGGTGGTAACGGACTACGAATGCTTCGAATCGCTGAATATTCCGAAGGATCACCCCGCAAGAGATATGCAAGACACGTATTATCTTGAAAACGGTCAGCTCCTGAAAACTCAGACCTCCGCCGCTCAAAATGCGATCTACAGAAAATACAGAGATGCACTCGTCAATGAAGGAAAAGCGATAAAAGCCATTTTTCCCGGGCGTTGCTTCAGAAACGAGGCAACCGATGCGTGCCATGAAAATACGTTCTTCCAAATGGAGGGCGTTATGGTCGATAAGAATATATCTATCTCGAATCTGATATTTTTTATGAAGACCATGCTTTCGGAGGTGTTCGGGAAAGATATAAAAGTCAGACTTCGCCCGGGCTTTTTCCCGTTCGTGGAGCCGGGCTTCGAGCTTGATATAAGTTGCCTTATATGCGGAGGCGAGGGCTGTCCGTCCTGTAAGCACGGCGGTTGGCTCGAGCTTTGTCCCTGCGGCATGATACACCCGAAGGTGCTGTCGGCAGGCGGAATAGACCCCGAAGAATATACCGGCTTTGCGTTCGGCTTGGGTCTTACGCGACTCGCCATGATGAAGTACGGTGTTAAAGATATACGTGACCTTAACAGCGGAAATCTCAAATCAATGTCACAGTTTACCGATGACAAATAAAGGAGAACGGAAAAATGTTTATTTCAATGAATTTTATTTCCGATTTTGTAGACCTGTCGGGAATAGATAAGATCGCACTCATAAATAAATTTTCACTTTCGACGGCGGAAGTGGAAAACGAAATATTTTTCAAGGGTGCGGATATAAACGGGATCGTAGTGGCTGAGATCAAATCGATTGAAGCTCACCCCGATTCGAAAAAACTGCATCTGCTTAAGGTCGATATAGGTCAAGAAGAGCTTGTCGATGTCGTTTGCGGCGCACCCAACGTGCGTGTCGGTATGAAAACGGCGTTCGCTAAGCTCGGTGCGAAAATAGGTGATATCACAATAGCACCGAGAAAGCTTGCCGGCTATACCTCGAATGGTATGTGCTGTTCGGAAAAGGAAATAGGTATAAGCGATTCGAACGACGGAATAATGGAAATAACGGACGATATACCGCTCGGCACGGATCTGAAATCGGTCTATGATATAGATGATATAGTATTCGAGGTCGATAATAAATCGCTTACAAACCGTCCCGATCTTTGGGGACATTACGGCATAGCACGAGAGATAGCGGCTCTGGCTGGAAGAGAGCTTAAGTCGCTTCCCACAGTCGATCTTGCCGTTTACGAAAACCTCGGAAAGGTCGATTTGAAAATAGAAGATCCGCTTTGCTATAGATATTCGTGCTTGCAATTCAATAACATCTCCGTTCATAAAAGCCCCGTTAATATGAGAATACGCCTGTTTTATTGCGGCATGAGAGCCTTGAATTTGTTGGCGGATCTGACAAACTACATCATGCTCGAAATGGGCCAGCCCATGCACGCATTCGATTCTCGTAAGGTGGAAAAAATAAGAATAAAGCGTTTCGATAAACCGTTTGTATTCCGTACACTTGACGGCGTTGACAGAAACATCGACGAAAATACGCTTATGATATGCAACGGCGACACCCCCGTAGCAATTGCCGGTATCATGGGCGGTCTTGATTCCGAAATAGTTGCCGATACATCTACTCTTACACTTGAATCGGCTTGCTTTGATGCGGCATCTATCAGAAAATCCACTGTTCGCCTTTCCCACAGAACGGATGCGTCGATACGATACGAAAAGAGCCTCGATCCCGAAATGACGACCGTCGCCGCCGCAAGATTCGTAAAGTTGCTCACCGATATAGATAAAAATGCGTGTGTGATATCCGCATTGACAGACGAATACGTATACAAATATCCGAAGATCACGCTCGATTTCGATAAGGCGTTCATAGATCGATATACGGGAATCGAGATAGGTGACGATACGATAATCAAGACATTGAAGTCACTCGGCTTCAATGTGACAATTGTTGACGGTAGATTTACCGTTTGCGTCCCGTCGTACAGATCCACAAAGGACGTTACGATAAAAGCGGATATAATCGAAGAGATAACCCTTATTTACGGATATGATAATTTCGATATCCATACGGCATCCGCCCCGCTTTATCCCGTTCGTGCCTCACTTGAAAAAACAGATGAGGACAGAATTAAGGATATTTTGGTAAAACGGTATTCTATGCACGAGCTTCATTCGTATATATGGGTGTATTATGACGAATATAAGGATTTGAATATCGAGGTCGAGAAAAATGTCGAACTCGTCAATGCGACAAATCCCAACATCAGGACGCTCCGCCGATCGGTGATCCCGACACAGCTCTGTCAGATAAAATACAATACGGCATATTCGCAAGAGCTTTCCGTTTTCGAAATAGGTCACGTTGTCAACGGACTGAATAATGACGGACTTTGCGACGAGCATAAAAAATTGGCAATAACCCTGTACAGTAAGACCAAGGATACGGAAACGCTTTATTTCGAACTCAGAGATGTGATCGCAACGATAGCCGATGATATTAAACATGAAGAACTGAAATTCGAAAAAGCAATCTCGGCACATTCGTATCAGCATCCGAAAAATCTGTTCGAAATATTCTGTCAGGGAATATGTATCGGCGAAATAGGAATAGTTAATACCTCGGTAGCTAAGCGAATAGATAGAAAAGCAAGCATAGTTTATGCCGAGATCGATGTCGAAGAATTTGCGAAGATCAGAAATTCCGGAATACGTTATCGTGAAATATCGAAATTTCCCGAAATAGAAATAGATCTCTCGTTCTGCTCCGAAATCTTTGCACCGATAGCACAGGCAATAGAAAATGCGAAATGTCCGCTTATAAAGGAGGTTTCGGTTGCCGATGTGTATGCGGACGAAAACGGAAGATCGATTACTGTGAGAATGCTTTTCTCGCACCCCGAAAGAACTCTGACCAAGGACGAGGTGTCATGCGTGACCGACGGAATTATAGCCGAGCTTGCCGAAAATGGGATCAAACTCAAAGCGGAGTAAATAGGTTTTTAAATTAATACAACTTAAATACGGTTGCACCGAATGCTTGTGCAGCCGTATTTTTTGATTCGAATCGCGATTTTTACTTTTATAGTGTAAAATGTTCATTTCGTATAAATAAATGTTTATTATAATTCGAATGAGAATGTTTCCCGCTTTTTTGGCGGTATGTTCCGTTTGTCATTCGGTATGCGGATACGATCTTCGTATTGAATGCAAATCATCATATGCCGGTCGTTTGCTTTATTGAATGACGGGCAAGACCATTATTGAATGCACTAAATGACAACGGAGGGCTTTGACAGAAAATAAAATATCACGGGAGATAATTATGCCATTACTTGAATTGAAGAATATAGGCAAAATATACGCCTCGGCTTCAAATGCCGCAGTCGGATTGCACGGCATCAGCCTGTCGTTTGAATGTGGCGAGATCGTCGCCGTTACCGGTAAGTCGGGTTCGGGTAAATCGACTTTGCTTAATGTGATAAGCGGTATGGACAGCTATGAGGAAGGCGAAATGTACATAGAGGGTCGGCCGACCTCACATTACCTGCAGAGCGATTGGGAAGAGTACAGAGAAAAGTATATATCTTTTATTTTTCAGGATTACAACATAATCGACAGCTTTACGGTGCTTGAAAATGTAGAGCTTGCACTTATGCATATCGAGGATAAACACGAAAGACGCAGACAGGCATTGAAGTTGCTCGAAAAGGTCGGTATGATGCCGTATATCGCCCAAAAAGGAAGCCGCCTTTCGGGCGGACAGAAGCAAAGAACGGTCATCGCAAGAGCATTGGCTAAGGACAGTCCGATCATTCTCGCCGATGAGCCGACCGGAAACCTTGACAGTGCTACATCTAAGGAAATAATCGAGTTGCTGCACGACGTGTCGAAAAATAAACTGTTGATAATCGTGACGCATAATTTCGAACAGCTCGAAAAGATCGCAACACGCCATGTGAGAATTTTCGACGGAACAGTGGAAGAAGATTCGGTCTTGTCACGGCGTTCCGAAGTCGAATCAAAGGATGAAAAAACGGAGAAAGTGCGACCGAAAAGCAAAAAGGAGGAATTTCAAAAAGGCTTTACACTCGGCTGTGCAATATATAGATCAAAGCCGAAGCTTACGGCGTTTCTTTGCTTCCTTATGATCTTGGGAACACTCGGTGCGTTCTTCGCAACAGCCTCGTGCGGAGAAAGTATAAGAGAGCTGTTCGAGCCTAATCTTATGTTCACACACATTGACGGCAGAGTAGTTGTGGCAAAAAAGAACGGAGAACCGTTAAGTGATGCCGAGCTTGAGGGATTGGTTGCCGAATACGGAGCGACAGACAGTATGCATTACGATATATTGCTCGATAGCGAAAGCGAAAACAATTCATTGTTCTATTACGACAGAGGCAATCCGTCCAAAAATTCGGTTGCGATCCCATATGGCGACGATTATATCCTGATGGACTTCGAATGTACATACAAAAAAGACTTCGGCTCGAATATCATCGGAAGATACCCGAATAAAAACAATGAGGTGTTTTTATATCTGCCGATAAGCTGTCAGCCGAGCTTCGGAAAAAAGACGCTTGAAGCGGATACGGTGTTTGTAAACGGACTCCGAATGACCGTAACGGGCGTAAAGTATTATTATGATAACAATAAAACCCCGATGTGCTTGCTCACTCGTGAAGGACTGGAGGAAATGACCGCAGTCTATTATCTTTACAGTGCGGAGTCCATAACGCTGACTGCCTCCGTTGAAGATGAGAACGGGCAAGTGATAATGTGGACGTTTCCGCAATTCGTGCCGTCGTATGATGTTGAAGATGGGAAAGCCTGTGTTTTCAATAAACAGTTGCAGAACAATATAAGCAGTGCGATAATACAGATTAACGCATTTTATACGGAATATTTCGATTACGGCGATTATGCCGAATCTACACCGTTCAATTTGACTATAAGTGCCGAGAATATCACCGCAACATGGCCGAGCATTAAAAATCCGACGATCATTAATTCGTATGGCGACGATCAAAGCTATTATTCGGATACAACGGTGGTAATAAGCCCGTCATTGCTGAGAAAAGCAGTGCAGGACGTACTTGCCGAGACGTATTCGCAGGCGAGCCTGTTCTTTGAAAACGATACACGGGCTAAAGAAGCGGCGGAAAAAATAAACGGCATGAATTATATCGCAATTCTTTCGAATGAAACATATAATGCCGATTCTGCGAGTGCCATATTCGGTACTCTCGGCGGCATAATGACATTCTTCGTGTGGTTCGGTATCATCGTGTTCCTCGCATTTTTCATAAATCTTTGCTCTTCGAAGGCGATAGGTGCTTTTAAATCCGATATAGCGATAATGCGTTCAATGGGAATAAATGTCGTAACGATAAAGATAGGAATGTACGTGCGAATGTTGTTGTCGCTCCTTCCCGCATTGCTGTTGATGTGCCTGTGTGCTGTAGTCGTCTTTGCCACACCGCAGCTGAACGGAAAGTTTACATATCTGTATTTTTGGCAATATTGTGCGATTTTTGTCGGTATGCTGATCATAACGGTGCGAATTACTCGCAAACAAATTAAAAGACTGTTCGGCGAAAGCGTTAAAACTGCATTGAGAGGAGGGGATGCGGAATGATCAAACTGAATTTTCTCGATAAATATTATAATAAAGGGAAAACAAACCAAATACACGTAATAGATAATATATCGCTCGAACTTCCTGAAAAAGGAATGATCGCTCTGTACGGCAGAAGCGGATGCGGAAAAACAACGTTGCTTAACGTTATAGGCGGACTTGATACGTGCGATAGCGGAAACGTTATGATAAACGGCGAAAATATCGCCTCAAATCCCGATCTTATACGTAATAAGTATATCGGATACGTGTTTCAAAACTATAATTTGAATAATTCGCAAACTTGCTTCGATAATGTAGCCGATGCACTCAGATTGTGCGGAATGAAAAACGGCGAAGAGTTGAGAGAACGTGTACGTGCCGCTCTGAAAAATGTCGGTATGGAAAATTTCGAAAAAAGAACACCCGATACGTTGTCCGGCGGTCAACAGCAGAGAATAGCTATCGCACGTGCGATAGTGAAAAGTCCCCGGATAATACTCGCCGACGAGCCTACGGGAAATCTCGACGAAACAAATACCGTAATGATAATGGATTTGCTTAAGACCGTTTCGAAGGAACAGCTCGTGCTGCTTGTCACGCATGAAACGGAGCTTGTCGATTACTATTGCGACAGAGTTATAGAGCTTTACGACGGCAGAGTGGTCGGAACGAGGAATAATGAAGCCGCACACGGATATTCGGCAAAGGATAAAAACTCCGTGTATCTCGGCGAACTTGAAAAAACGGAATTTCATAACGACGCTTTGAATGTTGAATATTACGGCGATATGCCGAATAAACCGATAGATATCAGAATTGTAAATAACGACGGTAAGCTGTATTTGCAAATAAAATCACCGAATGTAAACCGAATCGACGATAAAAGCGAAATGAAATTGCTGGAGGGTGTCTACGAGCATAGAGCGGAAAAAAGGTATATAAGCTCGAACGTCGATATGTCCGCCCTTCCGAGCTTTGAAGGAAAACATTACGGTAAACTGTTTAATTTCACATCGTCTGTAAAAAGCGGATATAGAGCCAATTTCTCACACGGAAAAAAGGAAAGAAAAAACAGGCACTTCAGACGTTGTATGTCGCTTTTTGCCTGTATTATCGTGTTTATTACCGCAGTTTTCGGAGTTTCCGTTTCGGAACTGACCGAAATAGACGGCACGTATAATCATAATGTGTTTTATTTGTATACACCTGATTTCGATGCGTCAGATAAATTGAATGCCGCCGTCGGAAATGCCGAAACGGGAATCGACTATGTAACACTTTCACGGTATTATATATACGGCGACGACTATGCAAGCTTTACTATAAATTTCTTCGAAACATTTAACGCCGGCTACAGCTACGAAAGCTTTTCGTCGAATGCCGTGTATTTGGGATTCCCGCTTGCCGAAAAGCTCGACCTCGTTTGCGGAACAAAGGACGATCTCGGAAACGATGATATGCTGATAACTACGTCCGTGGCGGATAAGCTCTTGAAAACCTCGTGCGTCGGATATATTTCCGAATATGAGGATCTGATAGGACTTATGCTTAATTCGGGCGGATACAGCGGCGTGCATATCACGGGCGTGGTAAGCTCGGATGAAAGCAGCGTCTATGTGTCGGAAAAAATGCTCGCCGAAAATGCGGTAGACAGCAGAATAATCTGTGCAGACGATATCGAAATGAACCTTGATGACGGCAAAGCCGTGCTGATTTGCAATCAGAATGAATATAAACCCGATAAAAACGTCGGTGATGCGGTGATCCTAAACGGAAAAGAATTTGAGATCACCGAGCTTCGCAATATGTACGGCGAGGACGAATATTGGAATAATAACTTCGCAAACTTTTATGATAGCTTCTGCTATGCGGTAAACGAGCGGGAATATATCCGAATGTCTAAAGGCGTCGGTGATAATGAATTTGACGAGGACGAATATTATTACAGTGATTTTCCGTATACCGTAATACATTCAAATGATCCTAAACTGACCGAGAAATGGCTTGACAGAGAGTTTTCGTCACTTGGTACATCAAGTTCTTGGTATGAGCCGCTGATTACTCCCGAAAGTATAAAGGAAGAGAAAACTAAAGAAGCTTATGTAAGCGTTATAGGTCAAATAGTAGCGTTTGCAGTGCTTTTGGTGCTGATGAGTGCGTGCGTTTACTTCATAATGCGTTCGTGCATCATGGGACGTATAAAGGAGATCGGAATTTATCGTGCAATAGGCGTAAGCCGTAAAAATCTGCTGTTCAGATATTTTGCGGAAGCGTTGACGGTGACCTCGCTTACCGCTCTTGTATCGTTCTTGCTTGCAAGTGCATTCATTTGGCTCTGCCTGTCGATATCGTCTTATGTGTCCCTGATTTTCTTCTACCCCGTGTGGCTGGCGTTGCTCTTGCTTTTGCTGATATATGCAGTATGCACGTTTTTCGGAGTGTTGCCGGTGATGTCTTTGCTGAAAAAAACGCCGAGTCAAATATTGTCAAAATATGATATTTGACATAATACAATCATAGACTAAATAAAGTTACATAATACACAAAAAGACGCCTTGA
>CAZCJU010000015.1:0-31920 GCA_964498965.1 uncultured Lachnospiraceae bacterium
AACCCGATCCGGACATATATCTGTTGGGTGCGGAGCGGCTCGGCATATCTCCACAGCACTGTCTTGTCGTCGAGGACGCAAAAAACGGTATACTTTCGGCTGTTGCGGCGGGTATGCGTTCGCTCGGAGTTACAACATCGTTTTCGGCAGACGAATTGAGAACACTCGGAGCGACATACATAGCCGATACGACGGAAGCTTTGGAAGAATTACTGTAATGGTAGAAGTTAGATATGTAGCTCCGCATTCGATCGCACACCGTCACGGGATCGAGGCGGGCGATATGATCATAGAAATAAATTCGCACGTCATAAACGACGTTTTGGATTACCGTTTTTACCTTACCGAAAAGCACGTAAAGATAAAGTTGCACCGAGGTGCGGAGCTTTTCGACGTTGAGATAAGCAAGGGCGAATACGACGACATAGGACTGGAATTCGAAACGTACTTAATGGATAAAAAGCATTGTTGCAAAAACAAATGCATATTCTGTTTTATCGATCAGATGCCGAAGGGTTGTCGCGACACGCTGTATTTTAAGGACGACGACAGCCGTTTATCCTATCTTATGGGAAATTACGTCACGCTCACGAATTTATCGGACGAGGACATAGATCGCATCATTAAAATGCGTTTATCGCCGCTTAATATCTCGGTTCACACAACAAATCCGCAGTTGCGTGTATTCATGATGAAAAACCCCCGTGCGGCGGAAATCATGGACGTTATGAAGCGATTACACGACGGCGGGATCTCCATGAACGGACAGATAGTTTTGTGTCGAAATATAAACGACGGAGCGGAGCTTGAGCGTTCCATGTGCGATCTTGCGTCGCTTTATCCGTACATGGTATCCGTTTCGATCGTTCCGTGCGGTCTTACCGACTGTCGGGACGGGCTTTATCCGATAGAGCCGTTTGACAGGCATTCGAGTGAGGCGGTCGTACGACAGGTAGAGAGCTTCGCCGATGAATGTCTTGCAAAATACGGCGAGCGGATATTTTACTGCGGAGATGAATTTTACATAAACGCCGGTCTTGAATTTCACCCGAGCGAATACTACGGCGATTTTTCACAGCTTGAAAACGGTGTCGGAATGATCACCGATTTTACAGACGGCTTTCTTTACGAGCTTGAGGGCAGAGAAAACGACGGGGTGAAAAGAGAGCTTTCTGCGGCAACGGGCAAGGCGGCGTATCCTTACATAAAAAACGCACTTGACAAGTTGCACGAGCGGTTCACGGATACAAAAGTGCATTTATACGAGATAGAAAACGATTTTTTCGGAAAAAACATAACCGTTGCGGGACTTATCACGGGCAGCGATCTGATAAAGCAATTAAAAGGCAAGCCTTTGGGACAGCGTTTGATACTGCCGTCGGTCATGCTTCGTTCCGACGGAGATCTGTTTCTTGACGGGATAAGCGTTTCCGAATTGAGCGAGGCACTCGGCGTGCCTGTAGATATAACCGACAGCACGGGCGAGGGACTTATAAATACTGTGATCGGAGAATAACAATGTCAAAACCTATTGTTGCCATCGTCGGTCGTCCGAACGTGGGCAAAAGCACGCTTTTCAACAAGCTTGCGGGAGAGCGTATTTCCATAGTCGAGGACACGCCCGGCGTTACACGTGACAGAATATTCGCACAGACGCAATGGTGCGGACGCACGCTTACCATAATCGACACGGGCGGAATAGAGCCAAAAACCGACGACATGATATTGAAGCACATGAGAGATCAGGCACAGCTGGCGATCGAAATGGCGGACGTAATAGTTTTCATGACCGATGTACGTGCCGGCTTAACAGCCGACGACCGAGATATCGCCGTTATGCTTCAAAAGAGCCGCAAGCCCATCGTGCTTTGCGTAAACAAGATAGATTCCATAGGACAGCTTCCCTACGAGTATTACGAATTTTACGAACTCGGATTTTCGTCCGACCCCATAGCACTTTCCTCCGTTCACGGCACAGGCACAGGAGATCTGCTCGATGCGGTGCTTGAATGCTGTCCGGACAACGGCGAGGAAAGCGAGGACGAGGACGAAATCAAGGTTGCCGTTGTGGGCAAGCCGAATGCGGGAAAAAGCTCGCTTGTAAACAGGGTGCTGGGACAGGAGCGAATGATAGTATCGGACATTGCCGGAACCACGAGAGATGCGGTCGACAGCCATATTGAAAACGAATACGGCAAATTCTGTTTTATCGACACTGCGGGAATACGAAGAAGTGCTAAAATAAGCGACAACATAGAAAAATACAGTGTTATCCGTGCGAAAGCTGCGATCGAGCGTGCCGACGTTTGTCTGATAATGATAGACGCAACGGAAGGCGTAACGGAGCAGGACGAGCGGGTCGCCGGGCTTGCACACGATGCGGGGAAGCCGTCTGTAATAGTAATAAACAAATGGGATCTCGCACAGAGTGACGAAAAAAACACCGTTGAATACACGAAAAAGGTAATGACCGCTCTTTCGTACATGACCTACGCTCCCGTCGTTTACATTTCGGCAAGGACGGGACAGCGTGTAAACAAACTGTACGAACATATAAAATACGTATGCGAGCAATCGAGGCTTCGCATATCCACGGGTATGCTGAACGACGTGCTGGCAGATGCCATAGGCAAGGTACAACCTCCCTCCGATAAGGGCAGACGCCTCAAGATATATTACATGACGCAGCCGTCCGTATCGCCTCCGTCGTTTGTGATTTTCTGCAACGACGAAAAGCTGTTCCATTTTTCATATCGACGTTATTTGGAAAATTGTCTGCGTCAGGTATTCGGCTTCAACGGCACCCCGATACGCATTACGGTGCGTGAAAGAGGTGACGATAAATGAACAACGGTATATTTTCCGCCGGTTCGGGTTGGGATGTACTTTTCATCGGTATGCTTTTATGTGCCGCAATCGGATATTTTTGTGGTTCGGTCAATTTTGCCGTAATAATTTCGAAATTAAAATACAAGCAGGACATTCGCACGATCGGAAGCGGAAATGCAGGCATGACGAATATGCTTCGTGCTTACGGAAAGGGTGCGGCGGTGCTTACGCTTGCGGGCGACATCGGCAAGACTGTCCTTTCATGCTTCATAGGCTCGCTGCTTTTAGGTGAGAGCGGTGCATATCTTGCGGGACTTTTCTGCATGGTAGGTCACGTCAAGCCGATATTTTTCGATTTCAAGGGCGGCAAGGGCTTTTTGACTTTACTTGCCACCGCTCTGTACTGCAATCCGATAGTCTGTCTTATTTTACTTACGTTTTTCGTCATAATAGTATCGTTTACGAAATACATTTCGCTCGGCTCGATGATCTTCGCACTTTTCTATCCCATAATACTTTCTCGTTTTTCCGAGCCGAACATAATAATCACGCTTTGCTCGCTTATCTCCGCCGTTATCGTGCTGATATCTCACAAAGAAAACATCAAGCGTCTGAGAAACGGCAACGAAAACAAAATACACTTGGGCAAAGACGGAGCTTATCTCAACAAAGGTGTTCTCATTGTCCTCAACATCGCACTCACGGCGATCACGGTCGGCTGTATTTTCCTCAAGATATCCTCCGTAAACGGGGCATGGGAAAGACGGTGCGAAGCGGCGATATGCGGTGACTACTCGTACTCGCAAATACAGTTAAGGTACATTTACATAGACTGTGCCGACGGATATATTTCAAACGAGGAAAACGCCGACACGGAGCTTGTGAAGAATTACGACAAAACGAAGCCGTATCATGAGCAGTACCTCTCAAACGGCGAAAGCTATGCGGACTTTTTCATGAAATTGGCAAAGGAGCGTGCCGAGTACCTTCTGACCTACCGTTCCGCCGCCGAGGCAAGCGGTTGTGCTTTGCCGTCGGAATATCAGCTTGAAAGTCGTTTTTCGTCATTAAACGAAGCGGTCGAAGCATCCGGGCTTGAAGAGGCATATTATATTTTGGACACTTACGGAGCGGGAATGAAAAGATCCGACATAACCTCCGTTCTGTCTGACGAATGTTACATCGGACTTTATATATCGCAAAGCGACGAAGATCCCGCACTCAAAGCAAGCAACTACACCGTTACCTTTAACGAAAAAGCGATTTCGAAAATACTCGAAAAGTATTGATCATTCCGTCGTACCTTGCGGACAGAAATACGTACCGACATCTCTGCCTTCAACTATATCGTATATAACCTCGGGATTCGAACCGCTTGCTATCACCATGGCAATTCCTTTTTCCGTCACCATAGCGGCACTTTCGAGCTTTGTTATCATTCCTCCGGTGCCTCGGCTCGTGCCGGCACCGCCCGCCATGGCGAATATATTTTCGTCTACCTTGCGAACTCTTTTCAACAGCACTGCGTCGTCGTGTTCTCTGGGATTTTTGTCGTATAAGCCCTCGATATCGGTAAGATTTATCAAAATATCCGCATCGCACAGCAATGCGACGTAAGCGGACAGAATATCGTTTCCTCCGAATTTCAAGCCTTGATATGAAACAGAGTCGTTTTCGTTCACTATCGGTATTATGCCCATATCGATCAAAGTCCTGAAGGTACTGTATGCGTTTTCCTTCGTTTCCTCGTTGTCGATAACGAATTTAGTCAAAAGTATTTGGGCGACCTTGTGACCGAAGCCTGTGAAAAATCTATCGTACATTTTCATCAGCTCCGCCTGACCTACCGAGGACAATGCCTGTTTTTCGTTGAGCGTAACGGGTCTGCCATCGTAGCCCGTCTTTGCTATTCCGGCAGATACGGCACCCGATGACACAAGCACCACCTCCGCACCTCTGTTCTTAATATCCGACAGGACACACGACAGCTTTTCCATACGGCGAAGATTCAGGCTTCCTGTGTCATAGGTCAACGTCGACGTGCCGACCTTCACGATTATTCTTTTATACAATATATCAGACATAGCGACCTCACTCGTTTATTCATAGAGCCGTTATATAACAGCCCGTCGTAAGCTTAATTTCACGATCGATTCACATTATACAACACAAAGCGAACAAAGTCAAGAGATAAACCGATTTTTTGTATACCACGAAAGGACGTTTGGAAAATGAAACAAAAATATGTCGTTACCATTGCGGGCATGACCTTCAACGTACTCAGCGACGACGACGAGAGCTTCACCTACGAAGTGGCAAGCACCGTAAACTCGAAAATAAGCAATCTTGTACTTCAAAATACGAGTTGCACCAAACTGAAAGCGGCAACGCTTGTCGCCCTCGATTACTGCGCGGAAGCCAAAAAGCTGACATGGGAAAAAGAAAAGCTCGAAGAAAAGATAAAAAAGCTTGAACGTGAGCTTGCACGCGAAAAGCGGAAAGCGGGCAGTGATGACTGAGTTGCCCTCGTTGCTTCTTCCCGTCGGAACACATGAGGCACTTGATGCCGCACTCGCCGCAGGTGCGGACGAGGTATATTTCGGGTGTAAATCGTTCAACGCCCGAATGCGTGCCGACAATTTCGGCAACGACGAAATAGCCGATATCATTACAAAATGTCATTTCTTCGGCGTATCGGCGAACGTTACATTGAACACTGCGATATATGACAAGGAATACGACGAAATGCTTTCGCTCGTCGAGCTTCTCTACAAAAGCGACATCGACAGTCTGATAGTTGCCGACCTCGGTGCGGCATACGAGATAAAAAAGCGTTTTCCCGACCTGCGGCTTCACGCAAGTACTCAATGCTCATGCCACAACGCTTCCGGAGCAAAGCTCTTAAGCTCGCTCGGTTTTTCCCGCATCGTACTTGCACGCGAATGCTCGTTCGGCGATATCGTTTTGACCAAACGGGCGTGTCCCGACATGGAATACGAAATATTTGTACACGGAGCTCACTGTGTTTGTCATTCGGGTATGTGTTCGCTGTCGGCTTGCATGGGCGGAAGAAGCGGAAACAGGGGCGAATGCGCACAGCCTTGCCGTCAGCCCGACATCGACGGAAAATACAGGCTTTCGCTCAAGGATATGTGTTTGGCTTCGTATATTCCGAGAATAATCGAGGCAGGTGTTTCTTCGCTTAAGATCGAGGGACGAATGAAATCGCCCGAATACGTTTACACAGTAGGAAGGATCTACCGCCGTCTGCTTGACGAGCGACGCGGAGCCGAACCCGAGGAGCTTGACGCTTTATCGAAAATTTTTTCGAGAGGCGGTTTTACAGACGGCTATTTCACGCACAAATTGGGAGTCGGAATGCTCGGTGTTCGTTCCGAAAACGACAAAGCGGCAAGTAAGGATGCGGAGGCTACTGCGGCCTTTGAGTTAAAAAACGACCGTTGTCGTTTGCCTGTCGGCATGAGTGCGGAGCTTTGCCTCGGACGAAGCAGCCGACTTCAGCTGAGCTGTGAAACCGTAAACGGACGAGCCTGTGCCGTAGTTTACGGGGCAATGCCCGAGCAGGCGAAAACAGCTCCGCTTTCGCCCGAGCAGGCGATAAAAAACCTGTCAAAACTCGGTGCAACCCCGTTCTCCGTAAAGAGCGAGGATATCTCTCTCATAATGGACGATGGGATATCGTTATCTCCCGCACAGATAAACTCGCTCAGGCGTACTGCAGTGGAAAAGCTCGTTTGTAGCATAGACACCGTAAAATATCCCGAGAGAAAAAAAAGTTCGTATCCCGCCTCTGCGACAGGCTCGGCGAAAAAACGAGCCGATCACACGCCGTCGGGCGGTATGTCGGCACATTTTACGCACGCTTGCTTTATCCCTCCGAGGATCTATCTCGGAATGTTTTCGCACGTATATCTTCCGCTTGAAGAGTATTTGCGGGCGGATGCGGAAACACGCAGTATAGTGGACGGGGTCGAATTTCCGTCGGTCGTGCTTGAGCATGAATTTGCCGATTTCGAGGATATGGCTGTCACCGCACAGCTGTCGGGTGCAAAGCACGCCTATATAAACAATCTCGGAACGTTGAATACGGCGATAAAATACGGCTACACGGTTCACGGTGGCTTGGGCTTAAATGCTTTCGGATACCACGATGCCGAGTTGTGGGGACGCCTCGGCTGTACTGACGTGACGCTTTCGGCGGAACTGAAAGCGGCTCAGCTTGCTTCTGCAGCTCACAGCACCGAAATGAAAACAGGTGCGGCGGTATACGGAAAGCTCCCTGTAATGACGCTTGAAAAATGCATTATACGCGATATTGCAATGGAATGGAAAGCTCCCAACATCGACAAATGCTCATACTGCGACAAAACGCCGTACACGTACTATACGGACAGGCTCGGCTGTAAGCTTCCCGTTCGTCGTACATTTTCGCACCGAAATGTGATGTATAACGGTATACCGATATACATGGCAGACAAGTCGGAGCTTATCTGTGCCGAGCTTATCGGCGAACGGCATTTTTTCTTCACCGATGAAGAACCGATAAAATGTGCCGAGATCATCGACGCATACAGAATGAAAAGGGCAAGCGACGAGAACAAAAAGAGATTATAGGTATACGACAAG
Source organism: uncultured Lachnospiraceae bacterium (assembly GCA_964498965.1). Lineage (GTDB taxonomy): Bacteria > Bacillota > Clostridia > Oscillospirales > CAG-272 > CAZCJU01. The sequence continues at coordinate 7,477 of CAZCJU010000015.1, forward strand.
TATGAACGTTAAGATAAAATTATTGCACAAAAACGCTTCCGTACCTATGTACGGAAGCGAGAACTCATGCGGGGCGGATCTATACGCCTGCATCGATGAGCCGATCGTCATCGAGCCTATGCAGAGGGTTAGGATACCGACGGGAATAGCGATAGAATGCGACAGAAACGATATTGCCGCACTGATATTCGCCCGTTCCGGCTTATCAAGCAAGCACGGCATCGCTCTTGCCAACGGTGTCGGCGTTGTTGACAGCGATTATCGGGGCGAGATCTTGGTATCGGCAGTCAACCTATCAGGCGAGCCGTATACCGTTCAAAGCGGCGAACGCATAGCCCAGCTGGTCTTCGTGCCGAGCATAAGGGGCGATTTTTCCGTTGTCGATGAGCTTTGCGACACGGCACGAGGGGATGGCGGCTTCGGTTCTACCGGCAAATGAACGAAATCACACACCGAGCATATATTTAATATTCGACATATATTCACGCACAAGCATAAGATACAATCTTGCGGGGTTTGACGTATGAGTGCCGACGCAGTCGGTATCGAGTCCGTTTGCCCTGCATATTTTTTGTATACGTTTAACGTGAAATTCGCTTGAAACGCCGACGGTCTTTATACCGCCGAGTCCGTGTTCCTCGAGTAATTTTTTACTGTATTCGACATTTTGCTTTGTATCCGTGCTTCGATCCTCGCAAAATATCACACTTGCGTCAACGCCGCAGCGGACAAGATAATTTTTCATACATTCGGCTTCCGAAATGCTTTCGCCGTTTCCCTGCCCGCCCGTAACTATAAAGCAGGCATCGGGATTTTTTTCGTAGACCTCAAGTGCTTTATCGAGTCTTTCTTTAAGCGATTTCGACGGCTCGCTTCCGTTCACCTTAGCTCCGTAGACTATTATTCCGTCATAGCCGCTCTGCGGCTCGTATTGCACGCCGCACAACGTATAAACGATCGAGATAACGAACGTCACGCAATATATGCCCATACCGATCACAAATATCAGCTGTAATATATCTGCCGTCCTCCTTATTTTTTTACCGAACAGCAACAATGCGGCAATCGGTAATACAACTGCCGCCGATATTACCGCAACGAGCGACAGATATTTATAACTGCCCGTGACGAGCTGCCACATTCCGAAATAAGAATAATTAAAAAGTATCACGGAGGCAAATGTCCACATCAGCACGTTTACGACGGTGCGTATTTTTTTGTTTTTTATCATTTTGAGGTTATGGAATGCTTTGTTATTACCATTTTATCCTTGCCGTTCTTTTTGTCGAGGCTCAAATTGTATATGCTCTCATCTCTTATCCAGATCTGCACGCTTCCCGTAAACGAATTCATCGTGTTGTCGGCAATATTATACGCAACCGAATTGAACGAGCTATACGGATCGTCCTCGAGGCTTGAATCCTTCATACAGAGCAATATAAGGTTATTGACCAGCACGATGCTCTCTCTCTCGACATAAGAATCGCCGTTAAGGGTCGCAAGCTTTTTGATTTCTTTCATTTCGTTCGTGGTATATCCGACGGCCTCCGCTCCGAAATCTCCCTCGGATATTTCGGCATAATACAAAGCGTACACCCCGCTCATTTCGTCGTAATCGCAATTATACACAAGTGCTACGTTTGACGGCAACAGCTTCTCCGACTTTTTTTCGCCCGTCACAATATTATAGACATCAATGTACTGATCGTAGCCGACGACACGGGAAACGATGAGGCTTTGGTCGTGTCTGTTTACAAATGTATGCGAATGTCCGTAAGTAAAGCTGTTTTCGGTCATTTCCGTCGAAACAAATTCAACGGGCTTTTCTTCGCCCACCGTATATTTCATAATACGGCTCATGCCCATTTTCAGCGATGCGGTCACATAATACACGTCCCTGTCGTAAAGAGCGAGAAATCTCGGTTGGACATCACCATCCTCACATATCAGCTTGGAATACGGAGAATACACCTCACCGCTTTTCGTATCTACGACTTTCAATCTGTAATACACATCCTCATCGTTTTCGGGTGTCATATCGTAAAACGCTACGATACCCTCATAAACATACAGCTCATAGATACAACTGCCCTCTTCGGTTTTGTAAAGCACCCGCTTTTCCCCGTCAAGCTCACCTACAGCCACCGCCGAGCCGTATTCACCGTATTCTCTGAGCAAAACGGCATATTCGCCGTTTGTTTTATCCGAATACAGCGGTGCGACGAACGACGGCTTTTCGCCCACTGTCGTATATTCGGCAACAGTTTCGGCTTTTTTCGAACATGAAGTCGGCAAAAGCACCATAATGATCGCCGAAAACAGTGCAAAAATTCTCTTTTTCAATTTGATCTCCGTTTCTCTAAGCTTTATACCAAACGATGAAGCCGTCGACATTGTTTCCGCTTATTTCGTACTCCTTATCCGTCGGAACATACACCTCTGTGCTTTCGGAATCGGATGCTTTGACGTAATAAACTCGGTATTTTACTCCGTCGCACTCCACTTCAAGCGTTTCCGATCCGAGTGTATATTTTCTGATCAGGTATATATATTCGTCAAGGCACAGGCTGTGCTGTACCATATAATACGAGTGCGGCACGCCGACATACCGAAAATGACTGCTTTCGTCGTATATTCCGGTTATCTCGTATTTTTCGGGCAAATATCTGATTATAAACCCGTATTTATGAAAATTATCTGCAATCCACTTCGCATATTCCGAGGCGTACTTCGAATATGACATCGAAACATCATTTTCATAAAGCTTGACATTGAAGCCGAGTCCCGTTTGATGATCGGAATATCCCGCTTTTTCGTAATATTTTCTGTCCTCTATGTTTTCCACGGAGTCGTTGTAATATTTTTCCTGCTCATCACGGCTTCTGTACGCCTGAACGAGCTGCAAATTGCTTTTTCCCGTAGCTTTATAATAATCGTCCGTCATGCTGTTTAATGCTTCATACGCACTTGAAAGGAGTCGCAGATCGGAATAAGCAAGAGTATATTTCTTATCGTTATTACCGTACAGGCTCACGAGCTTATTCCTATCGAGCTGTTCGTCATCATACGCATATTGAGTATTTACGAGTACCAAGCTGCCCCGAGATATTTGGGTTTTCGACACTGTGACCGTTGTATATCCGTCGGGGACGGGCTGCTCCGTTTTTTCGTCCTCCGTCGTAGCCTCCGCAGTCTGCTCTTCCGTCTGCCGCAGATCTGTCGTCGGTTTTGCGGTATCGCCGTCGGATCCGGCATCTTGCTCCTGTGCATCGGCAAATCTCGAAACCAGTATCGCAGACAGAACTATTATCACCGTTATCAGCGTTATTACGAGAAAGACCAAGGACGCTTCCGCTCCCTGCTTTGCATAACGATATGTATATTTCGGTTTTCTTCTTTTATTAAAGCTGCTCATACTTTTCTTTCAATATAACGCCCGTCAGGGGATCTAAATAAAGCAAATATTTTTTATATTTTTTCGCCAGATTGACTGTGCTGAGAGTGCCTCCCTTTTGGATATTATGTGCGTTGCATATTGCGACGACGATGCCCGAATGCTCGACCATATATCGGTTTCTTGCTTGAAACGCGACGTCGTAAGAATCGGTCAGGACATCATCGTTAAGCAACACAACATTATCGGCGTTTTGCAAAACATAATCGTAATCGGCTCTGTATCTTACGGGGATACGATCCCTGTGATTTTTGAACGGCACAACGCAGTACAGCTCCATTCCGAGCCGTTCCCTGTTTTTCAATACCGCCAGTGCCGCCCACAGATCCGCACCGTCGCACATTCCGCAATAGCAACGTTCGACCCGTGAGGAAGACATTTCGAGCAGTCGCTCTATCCACGCCTTCAATGCGTTTACTTTTTCCGTATCGGCTTGTGAAAACGGCATTTTCGATGCCCTGTAACCGGTGAAGCACATTATCATTTTTTATCCGCTTTTCTCTTCATTGCGAAGTAAACCACGCCGCCCGATATTACCGTACACACAACGGCTACCGCTATAACGTGAATTATTCTTATTTCGTTTCCGTCTCCGACGCTTTTGCCGACATACTCGGTTTCGCCGACCGTGCGTACTATATCGCTCTCCGTCACGGTGATTTGATCCGATTCCGTCGTTTTCTCCGTTTCCTCGTTCGTGTTTCGCTCTGCGGTCGTAATTTTCTCAGTTACTTCGGAGGTATTCCGCTCCGTTTCGGGAGCATTGCTTTCGGTGTCGGTCACCGACGGTGCCGTTGTAACAGGCGGCACGTAATTATCGACAATGATACTCACGTTGCTTTGCGGGCAACTCGATTCCGATATCGTATCCGACAACAGCACCTTATCGAGCCAAAGGCTTAATTTTTTGTCCTGCGGTTCGTTTTCTATTTGAAAATAGAGATTGAACAGCTCACATTTATCGTTAAGAAATCCGCTTCCGTCGTCCGGAATTTCGTTTTTTTCTTCGTCCGCCGTCGTTGTACTCACCGCAAGTGCCGTCGTATCGTTTTCCGTCCCCGTCGAGCCGTTTTCGGCAGTCGGTGCTTCCCGAGGCTCATTCGATTCGCTCGTATCGGCTTGCGTTTCGGATACTTTTTCCTTTTCCCTGTCAATATAGAACAAAAACGACACCTCACCGTTTTTGTCGTACATATCCCACGCCCAGCCCTCGGGCAAATGAGGTGCAAATTCGAGCAATCGCAATTTCGTTGCGTCGTAATGTAACATTCCCTGTCCGCCGGCAATGTCCGATGCACCGTTCAGGGCTATTGTAACGTAAAATATATTTCCGTCTACAACGCTGTCGGCTTTTATATACATTACCCCTATCGGCACTGCCTCCGTTTTAACATACAGACTCATGATAAGTGTCACGACAATGATCGCAAGAAGTGTAAGCCGAATTATCGTACCGTATACTTTTTTTGTCATGCGACATCACCGCCGTTTCCGCTGTCGCTTCTGATTTCGGCATCGTCTTTTTTGTCGTCTTTTCTCGCCTTTTCGTCGTCGGGCATATCCTCACCGCCGTCGGTCGGGTATTGCGGTTCCGTCACGGAAGGTTTGGTGTCGGTACGAGTTTGCTTCATGAGATTGTCGAATACGAAAATATCAGTCACGGTCACGTTTCCGTCTTCGTTTATATCGCACCAAAATTCGAGCAATTCCGTATTCTGCGTTTCCCTGCCGAGTATCAAGTCCCGTAGCTTTTCGATATCCTTGCGTGTCGTTCTTCCGTCACCGGTACAATCTCCCACCACGCAAGCCGTAAGACTTTGCCTTATCTCACCGTTCACATTCAGCTCGATAACGCACCCCGAGCCTACAAGCTCGTCGTGTTGCAGCTCGTTTTCGTCGCATTTTACCGTGACGAATTCGCCCTCGTCGAGCGACGAGAGGAAAAATTCGACTGTTGTCAATATCGGTATATGTACCATTTTTCCGTCTTTTATTTCATAGAGTCTTGTTTCGATATTTTTCGGTGTTTGTCCGAACACGAAATCATACACGGCAAGCGAGGTCATATTTTCAAATGAAACGTCCGGCGAATGTGTTTTCGACACGCTTTGCGTACTTACAAGCAAATATTTCGTGCTTATGCTCGTATGCACGCCCTCGTTGTTCACGGCACCGTCCCACAAAATATCCAAATGGTAATACCTGTCGTATATTTTGACCATATTCCACATATGGCCCACGCCGCCGACCTTGCCCGTTATCAAATAATTTTCTATATTCATATAGTCGAGGAAAAGTGCCGTAAGGCCCGCATATTCCTCGCACACGCCTTTTTTATCGCAAATAAATTCGTAGATACTGCTTCTGTTATGCAATGACACGTCGTATGCGAACTGACCGTTCAGTATAAACGAATTGAGGCTTGTCAGCTTTTCGCCGATATCAAGCTCGCTCCACGTATCCGCATTCGGTGCAACAAACGAGGAGATCACTTCCTTACGTTGTTCATTGCTCTCGCCTACGGCTATAAACAATCTGACCGTCATGCTCGTATACTTTCCGTTCTTCTTATCCTGCTTTACGGAAACGGAAATGCTGTATTGACGCACGATGCATTTCAGGTATTTTTTTGCAACAGCCGACTTTACGTGTGAAAGTATCTTCGAGGCCTGTTCGCTTGCCTGTTCCGCAGTATATTTTGAAATATCCGATATTGAAAAGCATCTCATATAAACATGGCTCGTAATGCTTTTCCCCGACACCGTTATCGGAGCACAGACATAGTTATTTTCGGCGTTCGATAAAATCTCGTCGGTGCTTTTTTCGGAATAAAACGCATCGAAGCCGTCCATTGCGATGCTCGACACATAAACGGGTGTCTGCTCGGATAATACCTCGTATGCACTTTTTTCGGCACTGTGTGTTTTGAGCGGCAAGCTCGTCAGCACGATACCGAGTACAAGTATAAAGGAGATGATCTTTCTTTCGGCCATTTTACACACATAAACTTCAAAATGCCTCTGCTGCACGGCTATTCCGTACAGTTGTACAATTATATAAAATTATATCACACGCAGTCGCAAAATGCAACAGTGATAATTTAAATTTACAATTATTTTTTATTACCGTTTTGTTTTGTGTGCGGTTACGATTAAATGTCGTTTTCATCGGCAAGAATAATACGGAGGTGATCACTTTTGACGGTAATGCTTTTCAGAACCGTTCTCGTTTACGTTTTGCTCATTCTCGTTCTGCGGCTCATGGGGAAGCGACAGATAGGTGAGCTTCAGCCCTCCGAGCTTGTCACGACGCTTTTGCTTTCGGAAATCGCTTCCGCACCGATAACGGACGACAACATACCCGTTGTCTACGGCATAGTTCCGGTCGTTGTTGTTCTTTCGATAGAGGTCATAACATCGTATGCGACAACAAAGCTTTCGATTTTCAAAAAAATATTCAACGGCAAGCCGAGCATACTCATAAACAAGGGTGTAATAGACTTAAAAGAATTGAAAAAATGTCGCATTTCCGTCGAAGAGCTTATGGGCGAATTGCGGTGCAAGAATGTCGGCTCACCGGCTCAGGTCAGGTACTGTCTGCTTGAGGACAACGGTAAAATGTCCGTGATCCTGAATCGCAGTGATTCTCCCGTCGTATCGAGCGATATCAACGTTGTCGGCTCGGAATGCGGAATGGCAAGAATACTCGTTTCCGACGGAAAAATAGATCTTAAAGAATGCTCCGCACTCGGTCACAACGAGCAGTGGGTAAAAAAACAGCTTCAAAAGCGTAAAATTTCAGACATTGCTCTTGTACTTCTTCTTACCTGTGACGACTGCGACAATTTATACATTGCACTGAAATAGATCGAGCCGAGTGCAATATCCGTTTTACACTCGGCCGTTTAAATGTATCTTAAAGGAGATGAAAAAGATAAAATCGGTGATAATATCCGTTATACTTCTTTTTCTCGTATGCTTCGGAGTAGGTGCGAATCTGTTTTACATGAAAAGCACTGCCGGTGAGCTGATAAACGACGTAAATCGACTTCCGACAAACGAGGCGGAGATCTCGAATTGCATTTCCGCCGTCGAAGATATCGGAGAGAAATGGCATCGCCACCGAGGTGTGATAGTGTATTTCATGGATCTGCGTGAAGTAGACGAGGCGGATCGAGCATTCACACAGCTTTACAATAACGTAAGCTCCGAGGACTTTGAAAGCTACCTCGTCAGCCGTGATGAATTTATACACGCTCTGACCCGCCTGCTTGAGATCAACGAGATCTCGCTTGAAAATATATTTTAGCCGTTTCTGCCGTTAAAGTGCTTTTCAGTTTTTCTTCTTCTTTGAAATCAGCACTGCCGCACCGGCTGCCGCCGCAGCCACAGCCGCCGCACCCACTGCGATCGGCACTATCTTGCTTTTTTTAGCCTTTTCGCCGTTTTTGGAATCGATCACAACGGTGTCCGAAGTGCTGTCGTTCTGTTCCTGCGATACGACACCTTCGCCGTCCGTATTCGTTTCGGTCGTGTCGGGTGAGTTTGTTTCCTTAGATCCGGCGTTATCGACGCTTGCAACTATTATCGAGTTTACGACCGAACGGGGCGAGCCGTATGTACCGCTTGCGAATTTATCGCTCGGGCGATTCGCTACCGTATATGCACTGCCTTTACGGACCGCCATAGTCGTAGAGCCGCCGCCGTCAACGAGGAAAGCGTTATAGAGATCGAGATCGACAGCAAGCTGCTTCAGCTTTTCGGAATTGGTACCCGTCGCAAAGCCGCTCTGCCTGCCGTCAACCGTGATAAGCACGAGCTTACCGTCTTTCGTAGAGCCGATTATAGTCGTGGGATATCCGTTTTCCGCACCCTGTCCCGTAAGCTCGCCGTCGCTTACAAACCAGATATGACCGCCCACCGCAGAGCGTACATTTTGCCACTTTTCGGTTTCGCTTTTTGCCGTTTCTCTGACGGTCACGGTAACGGTCACCTCGTCGCCGAGTTTTACGTCGTTTAATTTCTTTACTCTCGTTCCTCTTGCGGTGAGGAGCATTTGATTTTCCGCAAGCTTAGGCGGATTTTCCTTTGTATTTTCGTCATATATTCCGACTATTTTGCCCTTTATGTTCGCACCGTGGCAGAGCTTGTAGTCGCCCTCCGTTTCGATAAGTACCTCGTAAGCGTCGTCGAGTGAAAAGTCATTCGAATCAAGACCCTTGTCCGTATACAAAACGAGTGCGTTATCCACCGGCAGACGGTTTACTCCGTCGGCTTTAGTTATCGTATCGCCGTTATTGTCGAGAAGCTTCACAGTTGCCTGCGGTCTGCCCATAACAAGTTCACCGTCCTGCGTTATGCCGAACGACCAAAAATCCCCCTCATAGGGTGTTTCCTGCGTCATATGTGCGGTAGTTATTATTTCGCCGTCGTACATATTAAAGCCTCTGGGTATAGTCATGGACTTTTTGCAAACGAGCGGATATTGATTATATCCTCCCGCAACTACGGACATATTATAGCGTGCGTGTGCATATCCTACCATCCACATATCGCCGTTCACTGCGGCTACAGCCGTTTTTCCTTCGTTAAGCTCATTAAATCGCTTACAGGTTTTGGCTACCGTCGCAAGCTCGTTCGAATACTCGCCGCCTCCGATAACGTCGAAATAAACATTGGGGTTGGTAACGTCCGCTTCTATAATGTTTATGTTGTTCACCCCGTACACAGATCCCTCTTCGGTCTGTATGTGCGTGCGTACCACGCCCTCGCAAAGCTGTTCCCGCTTTACCTCGTTTCCGTCCTTGATTTCTGCCGATACAATACCTTCCATCATTAATCCTCCAATCAGTACTGTGCTTATCAGTGCAAAAAATTTTTTCATACCAATCTCCGTTCCGTCGCTTGCGGCGACAAAAATACTTTCTGTACAATGCTGTCAAGTCTTTTCAACCGTCGGCGTGCTACATATTCTTTATAATAGCGGATCTCACCTGATATGCCACATGCTCCGCAGAGTCGCAACATTTTTCAAGTCCCTCGAACATTCTCGTCCATGCGATCACCGTTATCGGGTCCTTTTCCTCCTTATAAAGACGTTTTACCGCTCTGTGATAAACACGGTCGGCTTCTTCCTCGATGTTATCGATCTCGTCGATTATTTCGTTTATTCTTTTTGACTTTGAAAAATTCGGAAACTCGTCCGTAAGTTCGACTAACGCCGATGTGCTTTTTTTAATAAGCTCGCAAAGCTCTATTCCCTCGGCTCTTACGGACAAAAGCCCGTACATATTCGCCTTTATCGCCGTATCCTCTATCAGATCGACCGTATCGTCAAGATATGCGAGCAGAGCGGCTATATCCTCACGTTCGATCGGCGTGATAAATTCGTGGACAAGCTTTTCCGTAGTCGTTCGAAGTATCTCGTCGGCACGTCTTTCCGTTTCGTGCAACGGCATAACCGCCGCCTCCAATTTTTCGGGACGAAACGAGCGAAATATTCGGTCAAGCTCCGTTGACGCACTTTTCGCACAAAGTGCCATTTCAGACATTGCGAAAAAATATTCGTCGCCTTTTTTTCTCGCCATACGTTTTCCTTTCGTTGCATAAAAGTCCAAATAACCGTACCTAAAGCATCATAAGAAAAAGCTTAGCCGTCAAAAAGCCTATAAGTCCGCACCCGGGAAAGGTAAGTATCCATGTCAGCACCATTTCTCCGACAATGCTCCAATTTACGCACGATATGCGTTTTGCCGCGCCGACGCCCATCACCGACGAGGTCTTTGTATGCGTCGTGCTTACCGGTATTCCGGTAAGCGTTGCGAGCAAAAGGCACGCCGCCCCCGCCGTATCCGCCGCAAATCCCTGATACCTTTCGAGCTTCACCATATCCATACCGACAGCCTTGATTATCCTGTAGCCGCCTATCGACGTGCCGAGTCCCATTATCGCCGAGCAAAGGAACACGAGCCACAGCGGTATGAAACCGTTTCCGCTCTGCCCGCCGCACAGCGATATGCCGAGCAGAAACACGCCTATAAATTTCTGTCCGTCTTGGGCTCCGTGCATAAATGCCATTGCCGCCGAGCCGCCTATCTGTGCCGCCTTGAAAAAGCCTCGGCTTTTCACTCTGTCAACATTACGGCAGGCAAAAACGGTGAGCTTTGCCGCAACAAAGCCGGCAAAAAAGCCGAGAAGCGTGGACAGGATAAGCCCGAAAATGACTTTTTTCCATTCATTGCCGTTTATTCCCGATACACCGCTGAGTGCGATCGCCGCTCCCGAAAGTCCCGCTATCAGTGCATGACTTTCGCTTGTGGGAACACCGAAGTACCACGCCGTGACAGCCCACACGACTATAGCCGCAAGTGCCGCACAAAGTGCCGCAAGCGAATGTTTTTCCGTATCGGCACCTGAATTGAAGTTCACCATGTCCTTTATGGTAAACGCCACACTCGCACCTACTTTGCTCATGACGAAAACTCCGAAAAAATTCATTATCGCCGCCATGATTATTGCCGTTCGCGGCTTCATCGACCGTGTGGCGATGCAAGCCGCTATAGCATTCGGGGCATCTGTCCAACCGTTGACGAGTATCACACCCAAGGTGAGCAATGCGGTCACAAGCAAAGGAGGCGACAAAGCAAGCTGTCTTAAGAACGCTGACAGTTCCATAATTAACCTTTCGGTCAGGCTCTACCGAATTTTCTTTCAACAGACGATTTTTTCATAACGAACGCCACGGGCCTGCCATGAGGGCAATAATTTATGTTCGGGCATGACATCAGCTCATCGACAAGTTCACGCAAAGCCTGTTCGCTGTTTATCTCGCCCGCTTTTATCGCCGCTTTGCACGAGGACTGATAAAGTGCCTTTTCGAATATTGCGGTTCTGCTGCCCTCTCCGCTGCCTGTGCATTGACCGAGAGCTTCGCATAGTGCTTCGAACAGCGTGCGTGCCGCCTGTAGGGAAAAGCCGGACGGTATTTCATTTATACTTATATTATTCCCGCAACGTATGAAATTAAAACCGCTTTCTTTGATTTCTTCACGATATTCATCGGCAAATTCCGCATTTACGCTGTCAAGGAACAGTTCCGTCGGTATCATCAGCAGCTGACTTCCGCGTTTTCTGTTCTTATCCTTGCTTGCAAGACGTTCGAATATTATCCGCTCGTGTGCGGCGTGCTTATCTATGATATAAGCGATATCGCCCTGTTCGACCATAAGATACGTGCCGAACAACTCGCCGACATACCTGTATTCCGTCTTTTCCGATATACTTTTTTCTTTCTCTCCGTTCACCTCTTCGTTTTCTTCCGCAACGTAACCGGCACGGCACGCATTATCATCGATAACGCTTTCCGCTTCGACGTGCATTTCATTTTGATCCGCATACTGTTTTATATCTTGCTTTATATCCTCCGCCGTATATATCGGCGGTACAGTCGCTTCGTTTTTTTCTTTATTTTCGCTCAAACGGTATGTACCGTCGTTCGCTTGCCGTTCTTCGTTTGCTGTCCGATGTGTCGAATACATATCCTCCTCGGGCGGTATCAGTGCTTCGAACTGTGCGGCGTTGTCTATCCGTATAAACTCCGTTTTTCGCCCGGACACGCTTTCTTCTTCGTCGTTTTTTTCGATCGGCTGTCGCACGGTCATCGATATCTGTCTTTCGGCAGTTGTCGGTCGATGCTCGTCTATCGGCAAAAAGCTGTTTACGACCTTATATTTTACATCCGAAAGGACCGAACCTTCAAGCTCGGGCTTTTGCGTGTTTGACAAAATCGCCGACCTTGCCGCACCGTATACGGTATCGAACACGGCACGCTCGTTTGAAAACCGCACCTCTGTTTTCGACGGGTGTACGTTTACATCTACGAATGCCGGGTGTACGTTTACAAACATCACGGCACACGGAAACTTTTCTTTCGGTATATAAGACACGCACGCCTCGGAAAGTGCGGACGACAGCAGCTGACTTTTAATATATCTGTTATTGACGAAAAATATCTGACCGCCCCTGTTTGCTCTTGCCGTTATCGGAGTACCCAAATAGCCCGTTATCTCTATTCCCCGTTCGCTGTAATCGAGCTTTATCATATTGTTTGCAAGTTCTCTGCCCAAAACGGCGTATATAACGTCGTTCAGCGTATTGCACCCCACCGTACTGAATTTTATTTTTCCGTCGGAAATGAGTGTAAACGCTATACCCGGATTTGACAAAGCCAGTTTTTCGCACGTTGAAGCCACATACGACGCTTCCACCGAATCCTTTTTCAGGAATTTCAATCTTGCCGGAACATTGCCGAACAAGCCCTCGACCATAACGGTCGTTCCGTCGCCCGTACCGGTTTCCTCGACGGAAACGAGCTTTCCTCCCTCGGATGTCAATATAACGCCGGTTCCGTTTTTTTGCTTTGTTATTATTCTCAGACGGCTGACGGAGGATATTGCGGCAAGAGCCTCGCCTCTGAAGCCGAACGTCGTTATCGCATCGAGATCCTGTCTTGTCGATATCTTACTTGTGGCATTTCTTTTGATCGCCACCACGACATCTTCGGGTGACATTCCGCACCCGTCGTCGCTGACGCGGATAAGTCCGACACCGCCGCGTTTTATCTCGACGGTTATTCTTTTCGCTCCCGCATCGAGCGAATTTTCGCACAGCTCCTTCACGGCGGAGGCGGGTCTGTCAACGACCTCGCCTGCGGCAATGGCGTTTGCTACGGATATATCAAGTTCCTTGATTATTCCCATAAGGCTTTATCTGTCTTCCCTGAAATAAGGCAGTCCCAGCGATGCCGGAGGCTGATTTTCCTTTTTCTTTCTTATAGTGATAAAGACAAGCACCACGATCGTCATAAAATAAGGAAGCATATCCAAGATTGCGGCGGGTATGTTTATTTTCAGGTTCTGAACGTAATACGGCAGAGTTCTGAGCATGGCAAACAAAAGTGCGCCGAAGATCGCCTTGAGCGGATTCCATGTTGCGAATATTACAAGTGCCACGGCTATCCAGCCCAGTCCCGAAGTCAGGTTACTGCTCCATTGCTTGAGGTAGTACACAGAAATATAGCAACCGCCGATACCGCATATAAAGCCGCCTGCAAGGATATGGGCGTACTTATAGAGGCTTACATTTATTCCAGCCGAATCAGCCGCCGCCGGATTTTCGCCGACGATACGCATATTCAAGCCCTGTTGAGTTTTATTGATGTATAAATATACGAGTACAGCCAGCAAGATGACCGCATAAGCGAATATGTTATGAGAGAACAGACCCTTGCCTATGACCGGGATGTCAGACAGGTACGGGATATGCATTTCATCTATGCAAGCGGCGATCTTATCGTCGAGGTATTTATTCGAATAACCGCTGCCTATATAATTCGCTAAGCCGCTACCGAATATCGACAGCACAAGTCCCGAAACCGTATGATTTCCTCTGAACGTGACGGTGACTACCGCATATATCAGCGCACCGAGCATTCCCGCCGCTCCGGCAGACAAAACAGCCAGATAGATATTCGAGGTGTTTATGGCAACGGCATATCCGGCACACGCACCGAGCATCATCATGCCCTCCGTGCCGAGGTTCGTATGACCGACCTTTTCGTTCAATATCGTACCGAGCGTGCCGCAGAGCAGAGCTATACATATCGTTACGGAGGAATTAAGGAAATTACCCACAATATTCAAATTGATCATCTTACATCGCTCCTCTCTTTCCATACTATTCTGTAATTTACGAAGAACTCACTTGCAAGCACGAAGAACAAAATGATTCCCTGAATGACCTCGCAAAGCTGCGACGAGATATTCATGCTCTGCAAAAACGAGCTTCCCTGCATAAGTATCGCAAACATAAATCCGACAACGATTATCGCAAACGGCGAAAGTGCAGCGAGCCACGCCACTATTATCGCCGTAAATCCCATACCCGCAGACAGGTTATCCGATATTCTGTGTTCGCTTCCCGCCGCCTCGAGCATTCCGGCAAGGCCGCATATACCGCCGCTTATCGCCGCCGTGGAGAACAGAATCACACCGACGTTCATTCCCGCATACCGTGCCGTATTCATGTTTTCGCCGACCACGGATATTTCGAAGCCGAGTTTCGTTCGCTTGAACAACACGAACAGGACAACGGCAAGTAAAATTACTATTATCCAACCTATATGTACGCCGAACACCTCCGGCAACCAAGCGTTTTCCGAAAAAAAGTCCACACGGTTACCGCCCTGCTCCTTTGTTTCCCACGGTCCGGTCTGAAGATACGTCACGAATAGCGATGCCATATAGTTCATCATCAAAGTGACCAAGGTTTCGCTCGTACCGAATTTTTGTCTTAAAAATGCGGGGATCAGTGCATAGACCGCACCGAATGCGATACCGAAAACGAACATTATCGGCAAAAGCACGAAAGTCGGAAGAGCCGAAAAGCTTCTTGCCGCAACGGCACAGCCGAAGGCTCCCATGAAGAACTGTCCTTCCGCACCTATATTCCAAAATTTCATTTTGAATGCGACGGCAACGCCGAGAGCCATGGTAATGAGCGGTATCGCTTTACGCACCGTGACTTTTCGCATGTAGCTTGTTTTAAAGCTTCCGCCTATCATCTTTCCGAACACCTTAAGCGGATCGTGGCCCATGATGAAGAGTATAACGGCCGTTGCAAAAAGTGCCGCCAGCACCGAAACCACACGGAGAATTATCTTCTGCTTCTCCGACATTTCGAATCTTTTTTCTATTTTAAGCATCGACCTCGTCCCCCTTGATATTTTTTCCGTAGCCGAGCATCAGCATACCGAGTTGCTCCTTCGTTGCCGTTTTCGCATCTAAAACAGCCTCTATTTTACCCGAATGAAGCACCGCTATTCTGTCGCAAAGACCGAGCATCACATCGAGGTCCTCGCCGACGAACAAAACGCCGACTCCCTTTCGTTTCTGTACGTTCAAAACGTCGTAAATATTGTACGAAGCTCCTATATCGAGTCCCCTTACCGGGTATGCCGTGATAAGCAATGTCGGGTTAAGGTTTATCTCGCGTCCCAAAAGCACCTTCTGGATATTACCGCCGGACAGCTTTTTCACCGCATGGAACGGTGAGGGGGTGGATATTCCGAATTTACCGATGATGTCCATTGCCGCAACGCGTCCCTTTTCCCTGTCCACAAACGGACCCTTTGTGCTGTTATACGATTTCAGCAACACATTATCGACGATGCTCATACTTGCGGCAAGTCCCATTCCCAGTCTGTCCTCGGGAATGAACGACATCGTTATTCCTCTGCGTATGATATCTCTCGGAGTCAATTTTATAAGGCTCTCGCCCTTAAAGCTTATTTCTCCGCCGCTTGTTTTTTGCAGTCCCGCTATCGCCTCGCACAGCTCCTTTTGTCCGCTTCCGGCTATTCCGGCAACGCCGAGTATCTCTCCCGAATTTACGGTAAACGATACGTTATCAAGAGCGTATCTGCCCTCGTTGTTTTTCACGCACAGGTCTTTCACCTCGAGTATCGGATGCACCAGCTCCGCTTTTACCTCCGCACGCTCTATATCGAGGCTTATCGGTCTGCCGACCATCTCTTCGGTCAAGCTTGCCGAATCGGTTTCTGCGGTGGCAACGGTCTTAATGCTTTCGCCCTTGCGGAGTATTGTCACTCTGTCGGATATTTCAAGCACCTCGTACAGCTTATGCGTTATTATGACTATAGCACAGCCATGCTCACGCATATTACGGAGGATATCGAAAAGCACTCTGATCTCCTGCGGTGTAAGCACCGCGGTAGGCTCGTCCAATATCAGTATATCCGCACCTCTGTACAGCACCTTCAGTATTTCGACATTCTGCTTTTCGCCGACGGACATATTGTATATTTTTTTGCCCGGCTCGACACGCAAGCCGTATTTCAGACTCAGCTCGTTTATCTTCTTGTCGATGGCTTTATTGTTCAAATAAAAATTTTTGTCGCCCGCAATTATGTTTTCCCTTGCGGTCATAACATCCGTCAGCTTGAAATGCTGATACACCATTCCTATCCCCGCTTTTATCGAGTCGGACGGGGACGAAAAGGAAACGTTTTTTCCGTTTACTCTGATGATACCGCTGTCGGGAGAATATACGCCCGACAAGATATTCATAAGCGTACTTTTGCCTGAGCCGTTTTCTCCCAGCAGTGCGTGGATCTCACCGCGTCTTATATCGAAGTTGATATTGTGATTTGCTTTTACATCTCCGAAGTTTTTGCATATTCCGAGAAGCTCAACACACTTTTCACTCATACGAAAATTACCTTTCAACAGTTATACATTGACATTGTATCATAAAATGTGAGATATTTCAAGGGAAAACGCACTATTATTTTGAAATTTTATAAAAAAAAGCCGCTCGGTCACCGAGCGGAAGTTTTGAACGTGTCGCATATTGAAATTCGCTTTGATATCACGGTATTTTCCCGTTGCGTATAGAATGTGATCCCCTCGTTACACAGATAAAAGGAATACGCAAATTCTTTTTTCGTAAATTCCGTTCCGTAACGCAGAAAATATTTTTTCAATTCGAAATATGCGTTTTTATCGATACCCAGCTCCGAGCTTACACATATTCCTCCGCTTGAGAGATCGTATGTCACCGACAGCGGGAATCGATACGACACCCGTCCCTCGCTTCTTACGGTGTACTCGCCGTAAACACTTATATATATGCCGTCGAAAAATTTCACATCGCACCTTAACGTCCTGTGTCCGTGTTTTTCAAGACCGGCACGGCAAAGCTTTGTCGTTTTATTCATAAGGTCGTTGAATTCCGAAACACGCTTTTTCGCCGTTCTGCCATCGGTCTTTTCGAGCTTGAGTGTGGGAAATAATGCGTTTTCCGCTCCGCTTTGCTCTATGTACATGGCACTTCCTCTTTCTTTTTACGGCATACCGAATTTTTTACGCCGCAACACTTGATTTATATGAAAAAATGTGCTATGATATACGCCTATAATGATCGAGTGAGGATAAAAAATGATAACGACCCAGCTTACGGAAGAAATAAAGACCGGTGCTTTGGACGCACGACTTTGCGATATATACGGCAATCAATCGTTGAACGCACAGAAAAAGCGATATATCGAAGCCATACGGCAATTTGAAATGCTTTACGGACAAAGAGATGTCGAATTGTTTTCGGTATCGGGACGCAGCGAGATATCGGGAAATCACACAGACCACGAAAATGGCTGTGTACTTGCCTGCAGTATAAGCCTCGATATAATAGCCGTTGCCGCAAGATCGGACGGAAACACGATACGTGTAAAAAGCGAGGGCTTTGACGAGGACATCTGTGACATCGAAAACTTAAATGCGTACAAGGGCGGTGACGCAAAATACACATCGGCTTCCATAATTGCGGGTGTTTGCGACGGTTTTCTCGAAAACGGTTACAGCATCGGCTCGTTTTGTGCGTACACCACATCAAATGTGCTTAAAGGAAGCGGGCTTTCTTCTTCGGCGGCGTTCGAGGATATGATAGGCTGTATACTTTCGAATTTCTACAATGACGGCTGTGTCGGCGAAACGGATATAGCCATGATCTCCCGTCACGCAGAAAATGAATTTTTCGGCAAGCCGTGCGGACTTATGGATCAGGTGGCGTGTGCGTTCGGCGGTTTCGTTTACATCGATTTCGAAACGCCCCGACCGATCATCGAGCCTGTAAAATTCGATTTGACACACCACGGCTACAATCTCTGTATCGTAAACACCGGCGGAAACCATGCCGATCTCAGCCCCGAATATGCGGCAGTAACTCGGGAAATGAAAGACATAGCTTCCCATTTCGGCAAGACCGCTTTGAGAGAGGTCAAAGAGGAAGAGTTTTTCGAAAACATTCCCGTGTTGCGTGAAAAATACGGTGATCGAAGCGTGCTTAGGGCGTATCATTTTTACACGGAGCAAAAAAGAGTTGCCGCACAAAAGGAGGCTCTGCAGGCGGGCGACATAGAAGCGTTTCTTTCTCTCACAAACGAATCGGGTAATTCGAGCTTCAAATATTTGCAAAACGTCTACACCTGTCAAAACACATCCGAGCAGGGTATTTCCGTCGCTCTTGCCGTAAGCGAAGTGCTTCTTGCCGGTAAGCCTCACGCCTGCCGTGTTCACGGCGGCGGCTTTGCGGGTACGGTGCAGTGTATTCTCAGGCAGGAGGACACGGAAGAATATAAACAGCGGATCGAAAAGATCTTCGGCGAGGGTTCGTGCTACGTTCTTACCGTAAGAAAATACGGTGCCGTAAAGCTTTGAGTACTCGATCGGCACGGGCATCGTACCGCTACGCATTTAAATGATCATTTCTACGGGAGTGTGTCATCACGACACACTCCCGCTTTGATTTTGTTACAGGCTTTTTACACTTATTTCATTGAATTTCAGAACGAAAAATGGTATCATTTTGAATAGTTCAAAAAAAGACTGTCTTAAAACGAGAGGTTCTACCATGACTATCAATCCGGTTTTTCAAAGCTCGCAGAAAATAATTCACGCATACAACCATATGTGTGAGCCGATTTTAAAGGAATTCGGCATACCTCAGGTATCCTTTGATATTCTGATGTTTCTCACGAACAACCCGGAATATTCCACCGCACAAAAGATCAGCGAGATCAGGCACATAAAGAAAAACCTTGTGTCCGTTCACGTTGAAAAGCTTGTAAATGCGGGACTGCTGGAAAGATGCCCGATTTCGGGCGACAGGCGAAAAATCGCTCTGTCATGTACGGAGGAGGCGAAAAAGATCGTTGCCGCCGGCATTGTAATGCAACAGCGTTTTTATCGGGAACTGACTTCCGGTATAACCGAAGAACAGCGTGAGATGTTAGTTGAAATAGGAAAAATACTGGTATCAAATGCGGGGCATATACTCTGCGAGTCATGAAAGCCGACACCACCGCCGCTTCTCGAAACGGAAGCGGGAAACAAATTCGAAAAAGTAAAACGATTTACGGAAAGGAACATTTATGACTTATTGTACGAATTGCGGTACGCAAATAAACGATGATGTTAATTTTTGTCCGTCCTGCGGTGCGACCGCAAGCGGACACGGCGACACCGCGCAAAGCAAGCGTTCGGGCAATGCCGCAAAAACGGCGGCAACCATAGCCGGTACGGCTGTCGGCGTTTCGCTGTTGAGCCGAATGGCACGCAGACGGCACAGACCGCCTATGCCGCCGCATGGCGGAATGCACCGCGGCGGAATACCGCCGCACGGCAGAAGAGGTCCTATGGGCGGACCCGGCAGAGGAAGCTTCAGGTAATTCGGAGGAGCGGATTCGATGTTAAACTTACTGAAACGAATGCGTACACGTGAGATCATCATGTGTATTATTTGTGCCGTATTTATATTGGGACAAATATATTTCGATCTGCGACTGCCCGATTACATGAGCGAGCTTACCGTATTGATACAATCTGCGAAAAACGACGTTTCCGAGATCTTATCGACCGGAGCGAAGATGCTCGGATGCGTTTTGGCAAGTGCGATCCTCTGTATCATATGCGGATATTTATCGGCACGAGCCGCCGCAGGCTTTACAATGGGTGTGCGAGAGGATCTGTTTCGTCATGTAATAGGCTTGGGGCAGGAGGAAATGCAAAAATTCTCCGTTCCGGGCTTGATAACGAGGACGACAAACGACATAACGCAGATACAAATGGTTATTTCAATGGGCTTGCAAAGTCTGATCAAGGCACCCGTTATGGCGGTTTGGGCGATCGTTAAGATATTGGGCAAAAGTTGGGAGCTTTCCGCCGTCACCGCCGGTTTTGTTATTGCGATGTGCGTTTCGGTTCTCGCTATATTTTCGTCGGTGATACCGAGATTTCGCATTGTCCAAAAACTTACCGACAAGCTCAACCGTATCGCACGCGAAAACCTGACCGGTATCGGCGTTGTTCATGCATTCAATGCGGAGCGTTATCAGAACGAAAAATTTGACGAAGCAAACACGGAAATGATGGACACACAGCTGTTCAATCAGCGTTTATTCGCATTCATGCAACCGATACTCCAATTGGGAATGAACGGCTTAACGCTCACCATATACTGGGTAGGTGCGGCATTGCTTGCCGGAATTTCATCGACCGACGTTTCGGGCAGGCTGACGATGTTCGGCGATATCGTAGTTTTCAGCACGTATGCGACGTATGTTGTAATGGCATTCATGATGCTCGTCATGATCTTCATGCTTTTGCCGGCCGCACAGGTTTCCGCCGAGCGTATCAACGAGGTGCTTAACACAAAGCCGACGATCGAAGAAGGCAAGGAAACCGTCGGCAAGGAGGTCGGAACTGTCGAGTTTAAAAACGTAACCTTCCGTTACCCGGAATCTTCGGAAAACGAATTGGAGAATATCAACTTCAAGGTAAACCGAGGCGAAACACTTGCCGTTATCGGAGCTACGGGAAGCGGAAAGACGACGCTCGTCGGTCTTATTCCCCGTTTCTACGATGCTACCGAGGGCGAAGTGCTTGTTGACGGCATCGATGTACGGCAATATTCATTTGAAGCGTTGTACAACCGTTTGGGATATATAACTCAAAAAGCGGTTCTGTTTTCGGGATCGATCGCCGAAAACGTCACTTTCGGCGAATCGAAGGCTTCCGTTGACAAGGATGGTATCGACCGTGCGATCTCGCTTGCCCGTGCCGACGAATTCGTAGGCAAGCTGAACGGCGGCACTGAATATCGAATAGCCCAAGGCGGACGCAACGTTTCAGGTGGACAAAAACAAAGACTTTCTATCGCACGTGCATTAGCTCGAGAAGCCGAAATATTGATATTCGACGATTCCTTTTCGGCGTTGGACTATCGCACCGATGCCGCACTTCGTGCGGGCTTGAACGAGCAATTGAACGATACGACGAAGATCATAGTGGCACAGCGTATCAGCACAATTCGTCATGCAGACAAGATACTCGTTTTGAACGACGGAAAAATCGCCGGTGCGGGTACGCATGACGAATTGATGGAGAGCTGCGACGTATATCGTGAGATCGCAAGATCTCAACTTTCCGAAGCGGAGCTTGACCGAAAGGAGGCGGCAGAATGAAAAAGGACAATACTCTTTCCTCTTTGGGAAAGGTTTTCAATCACACGAAGAACAACGTTCCCGCCGTAATGACCGCACTGGTATTGGCGGCAGTCGGAGCGATATTGACTATCATAGGCCCCGACAAGATCGGCGAAATGACGACGATCATGCAAAAGGGACTGTACGGAAATATCGATCTTAAGGCGATCTCGAGGCTCGGAATTTTTCTCGTTGTGATTTACGTTGCAAGCAGTCTGTTTCAATATATCGTTCATTATATCATGGCGACGGTCACACTGCGAATTTCGAAAAATATGCGGGGTGAGCTTTCGGAAAAGATCAACCGTGTGCCTATGAGCTACTTTAACAAGACTTCGCAGGGTGATGTGTTGAGCCGCATAACGAACGACGTTTCCACGCTTCAGCAGGGTCTGACCAACAGCCTACCCGGAATAATAAGTGCCGTTGCTCAGTTTGTCGGTTGTCTTATCATGATGTTCGTAACCGAATGGCGACTTGCTTTGTGCGTGATCGGTATAACCACAGTCGGTATGCTTCTTCTTATGCTCATTATGGGACGTTCGCAGAAATACTTCGTCGCACGACAGGAAAGCCTCGGCACTCTGAACGGTTTTGTCGAAGAAATGTATTCGGGACATCAGGTCGTACGTATTTCGAGAGCGGATAAAACGATCAACGGCAGGTTTGATATTTTGAACCGCAGTGTTTACGAGGCAAACTGGAAATCTCAGTTTCTTTCCGGAGTTATGCAGCCTCTCATGACGATCATCGGCAACGTAGGCTATGTTGCCGTATGCGTTCTCGGTGCGATCCTCGCAATAAACGGCTCTATCGACTTCGGCGTTATAGTATCTTTTATCCTTTATGTGCGTCTGTTCACCTCGCCGCTGACGCAGATCGCACAAGGCATGACGAATCTGCAGACAGCATTGGCATCGGCACGGCGTGTGTTTGATTTTCTCGAAAGTGAAGAGCTATCCGACGAAAGCGATAAAACAGCCGTCATAAACGACGTAAAGGGCGATGTGGAATTTCGCAATGTAAGCTTCGCCTATCCCGACAATCCCGAAAAACTCATTATTAAGAATTTTTCCGCAACGGTAAAATCGGGACAAAAAATAGCTATAGTCGGACCTACGGGAGCCGGAAAAACGACTATGGTCAATCTTCTGATGCGTTTCTTTGAAATAAGCGGCGGTTCGATTTCGATAGACGGCGTGCCGATCTCGGAATTAAAGCGTGAAAGCGTACACGAAATTTTCGCCATGGTTCTGCAGGATACGTGGCTCTTCGAGGGTACTGTCAGAGAAAACCTCGTGTACAACATGGAGGGTATCACCGACGAAAGGCTTGAAGAGGTGTGCCGAGCCTGCGGTATCGCCAGATTTATCCATTCGTTGCCTCACGGCTTCGACACGGTATTAAGCGAAAGCACAACGATCTCGGCAGGACAAAAGCAGCTGCTCACGATAGCCCGTGCCATGCTGCAAAGCACACCCATGCTGATACTTGACGAGGCGACCTCATCTGTGGACACGAGAACGGAGGCGATCATTCAAAGAGCGATGGACGAATTGACAAAAGACAGAACGAGTTTTGTTATAGCTCACAGGCTTTCGACGATACGCAATGCGGATCTGATCCTCGTAATGAAGGACGGCGACGTGATAGAAAGCGGCAATCACGACGAGCTTATGGCAAAAAAAGGCTTTTACTGCGATCTGTACAACAGTCAGTTCGAGTATTCGGCTTAACCGAAAAAGCAACACGCCCCCGAAGGCACAAAGCCTTCGGGGGCGTGTTATATTATCGTATCCGTATCAAATCATCATTATCACAGATTTTCGATTATTATTTTGCGGAGCGTTGCGGGGTCGCAATTACCTTTAAGCTCTTTCATGCATTTTCCGAAAATCGCCATAAGTGCTTTTTCCTTACCCGCCTTGTAATCGGCTACCGATTTGGGGTCGGCTGCTATGACGGCTTTTGCCACGGCTTCTATCCTGTCCGTATCGTTCGACACGATATAACCGTTTTCTTCGGCATATTTTTCGGGATCGATATTTTTCTCGAACATGACTTCAAGCAGTTTTTTGGCATTGGCTTGACCTACCTTGCCGTCCGCAACAAGCTTTATGAGCTTTCCGAGAGCTTTTCCGTCTATATCGAGCATATCCGACGTAAGTTGCTTACGATTAAGGATATTCATGCAGTTGGATATTATCCAGTTTGCGGATTCCTTTGCGAGCGAGCATACGGAATAAGCGTCCTCGAAGCAATCGCACAAGGCTCTGCTCTGCGTTAAGATACCGGCATCGTTTTCGCCCAATCCCAACTCGTTTATATATCTTTCCTTTTTCGTTTCGGGCAACTCAGGCAATGAAGCCTTGATCCTGTCGTACCATTCATCGTCTATGCAAACGGGCATAACATTCGGGTCGGGGAAATAGCGATAATCGCCGGCTGTTTCTTTATTTCTCATTGCAAAGCTCATGCCTTTGATGTCGTCCCAACGGCGCGTTTCCTGAACAAGCTGTTCCGTGTTGTTTTCGATCGCATCGATATGTCTTGCGTATTCGTACTCGATCGCACGTTCTATTGCGGAGATCGAATTCATGTTTTTCATTTCCGTTCTGACACCGAGCTTTTTGCTTCCCTCGGGACGAACCGAAAGGTTTACGTCGCACCTCATAGAGCCTTGCTCCATACGGCATTGCGACACCTTCGCAAAGCGTAAGAGCGAACGAAGTCTTTCGAGATAAGCTACGACTTCCTCCGCACTTGACAGGTCGGGACGGCTGACGATCTCTATAAGAGGCACGCTCGTGCGGTTAAAATCGACAAGCGAGGTGTCGGTCCAATCGTCATGAACGAGCTTTCCGGCATCCTCC
>CAZCJU010000016.1:0-28844 GCA_964498965.1 uncultured Lachnospiraceae bacterium
TCGGTATAAAAGCTTTCGCCGGTATAATAATCGAACTCTATATCGAGCTTTTTATATGTTTTTTTGTATTCTTCGATACTTATGTCTATAAACTTATGCCACAGTGCGACTTCTTCCTCTTCGAAATGCTCCAGCTTTGTAAATTCCGCACGAGCTTCGTCATTGAGTGACGGATCAAGCTCGGCTTCCTTATGAAACCGCACATACAGAGAAACCAGATAATCTATACCGCCGTTTTCGACTTGCTGTTCGCTTCCCCATTTTTTATAAGCGACAATGAGCTTTCCGAATTGCGTACCCCAATCTCCGAGATGATTTATCCCGATGCATTTACAGCCGCTGAATTCATACATTTTTTTCAGTGAATGACCTATGACGGTCGTTCCGAGGTGACCTATATGAAACGGCTTTGCGACGTTGGGAGAAGAATAGTCCAAAACGACCGTTTTTCCTTCGCCCTGCCCGTTTGAACCGTATTTTTTTCCTTTTTCTCTTATCTCGTCGCACACGGATGCCGCAAAGACGGTTCTGTTGAGCTTGATATTCAAATATCCGTTTACAGCCTCGGCACACGCTATATCCGAATGAAACGCCTCGGCGGTCTTTTGTGCTATGATCACAGGAGAAAGGCGTAATGCTTTGGAAAATTTGAAGCACGGTAACGCCAGATCGCCCATATTTTTATCGGGCGGGTAAGCGAGTGCCTGTACTATATCCTCGAGTGAAATTCCGTGATCTGTCTTTACCGTATCGAGTCCGCACAATATCTGCCGTGCGATCATATTCTTTGTTTTGATCATATGTATTTACCTGTTCAATTTCAATCCTTGATTTTTCTCGCTTCGAGATAGAATCGTTTATCGTCGGCGTGACCCATGGAGAAAGTTTTTCTCGGGAGCGAGCCGTCGGCGGTAACGGAAGAAAACAACTCGTCCTTTCTCATTCCGTCAAACACGAAACCCACGCAATTCTCCCTTTCGCTCAATCGTTTCAGCGAATCGATACCGTGTATGTAATCTATCTCGCATTCGGGGTGTGCGTCGAGATATTCGTCAAGTCGCAACTGCAATGCTCCCACAGGAAGCGATGAAGTACCGCAGGGGATCTTCAGCTTTCCGTTTTCGTTTTTCGTATAATAACCGTATTCAAAACCGTCGGCACAGTCGACATTAAGATAATCGAGCAATTCTTTTACGTTCACATTCGTAACGAGCCTGTATATAGGTTCAAACTCTATCGCACGGCTGTGTATATTGACAAGCTCGCACAACGCATATCTCGCTTTCATTTCAAGTACCTTTTCGCCGTACCGCTCTTTCAGCTTATCGTAGCACGCCTTTGCGGTCGCAAGCGAATGATTTCCGTCACCCACGGCAAAAACGAGCTTCCTGCCGTCCGCATATTTTTGTATACGCATCGAAAGCTTTTCGGCATCCTCGTTATCGACGAACCATCCGTCGATATGACCGCTGTTTTTCATAAGTTCGAAACCGTACGCTTTTTTAAGAGCGGCTTTACCGTCCGAAAGCGGTTGCATTATTTCGTTTTCGACATCATCACAGAAAAGCATGATATGCGGCAACTCTATACTTGCGTTTTCTCGCACGGCAACACGGGGAGGTATTCTCGATAAAACGGTTCCCTCGGTCGCTCTTACGGGCGAATCCGCTCCTTTTTCATAGCTGTAGGTTTCAAGATCTATCATTCCGACGATACCGCATCTTATTTTCCCGTTTGACGGCAGTACTCTCTCAACGTATACAAAGGTGTTTTTATACTCATCGAGAACACTTTTTTCGTATTCGAGCATATTATCGTTTATTTCGGGTACTCTTCGCTCCGTTTCCGACAGCCACACTTCCGGCAAAACGAGGTCAAGTGCAGTCGGAGCGTTTTCGCTTATTCTCTTTACGTCGAGCCAATACTCTTCCTCGGACGTATACTGATCACAGGCGATCGTGCTGTATTTGCCGAGATCGACATTCTTTTTCGGTAAGAGGATATCGGCGGGCATAAAACAGTTTTTCATTTTACGGCTCCCATCAATTCACATAATTATTTTTTATTTTATCACAAACAACGAAAATAATCAATATCAATTTTGAAAATTGAGCGGTCAAATTTCATTTTTTTGCTTTAAAGCTCATTTATTTTTCATTATTGCTTCGATCATTATGTTCATATCCGTCATATCGGCCTCTCCGTCGCAATTCACATCGGCATTTAAAAAGCACAGCTTTTCGCTTTTTCCGTTCAAATACGCATCCAATGCGAGTATATCGCTTGTATTTATAACTCCGTCGCCGTTTGCGTCCGTCGCCAAATACTCCGTTTCCGTCACGGCGAAAACGCCGAACGAATCGCATTCGAACGTTAGCATACCGCAAGCAAAGCGAGCCTGTATCGGCAGCGGTGTTCCGTTGTCGATGTCGTAAAGTACAGCCGCTGTCATTTCGAGCAATTCCGCCGAATTCAGCTTTACGGTGACCGTAGTATCAAGCTTAGTATGCACATCTTTCCCGCATGCCAATTGTAGGTCGAATATAACATCATTTCCCTTTTTTCGGATCAGGACATCGACGGTGGCGTTATCCGGCACTCCGTCCCCGCTCCACTCGATGATCACTCCGTCCTTTTCCTTATAATACAAAAACGCAAGCTTCTTTTCCTTTGCGTATTTTTCGGCATACGAGCCTTTTTCGCACACTATCGTCGGCGTACAGCCGGAAAAGGCACTATCGGTTATATACTTCACGCTGTTCGGTATGACGACCTCGGAAAGTTCCGTACAGCCTCTGAAAGAATACTCTCCGAGTTCCGATACGCCGTCACCGATATGTATCTCGGTGATAAAGCTTCGCATCGCATTCCAATTTTCCGTATACCCGAGCTTGCGGTTTACTATCTCGCCTTCACCCGTAATTGTAAGAAATCCCGACGAATCGAATTTCCACAAGATCTCGCCGTTATCTCCGATCGTTCCAGTAGCCTCGCCACACGGAAAGCGTTTGTAGCGACTCCATACATTTAAGCTTTCGTCGAACTTCTCGTTTTTTGCGTACAGTGCAAACTGTGCATCGCAATATTCAAACGCATTCACACCCTGTTTTTTCGGCAATTCGCCCGAAAAATTCGCCCTTCTAAGGGTAAGGCACGAATAAAATGCCCGTTTTCCCGTTGATTCGATATTGTGCGGCATATCGACCTGTGTAAGCGAGGTACAATATGCGAACGCATACGATTCTATATTCAAAACATCACTTGAAAAGACGATATCGCACAGCGAGCTACAATCGGCAAACGCATATTCGCCGATACGTTTAACTCCGTTCGGAACGATAATATCCGCAATTGCGTCGCAGCCGTAAAAAGCGTATTCGCCTATCGCCTCGACGCTTCCGTCGTTCGGAATAACGCTTGCATTACAGCCGACGGAAAGTATTTTCCCGTTTATTTTTATTACGCAATTTCCCTTATCGTAATATATCGCATTATTCGATGCTACTTCAAGCGTTTTCAGTGCGTCGCACGCCGAAAACGCTCCTTTTCCTATCAAAGCAACGTTCTTCGGTATGTATATTTTCTCTATCGTATCGCAATGGGCAAAAGTCATTACACCAATCGAACGCAACGACTCGGGAAAGCTTACATTTTTCAGACTCGCACAGCCGTAAAAAGCACGATCACCTACATTAATGATTCCCTCGGGGATCTCAAGCTTTTCGAGCCTCACGCACATTTCAAACGCACCGTTTCCGATCGCTGCGATTTTTTCCGGCAATGAAACGTTTTTCAATGTTCCGCAACCCCAAAAAGCACGATCGCCGATCGTTTCGATATTCGCCGAAAGGTCGATCGATTCAAGCGAGGTACAGCCGAAAAAGGTTTCGCACTCTATTTTTTTTATCGAGTACGGAAGCGACACCGACGAAAGAGATGTACACTTATAAAATGCGTTATTCCCTACCGACAAAAGCGATTCGGGAAATACGACCTTGCTCAACGATGTACAATAAGCGAATGCATATTCCTCCAGTGCCGTTACGCTGTCGGGAAGCGTGACCGTATCAAGCAATACACAGCCGTCGAACGCATAAGCACATACGGCACTTACGCCGTTCGGAACATCGCACGTCGAGCAACCGATAACGAGCTTATTCGTTTTTCGTTCTATCACGCAATTGTTCTCACTGCGATATGTCAAATTTCCGTTTTCTACCGTTATCGATGTCAGCCCTTTACACGAGGCGAATGCTCCGATGCCTATATCGCAAACGCCGTCGGGCAAGCTCAATGTTTTGATATCGCAATTATAAAAAGCGAAGTCGCCAATTTGCTTTAAGCTGTCCGGCATAGTCGAAATGCTCATGCGTCTGCAGTCGTAAAAGGCGTGATCGCCGATTTTCTCGACACTGACGGGCAGTTGTATTTTCGAAAGGCTCACGCAACCGTGAAAAGTATATTCCGAAATTTCTGAAAGTCCGTTCGGCAGGTTCACCTCGGTCAATTCTATGCAATACTCGAATGCCGATGACCCTATATTGTTCACGCTGTCCGCCAATATGACGCTTTTCAATGCCGTACACCGTTGAAAAGCTTCGTCGCATATGCTTGTAACACCCTGTTCCACCGTTAAGCTTTTTATATCCGCTCCCGCTTCATGCCACGGTGTCGTTTCCCATTCATACTGCGGCATATCTCCGCTTCCGTACACCGTCATATTACCGTCGTCGTCTATATGCCACCGTATATCGCCGTCCGTATTGTTATTCTCGACCGTACATACCCAAAACGCTTCTTCGGTGCCGTCGGAATAATTCACGTATATTCTTACCGTCACCGGCGTTTTTTCGATTTGAAGCTTTATCTTAAATCTCGACCAATATTCCGCTCCGCCTCGTGCCGCCGCACTTGCCACTGCAGGTTCGGCGACATATGTGAAGGCATCATCCGAAACGCTTTCACCACCGTCTATCGTATAAGAAAAACCGGATATTTCTTTTTTCGTGCCTATCCAGCCCCAAAATATCAGTCCGCATTCGCCCGATGGTAGGCATACGGATTCCATTAAGGCTTTATTCATTGATATCATAACAAATTCGGTGTTGTCGTAATGTCGTATTTCGTCGTAAGAAACGCAAGCTACATTATCCCAAGCACTTAAATTTGCGTTTATATCCGCACTCGGAAGCCGTTCGGCGTTTATTATTTCCGTTCCCCGCGTCACAAGCGGTACAGTCGCAAGCAATAAAGCGATCAACAGGGATATAGTTTTTTTCATGATACGCACCTCACCGAATTTCAATCGCAAGCGGCACATGACCGTTGCGTACACTTACTATCGAGTACATTCTACCATAAAATAACCGTTTTGTCATCACATTTTACGATTTTTTTTATTTTTTCCGATTTATTTCGATCATCTCGGCGGAAACGAAAAAGCACTCGCCGAAAAGCAATGCTTTTCGGCGAGTACTTTAATTCGTTTTTGACCGAATTGCGGGACAGGTCGTGTTTCAAGCTACGTTTTATCGTTTTTTGAATGCGGATCTGAAAAATTCGAGAAACTTGAACTTTATTACGTATTCCCCGCTGTCGTTTTCCGTAATGATATCGACTTGTTCCGGCGTAAGTCCCGTTTTGATCGTTCCGTCGCTTTTGGCAACCTCCGCCGTTTTTAGGCACAGCGGCGGAAACAGCACGCACCACCAATTTTTGCCCTCGCCTCTTCCGATAGTCACCCTTACCGAATAATACACTCCCGCCGGGAACGTTACGCCGTCGTATTCTCTTCTCGGGTAGTCCTCGTACCCGCACAGCACCTCGACCTCATAGTCGAAACCGTTTTTCTCGATACATTTTCGTGCCGCACATTCGATACGTTCGATATTGGCCTCGACTATCTGCTTTGCCGCTTCGGCATCAACGGACGGTGACGATGACATATATTCACGCATATCCTCAAGCACGGCATCACGGACAAGCAGTTTCAGCGACTGATCCTCGTCACTGTCGGAATTTGCAAGAACATGAAGTCTTACGACGTTATCGTACAATTCCGTTTCGCCGTTTACCGGCAAAGCCGCCGAAGCTACGGCAAGCACTAAGACAAGCGATGTGAATGTAATCAAAGCTTTCATGTAAACACCTCTTATTACGATTTGGTATGTCGGTAATCGAAGTATTTACACATTTATTGCTTTTTATACGAAAAATTCAAAATCGGGCAACATGTCGCTTATGTGTTATACGGAAAATTTTTCTTTCATTTCCCTTGCTTTTCCGCAGCTGTAGCTTCCCTCTGTGCATTTGCCTCTGACGCAACCGGGACCGGCGTGTTTGAACAACAACGGTGCCGCTTTTTTACAGAGTAACAGCATTTGAGTGGCAAGCTCTCTTATTTCCCACTGGGCTCTGTCGCAGCAACGAAGTGTAAAAAAATTATACAAGCTTCTCGTGTTCATAGTCATTATGATCTTCGTATCGCACGCATTCGGCAAAACGAAGCGTGCGTCCTCATTGGCTTTTTTCTCCGCCGCTTTTTCGGCTTCCTTTTCGTTTTTGCCCTCGGCGAGAAAAGTTTTTTTATGCTCGGCTATGAGCATTTGCCGAATGCTCTCGTAATGCTCCGCGTCCTCACGCATTGCTTTTTCGAATTCGGCTTTTGCCTGAGGTATTTTTTCTATTTCCGGCGGCATTATATATTCAAAATCGCATTTTGACACATATCTCTGGCTTTGAACAGAAAACGATGCTATTCTGTGGCGTGTTATCTGAGCGAGCAAGGCTCTCGAAACGCCCTCTATTCCGAATGTAAACGATGCGTGTTCTATCGGACTTTCATGACCGAGAGAGGTCAGCAATTCGAGAAAGCTTTCCGTTTTTTCGGGTGTAAGATTATCGAGCAGCGTATCTATATTGCTTTTGGAATAGCAAAGCTTTGCCGCCGCCGCCACGGTTTTATCCGCATCGGGTGTATAAGCGAGAAGTTGAACTTTCATTTTTACCTCTTTCAATCACAATTTTAAAAAGCGTGCCGCATTATTATACAGAATATCTTCTCTCTGTTTTTCGCTGAGCCGCAATGCGAAAAACCTTTCAAGTTCGGACTTAGGATACATAACCGGGTAGTCCGTTCCGAACATTACCTTATCGTATCCGAGCTTGCCTATGATATATTCCGCTCTTTCCTCGGTCATCGCCCAAAGTGCGGAGGATGTATCGTACATAACGTTTTCATCTCCCGCAAGATATTCAAGTGCCTCGTCGTTTGCCATATACCCTCCGAGATGAGCGGCAACCACCTGTAATCTCGGGAAATCGTTCAGCACTTTACGCAGTTTTTTCGGTTCGGAAAAGCGGTACTGCGGGCGGTTATCTCCCATATGAAAATATATCGGAAATCTACCCTGTGCTTCCTCATACAGCGGATACAGTTTTTCCGAGGTTATATCCACGCCCTGTATATCGGGGTGTATCTTGATTCCGGAAAGTCCGAGCGACAATGCGTAATCGATCTGTTCTTTCATATTCTCGCAATCCTGATGAAGTCCGCCGAACGCCACTGCCGAAAAGCCGTCCGTTCTGCCTCGTTTTGCCGTTTCGGCAAGGCATTCGTTGACTTTTTTGACTTGATGAGCGTTCGTTGCGACGGAAAACACGAGGAAGCCGTCGATCTTACACTGACGTGCCGCCTCCGTCATATCACTATACGTTCCGTCACCCTCGGGGACAAAATCGTAGAATCGACCGAGGCTCGTGACCGCCTTTTCGGCTATCGCATCGGGATAAATGTGTGTATGAATATCGAATATCTTATACAAAATACGCCTCTGTCACTTTATCGACTTCATGAACGAGGAATATCTGTGAAACGCGATACCCGAGCCTTCAAGCTCCGGCACCCAACGCTTTACCCATTCGTATGAGTAATATCCCTCATACCCCAATGCGTTAAGTGCCTTTACGCCGTCTGCGACGGGAATATCGCCGTAGCCCATAAGCGTATACTTAACCTTATCGCCGTCAATATACGAATCTTTTATATGCACGTGCTTTATATATTCTCCGATATTGTCGAGCGTGGTTTTTACGTCCTCGTGGAAATACCTGTACGGGTGGTGCATATCCCAAAGCACGCCCATATTCTCCCTGTTCACGCTTTGCATAAGCTTTTTCATTTCCGCACTGTCGGCGAGTATACCGTTCGTTTCCATGAGCAATGTAACTCCGGTATCCTTTATCATATCGCAGAAGCGTGCGTATTGCTCCGCAAGCTCGCCCACTCTGCCCTCTCCGGAAAGATCGGGGGTCTTTTCGCCCATTATACGCAAATACTTAATGCCGAGCTTCTTCGCAAGCTGTGCGTAAGAGATTATTTCAAACTCAGCAAGCGGGATCTGCGACGGGTCGGAAAGATACGCACCTGTCGTGAGTATCGGTATTTCGAGTTTCGCATTTTTCAGCATTTGCTTTGTTTTTTCGATATTTCCGTTCTCGAAAACTCTCATTTTCGGAGCGAACATTTCACGCATTACGCCTCTTATCTCGATTCCCGAAAAGCCGAGATCTCTCGCCGTCGCTATTATATCGGGGAAGCTCCATTCGGGGCAACCGAGTGTTGAAAAGGAAAGTTTTATATCAGTCATTTTTCCTAAGCTCCGTTCTGCGGATCTTACCGCTTATAGTTTTCGGCAATTCGTCCAGGAACTGTACCACACGAGGATATTTATACGGTGCGGTATGCTCCTTGACGTACATTTGAATTTCTTTTTTAAGCTCGTCCGTACCCTCCGTGCCTTTTGTCAAAACGATCGATGCCTTTATCACCTGACCTCTTATCGGGTCGGGAACGGCTGTTATCGCACATTCAAGTACGTACGGCAGCTCCATTATAACGCTCTCTATCTCAAACGGTCCTATACGATAGCCGGAGGATTTGATAACGTCGTCTGTACGTCCGACGTACCAAACATAGCCGTCCTCATCACGCCATGCCGTATCGCCCGTATGATATATGCCGTCATGCCATGCCTCTTTTGTTTTTTCCTCATCGAGGTAATAGCCTTTAAACAGACCGCACGGTATTTCCTTATCGGTTCTTACGACGATTTCACCCGTTTCTCCGACTGCCACGCTTTCTCCGTCCTCGTTCACTATATCGACATCGTACAGCGGGCTTGGTCTGCCCATTGCACCCGGCTTCGGCGTGGTATTTGCCAAATTGCAAACGGTAAGAGTCGTTTCCGTTTGTCCGAAGCCCTCCATTATCGTAAGTCCGGTCGCCTTTCTCCACTGTTCGAACACCTCGGGATTAAGTGCTTCACCCGCCGTTGTCGAATATTCCAAGCTTGACAGATCGTATTTACTCAGGTCCTCTTTTATGAAGAAGCGATACATGGTGGGCGGAGCACAGAATGTGGTAATATTATACTTTCTGAACATGGGAAGTATATCGTCCGCATTGAATTTATTGAAGTCATACACGAACACCGCCGCTTCGCACAGCCACTGACCGTAGAGCTTGCCCCAAAGAGCCTTGCCCCAACCCGTATCGGAGATAGTGAAATGTATTCCGTCGGGGTTCACGTTATGCCAATAGCGTGCGGTTATGTAATGTCCGAGCGGATAACGGTAATCGTGTGTTGCTATTTTCGGATATCCCGTAGTACCCGACGTAAAGAACATTATCATCGGGTCATGTCCGCAGGCACTGTCGGCACTTCTGTCGAATTTATCCGAAAAGTCGTACATTTCCTTATTGAAATCGTGCCAGCCGTCATGATGCTTATCGCCGACAGCGATTTTTATCTTAAGGCAATCGCACGTTTTTGCGGCTTCCTCGGCCTGATTAAGCACATCGCCGTCGGTCGTACACAGTATTGCGCTTACTCCCGCCGCTTTATAACGGTATTCGAAATCGTGCTGCATAAGCAGATTCGTTGCGGGTATCGCAACGGCACCTATGCGATGCAAGGCGATTATGGAGAACCAGAACTGATAATGGCGTTTAAGCACAAGCATAACCCTGTCGCCTTTTTTTATTCCGAGGCTTTGCAGATAATTTGCCGTCATACATGAATACTTTCGTATTTCTTCGAACGTAAAGCGTCTTTCCTTACGGTCTGCGGAAATGTGGAGCATTGCCATCTTATTCGGATAATGCTGTGCAAGATAATCTATAGTATCGAAAGCGAAATTATATTTATCCTCGTTTTTGAACGATATTCCGGACAAAACGCCGTTTTCGTCATGCGTCGTTTGTATAAACTCGCTTGCGGTGGGAGAATCGTAACGAAGTGCTTTTTGCTTCGAAACTATGCTGTCGAATTTATCGTCCTCCGCTTCGCCGCTGTGCTTAAGCACTATAGCGTAAAATGTACAGCCCTCGGGGGAGATCGCCGTCATACCGTGCGGTATTGCGGAATTGTAATAGATCGAATCTCCCTCTCCGAGCGTTTCCGTATGCTCGCCGATCCTGATCTTCATCGTACCGCTTATAACGATGTCGAATTCCTGTCCCGCATGAGTTGACAACTTTATCTCGCCCTGTGCTTCCTCCTCGCTGTATGGCATACTTACGTAAAACGGTTCGGCAGTCTTTTGTTTGAACAAAGGTGCCATATTAAGATACGAAAATCCCGCTCTCCTCGTAATCGGAAGTCCGTCACCCTTTCTTGTCAGCGAATAATTCGACAGGGTCGGGCTTTCGCCCTTGATCAGGTCGGTGGGGTCAACGTGCAAC
Organism: uncultured Lachnospiraceae bacterium; assembly: GCA_964498965.1. Taxonomy (GTDB): domain Bacteria; phylum Bacillota; class Clostridia; order Oscillospirales; family CAG-272; genus CAZCJU01. The sequence continues at coordinate 10,745 of CAZCJU010000016.1, forward strand.
TGTGCCGCACATTTATAAATAAACGTAAAGCTGAAATCGTTCTGACCGCTTTCGTATTTTCTGTAATCCTCAAGCTCGACATCCGTTTTTTTCGCCATTTCCTCTTCGGAAATGTCCATGATTTCACGCAGGGTTCTGATTCGTTGAGCGACAACGGACAGCTGCGTTTTCAAATCGGTTTTTTCCATAAAGCATTCCACCTTTCAATATTAAAAACGGTTTTAGATTTGTTTTTTCGATTAATCTTCCATAAGCTCTCGCACCTCCGCAGGTACGAAAGCGGAAAAATCTCTGCCGTATCGGATAAGCTCCCGCACCATCGTAGAGCTTATATGCGCAAGCTCGGCACGGGTGGGAATGAACACCGTTTCGATACCGGGTGCAAGTTCTCTGTTTATCGAAAACAGCATAAATTCGTAATCGAAATCCGATGCGTTTCTCAAGCCTTTTACTATAGCGTCACAACGGTTTTCCTCCGCATATTCCGCGAGCAGTCCGTCGCAAATGTCGGCTCTGACATTTCTGTACTTCTCCGTTGCCGCCTTCAAAAACTCATAGCGTTCTGCCGGAGAAAACATACATTTTTTCGAATTGTTTGTGAAAATACATACAATGACGTTATCGAACATCGTGGCCGCTCTCGCTATGACGTCCTCATGTCCCACGGTAATAGGGTCAAAACTGCCGGGGATAAGTACCGTTGTCATATTTAAGTCCTCCGTATCGTTCAGTCGCCGTTTTTCGGCGACAGCTTGAAAAAGTACGTTTTTCCCGCTCTGTATTCCTTTTCGAGAATGTAGGTCTTGCTCAATCTGTCGTTGAGTATGCCGCTCATATTCGATTCGGCAATGATTATCGCATGAGGTGCAAGCACTCCGAAGGTCGAGAGCAACTCAAGTGCGTTTTCGAGCAATAGCGTGCCGTAGGGCGGATCCAAAAAAACAAGGTCGAATTTATGCTTCGATATGGCGGCGGCACGTATATATTCCGTATAATCGTATTTTAATATAGAGCATTTTTTATACAAATGCGTTTTTAACGCATTTTGTCTTATGACATCGACGGCCTCGGGGTTTATATCGCAAAGCACAGCCTTTTCCGCACCTCTCGACAATGCTTCAAGCCCCAACTGACCGCTGCCGGCAAACAGATCGAGTACAAATCTTCCTTCGACATCGAACTGAATCGAAGAAAACATCGCTTCTTTTGTTCGTTCGAGCGTGGGGCGTGTTTCCTCGCCCTCAAGCGTCACGAGCTTTGTTCCCCTCGCACTTCCCGTAATAATTCTCATCATTTGTTTCCCTCAAAATATTCGGTAATTTTTTGTGCAAGTTCATACGTTATCCCGTTTACCTGCACCAATTCATCAATGCTTGCGTTTTTAACATTTTGAAGCGTTGTAAAATGCTTCATTATTGCTTTAGCCTTGGCATCGCCTATTCCTTTGATGTTAGTCAAAGTCGAATGTGAAAGGGTCTTTCGCTTTTTTGCCGTCATTTTCGACACCGAAAAACGATGCACTTCTTCCTGTATTTTGTATATGAACATGAAAACGTCGCGGTCATGGGCTATGCTTATCTCGTTTTTTCCGTCGGTAAGACCTCTTGTTTTATGATACTCATCCTTAAACATACCGAATACGGGTATGTCCGTTCCCGTTTTTTCAAGCACCTCTTTCACGCACATGGCGTGTGCCTGTCCGCCATCGATCAATATCAGGTCCGGCAACGGCAAAAAGCTTTTTTCTCCGTCAAGTGCCTTTTGTATTCTCCGTTCCGTCATTTCACGCATTGAAGAATAATCGTCCTGACCGTCCGTTTTTCTGATATTGAACACTTTATACGAGGATTTATCGAATTTTGTTCGATCCGTAACTATCATTCCGCCGGTTATTGCTTCATCACCTATATTCGAAATATCGTATGCCTCTATTCGTTCCGGCAACACTTCGAGTCCAAGCAACGAAGCAAGCTTGACCGAGAGCGTTTCGGAATTTTTTTCTTCGTTCTTGAAACGTTCCGCACGCAATCTTGCGTTCGATTCGACCATTTCGCACAGCTTGACCTTATCTCCCCGTTTGGGCAAGATCACCTGTACTTTTTTGTCCGAAACCGAATTAAGATAATTCTCGATCGTTTCGGCCTCGGTTTCCGGCAAGCAGTTTGATATCATAACATATGGCGGATAAAAGGTTCTTTTTTCGTAAACGGATATTATAAACGATGACAGTTTTTCCCAGTCGTCCATTTGCCCCGCTGTAAATTCGAAATTATCCGTATCGGAAATGATCCCGCTTCTGATATAAAATACCGATATCGTGCAGACCGCATCGTCGCGATAGATACCTATTACGTCCCTGAAATCATTCGGCACGGAAACGACCTTTTGCTTTGTATACAGTCTTTCAAGTGCGGAAACGGTATCTCTCAAGCTTGCGGCTTTTTCGAATTCGAGTGTCTCGCTCGCCTCGTACATCTGCTTTTTTATATTGTCCGCCACCGAAGCGATATTGCCTCCCAGCACCTTTTTCGCCTCGGCTATTTTAACTGCGTATTCCTCTCGACTTACTCTGCCCGAACATGGAGCACAGCACCTGCCTATTTGATAATTCAGGCACGGACGGTATTTTCCTATATCTCTCGGAAACACCCTTTTGCAATCCGGCAGCATAAACGCCTTGGAAATCGTTCGTATGACCTCATATGCCGCAGCAGAGCTTGAATACGGACCGTAATAATCTCCCTCACAGGTTCTTTTTCTCGTAAGAAACAGCTTCGGAAACGGCGTATTCGTTTCGATAGAAATATACGGATATGTTTTTCCGTCCTTGAGCTTTATGTTATATTTCGGCTTGAACTGTTTTATCTTGCTGTTTTCGAGTGCAAGGGCTTCAAGCTCCGTATCACACAAAATAAAATCGAAATCGTCAACGTACGACACCATTCTGTCGGTTTTGACTCCGTGCGGAGTATTTACGAAATACTGCGAAACTCTGTTTTTCAGGCTTCTCGATTTTCCGACGTATATTACCTCTCCGCTTTTGTTTTTCATTATATACACGCCCGGTGTCTGCGGCAGCTCGTTCGCTTTTTTCAAAAGAGACTGCTTATCCATGTTTTACTCTCCGAATGAAAAAACGGACAAGGGCATAACTGTCAAACGGCATTAAAACTGCCGTAAGAAGTAAATACGCCTTGTCCGCCGAAAAAAATACAAGCTTGTGATTATTGCTCGGCAAAACCCGTTTCTATAAGCTCCTCTAAGCTGTTGAGCGCATCTACCTCGTCGGCACCGTCAGCAATTAGAGTAATTATGTCGTCTTTCGTAATTCCGAGCGAAAGAACACCGAGTAAACTCTTTGCATTTACTCTTCTGGCATCCTTTTCTACCCAGATAGAGCATTTGAAAGAGTTAGCTTTTTGTATAAAGAATGTTGCCGGTCTTGCGTGAAGACCTACGACTATTTTCACTGTTACGTTGCGGGAAATCATTACATTAGGCTCCTTTTATAATTCTATGCGACCAATTCGACTGTTTTTTCGAGTATAAAAATTATAAGTATATGGTCATTATATCAAATTTCTTCCCCAAATTCAATAGTCAATATGCATAATTTTTGTATTTTTTTGTTTCGCTTAATGTGAATTATATCTCATGCAAGTCGTTCGCACGCCTTCTTGCACACCAAAATACGGATTAGGCGGCATTTACTTCGGTAATGACGGCTTCGAATTCGAAGCCTCTGCCGGTAAGCTTGAACGTATCGTTCACCCGCACGATCCTGCCGTTCGGCAAAACGAAGCCTTCGCCCGTTTTCATTCCCGAGATCTTCACCGTACACGTCAGATCTATTTTTCCCTCGGCTTCGGTTCCGACAGGCTCGCCGTTCTCCGATATCGTATAGGTCATATGTGTTTTACTGCTCCAACCGTCGTTGAGCGTTCCCAGCTCGCCGCCGTCGGCACGGACCGGTGTGTTTGAAACCATTACCGCTTCTATCGCTTCGTCGATATTCGAGGCATAAAGCGTAAGTACCGCACTGTCCTTTTGTGTCAGCCGTTTCGCCTCCCGCACGATCGAGCTGCGGCAAAATATTCCCACCAAACAGATCACTGCGGTCAAAATCATGAGTACATCGGCAGTATTCACTTTTGTCTTGCTTTTTATGCCCGCATTTTTCTTTTTTCCGTTTTTTTTATCCATTATTTTCACCGCCTATTTGTAACGAGGTGCATTTTCCCGTCGTATGGAAGCCCGAAGTATAAAATTCGTATTTCGCACCGACGTTGATCTCACAGCCATTCACCTTATAAGTACGTTCACTCACGTCGGCGTATGCGAAAACCTTGATCTCGATATTCGAATACTCGTCCGCTTCGCCGTATTCCGCCCGCAAAACATTGATTTGTCTGATATTCCCTATACTTCTACCGTAGCGATCGAACATTTCGTCACCGACACTCAGTGCACTTACGCATTCGTTTTTTATACCATACGCCGTGACCGTATAAAACAGTTCTTTTTTTTCGGTATCGCTTTTCATTTTCCCCGCACCGTAAAGTGAGATACACAACAATATTGCCGTCACGCAGACAAGTGCGTCGAAGATTCCGAACGAATATTCGTTTTTTTCTTTTTTCACAGTCCCACGCCTCCGAGATAATATTCGTATTCGTCCGTTTCGGTTTTTACGGCACTTGTGATAACGCTATCACCCAACGCACCGTGAATGAACAGGACACACATAAACGAGGTCATATCGAAGCCGCCCTCGAATATTCCGTACACAATCACGGCAAGTATGCTCAAATACGGGGCATGAACAAATTGCGAGAGCATACTTTTTTTCACGAAGCCGTCGTAATTTTCGGAAACATACGAAAGCATTTTCGCAAAAAACAGTAGGCAAAGCAAAACGAACATAACGAGCGATGTTGCTCCGTAATTCGAATATATTTTCGTAAACAGATTTTCACCGAGCGAGAGCGACGTTTCACCATAGAGTTTTTCCCAAATATCAAACGGCACATACGAGATCACAAGTGCGATCGGAGGTATCATGACGGCGAGAGAGCAAAAGCTTCTTTTGCCGTGCGTGAGCATAAGTACCGAGAACACAACGGCAATTGCGACCCATGCCGCCAAAGAATTCAAGGTAAAAATAACAAAAAACGCAAGCAGAAGCACTGTTCCGAGTTCGAGCCTTCTCGATCGTTTTCCGTAATTATACATGAACGTCACGGCAACATAGGGCAACACCGAAACTATGTAAAGTGCAAAGGCTTCCTTGTTTTCAAACACCGAATGTATTTCGTTCGCATATAAAGAATTCGATGTATACAGTGTGCCGTTTGCAATGCCGTTCAACACGCCGATACCGCAAACCGAAGTCATAACGACTATCTGTGTCATGAAGCAACGCAATATTTCGTCACGGGAATTGACAGTGTTTTTCGTCGAAAAATAGAGCAGTACGCAAAGCACCGCACATCTGCCCACACCCGTTTCGTCAGTGCTTGAAGTGAACAACGGCGTTATTGCGGACACTATGCCCCACATAATTGCGAAAGCATCGCAAAGCGTAAATCTGAAATGCGTTTTCGAACATATCAGCTTAAAAGCATATGAGAACGCCGTAATAAATGCCACCGCAACGAACAGCTCATCGGACAAAAACGGAAAGAACGCAAGCAACAGAAGCGTACCCGCTTCGGTTCGTTTGACAAGTACAACGAACGCAAGCACGGCAAAAAGTGCAAGGAGAATACTGCGTGCGGGAATAAAGAAACAGAGTATACCCGTTATCATTCCGAGTATAAGCGGAAGGACGGCAGATGAATGGGGTTTCTCCTCCGCACACAGCTCGTACGGCTTAACTCCTATCAATTCAACGGTAATAAACCGAAGCAGCTTATTGCCGCAAAGCACCGATGTCAGCGAGCGGTGCGGTCGAAACGTCAGCAGTGCGAGGAGCAGCAGCACCGCCGAGGCGATGAGCGAAGAATTATCCGGCAAAAGCTCATCGAACATTACGCTTTTGAGTGCGTAGACGAAAATTATATAAATGCACGTAACGGCAAAATATATGCCGTAATCTCGACTGTCACGTGCGAGCATTTGTCCGATCCGAGTATCGACGGTTTTTCCGAACACGTTTTTCTCGGCAAAGTGCTTGATATTCGCCCTCAGTCTGCCGAATCGTTCGGAACGAAACAGCTTTTCCGAAGTAACCGATAAAATGCCGTTTTTCGCTTTTTCGTCAAGCTTTGAATAGGAACAAAATATTTTTTTGAATATGCTGTGGGAAAACAGTCGGGAAAGAAGCACGGCAAGCGACGACAGGCAGGCCATGATCACTCCGTTGCTCTTCTTTTCTCCGTTACCGTTTACAAAATTACCCTTATTCATTCCGGATCCTTTTTGTCTATAAGCTCGGGGCGTTTCAGCCTCGTTTTTTCAAGTGCCTTTTCATGACGCCATTTTTCTATGTTCGCATGATGGCCGGATATAAGCACCTCGGGAACGGTTCTTCCGCGAAATTCGTACGGACGCGTATATTGCGGATATTCCAAAAGTCCCGACGCTATGCTTTCTTTTTCATAGCATTCGGAGCTTGCAAGCACTCCCGGCAACAATCTGCACACGCTGTCCGTAATAACGCACGCCGGAAGCTCTCCGCCCGTAAGCACATAATCGCCGATGGATATCTCCTCATCGACTATTTCCTCGATTATTCTTTCATCCACGCCCTCGTAATGACCGCAAAGTATGATCATTTCGTCAAGCTTTGAAAGCTCGAGTGCTTTCTTATGAGTGAACAGCGAGCCTGCCGGGGACATATATATGACCTTACGCTTTTTGCTTTCGTCCCTGCCGTCGGTTATCGCCTTATAGCAATCGTATATCGGTTGCGGCTCCATTACCATGCCCATGCCGCCGCCGTAAGGTGTATCGTCCACGCGGTGATGCTTATCGTCCGAATAATCCCTGATATTATGACAATAGATCTGCACTATATTCGCCGTTCTCGCACGACCTATTATGCTTTCCGAAAGCATTCTGTCCACGCATTCGGGAAACAATGTCATTATGTCAATCTTCATCGAACATGCCCTCTATCGGTCTGACATACACTGCGTCAAGCACGTCGATCTTCGTCACGAATTGTTCGACTGCGGGCATAAGCACCTGTCCGCAGGGCGTACTTACGACATAGATCTCATTTGCGGGATTGAAAATGATATCTTCGACAACACCGTATTTTCTTCCGTTATCCGCATCTATGATGTCGAGTCCTATTATGTCCGCCGTCAGGCATCTGCCATCGGGTATATTGAGGTTACTACGGTGTACATAAAAATCCTTGCCCTTATACTTCACGGCTTCCTCGGGACTGTTTACACCCTCGATCATAGCTATAATGTATTTTGCCGCCGGTCGATACGACATCACTTTAAATTCGTTTTTGCCGTCCTGATCGAGATACAGCGTTTTTATTTTGACGAAATCCGCCATATCATCACACCAAACCTCCATTCTGACCTCGCCTCTGACCCCGTGGATATTCGTTATTCTTCCCTGGTGGATATATTGCTTTAATTTTCTCATGCTTTATCTTTATCCTTTTTTTTCGGTTGTGATCCTTTTGATCTTCTCGCCGTCGGAAGCTATCACTACGTTTCCGTGTCTGTCGGTCCTGTATATCTTAGTACCGAGTGAATTCAGGGCTGCGAGAACGCTTTCATGCGGGTGTCCGTTATCATTGCCTTCTCCGCACGGTATGACGGCGTATTCGGGATTTACTCTTTTCAAAAATTCGGAAGAGCTTGACGTTTTCGAGCCGTGATGTCCGACCTTAAGTACGTTTGCGGAAATGCTTCCGCCTATTTCGTTCTCCGAGCCTTTTTCGGCATCACCGGTGTACAAAAACGATGTGTTTCCGAATTTCACCATAACGACGGCGGAATAATCGTTTTCGTTATCGTAGCTTTTAGAACACGGAGCAAGGATCTTCGCCGAAAGTCCGTCATCCTCGAACACGGTAACTCCCCTTTTCGCAACGCCCGTCGGTATTTCTTTCTTCCTTATCAGCTCTGCCGTATCAACGTATTCCGGCGATATTCCCGTTGTATCGGGCATATATATTATTCCGATCCCGAAATTCTTCAGAACATTCGGCATTCCGCCTATATGATCCGAATGCGGGTGCGACAGCACGACATAATCTATTGACGTATAGCCGAGCGAGCTTATATATTTTACGATCTTTTCTCCGCATTCGCTCGTGCCTGCGTCGATAAGCAAGCATTTGCCGTTCGGAAGCTCTATGAACTCGCAATCGCCTTCGCCGACATCTATGTAATGCGACACAAGACAGCCATCGTTTTCTTCATTCGCATTCGTATGCTTCTTGCCACCGTTCAAAAGATAAACGCAAAGTCCTATACAAACGAAGCAAAAAACGACGAGAAATATCGCATTTCTTTTTTTACTTTTTGTCATTATCGCCGTCGGCGGTCTTGTCCGATTTCATTTCCCGAAGTTCCGCTAAAAAAGTATCTACGTCCTTAAATTCGCGGTACACCGATGCAAAACGAACATATGCGACTTCATCTATGTTTTTCAAGCGTTCCATGACCATTTTGCCTATCAAAACGGACGGTATCTCGGTCTTTGTCATTTGATTAAGTGTGTTTTCGATATCTTTTACTATAAATTCGAGCTGTGAAGAGGATACGGGACGTTTATGGCATGCCGCAAGCAGACCTCCGAGAAGCTTATTTCTGTCAAATACCTGTCGGCTTTTATCTTTTTTTATGACCATCAAAGGCATTTGTTCAACGCTCTCAAACGTCGAAAATTTAGCTCCGCATTCACGGCATATTCTTCGCCGTCTTATGCTTTCTCCGTCCTCCGTGGGACGGGAATCCACCACCTTAGTATCCTCCGCTTTACAATACGGACATTTCATACATATATCTCCATTTTCGGTATCAAAGTAAACTTTCTCAATGTAATATTATATACAATATTGCGAACATTGTCAATAGAATTTTCGGAATAATACGGTAAATATTTTTCTTTTGCCGAAAACAAAGAGTGCCGAGGCATTCCCCGACACTCCGTCGCTTAATCTATTTTTCGGGCATCATCAAATATCATCATCATCGTCGTCGTAATAATCGTCATCGTCATCGTCCTCATAGTCTGCGGCACGTTTTTTCTGTACGAAGTAGAGAACCGTAAGGGCTATGAACATTACGACCAAAGTGATTATCGCCACAAGTATCACTTTGAATATGCCGTTGCCGTTCGAAGGTTCGGACACATTCTGCGTTTGTGCGTCGCTTTCCGTATCCGTTTCAGGTACATCGGTAACGGGAAGCGTCGGAACGGTCGTAACTTCTCCGTCATCGATAACTCGGATCGTGCATTTTGCGTTTTTTGTTCCGAGCCACAGCGTAATTACCGTCATGCCCTCTTTTTTTGCCGTAACCGTTCCGTCCTCCGCCACTTCGGCTATTTCGTCGTCGCCGGACAGCCATTTTGCCGTAAGCTCGAAATTCTCTATCGTTTCGGGTACCGTTGTATATGTAAGCTTAAGCTGTTCACCCGCCTTAAGCTCGATGTTGTCGTTCGAAAGCGTAATGCTTTCAAGGCGGTCGTCCTCCTCGGGCTTAATCACCTTGACCTTAAATTCCTTGTTGAGACTTCCCGCTTTTACGATTATCGTCGCTTCGCCCTCACCTACAGCCGTCACTTTTCCTTTGGAGCTTACTGTCGCAACGCTTTCGTCGGAGGACGAATACTCGGGTATATCATGAGAATCCGTCGGACTGACCGTAGCTTTGATATTTGTCGTATCGCCTATCTCAAGCTCGCAGGAATCCTTTTCAAGTGTAAGATCCGTTGCGGAGATATGAACCACCGTAACGGCACAGGTCGCTTCGAATCCGCCATACTTCACGGTAATAACGGTTGTACCGTTCACGCCCGTCTTCGCTCTCACGCGTCCCTCGTCGCTTACAGTTGCGATCTTCGTATTTGACGACGACCATTCCGGCTTACCGTCTATTGTCGCACCTGCGGGGGTAGCACTGACTTTAAGATTCCATCTTTCTCCGCTTTCGAGTGTTAATGTATTAAAATCAAGTTTTATACCCGTAAGTTCAACATTCTTTTCATTGACCGTTACCATGCAGAATTTTTCAAGTTCACCGCATTTTACTATTATCTTGACCTCGCCTTTTTTAACACCGGTCACCGCTCCGTCATTGCTCACCGTCGCTATCGTTTCGTCTGCCGAGGTATATTCGATCTCTCCCGTTGCTCCGTCGGGCAAAAGCTTAACACTCGGCTTTTTCGTTTCGCCGACGGTGATCGTCAGTGTTTCGTCCACCTCAATGCCCGTAGGCACGTTAGACGCTTCGATGACCGTAACATTACATTTAGATTCCGTTCCGTCCGCCGCTTTTGCCGTAATTTCGACATTTCCTTTTGCTACGCCCGTCACTTTTCCGCTGTTATCCACCGTTGCGATGTCTTCGTCTGACGACGACCATGTAAGCTCAGTTTCCTCAGGCGTTACGGTTGCCGTTATCGTTTTTTCCTGTCCCACAGTCAGTTCTGTATTTTTTTCTGAAAGTTCTATTTTCGTTTCGGCTTTTTTATCAATATTTACGGATGCGGGTATGCCCGTAACGGTAGTTCCGTCATTTGCGGTAAGATGCTCAAACGTGAATTTCGCTTCGCCCTGTGCGTTTTCGTTCACCTCGAACAAGGCTGTTGCGATTTTGCCGTTTCCCTCAAAGCTCTCTATCGTAAGTGCCAGCTTATCCGCACCTTTTTTATTAAAGGTGTCGTCCTCGCCCGTCAAGGCACTTGCGTTCAAAAGCTTCAGCATACTCTTGTCATACTTGATCTCCGCATCGAGCTTTACGGTTTTACCCTCGTTGTTTTCAAGCGAAACGGTAAGCTCTACATCGCCGTTCGTTCTTCTCTGCACTGCGAGTGAAACGGTAAGCTTGCCGTCGGCAAGTATACCGAAATTCAGTATTCCCGTCAAAACAGCGACACACACCGCAAGCGACAATATTTTTTTGACAATGCTTTTCATTTTTTCCTCCGTAAATACGATTTCATACTGCACGTACAGTAAAATATATCAAAATTCGGCTTTCAGCGAACGAGCGAACATATGCTCCAACTCATATCTCGGGTCGGCTTCTTCGTAAAGAATGCCGTATACCGATCTGCATATGGGCATTTCCACATTATATCGTTCGCTCAAACGTGCGATCGCCGCGCTTGTCGCCACACCCTCTGCGGGCAGAGCGAATTTTTCGCCTTTCACAAACGCTTCTCCGTACGCTCTGTTGTGCGAATGAGGCGAAAACAGCGTCGCTTCGTAATCGCCGACGTGCGACAGTCCGTAAACGGTCATTTTGTCGCCGCCCATCGTTTCGACAAGCCTTGAAACCTCTGCCGCACCTCTTGCCATAAGCGGTCCCTTAAGCGTTGACAGATTTACTCCGTCAAGCATTCCGGCACATATGCCTATCACGTTTTTCGCTGCCGCACCGACCTCTGTGCCGATAAGGTCCGTTCCGATGTAAAGCCTTATGAGCTGTGAAGAAAATTCTCGGCAAAGTCCGGAAGCAAGCTCGGTATCGACCGACGATATCACCATACAGCTCGGTATTTTTTTTACAAAATTTTCTACGTGCCCCGGGCCTACCCACACAGCCACACGGGACATATAATCAAGGTACTTTGCGGCAACGCATGACAATCTCTCGCCTGTTTCCTCTATAAGTCCTTTCATACACAGGATATAAATTTTATTTACCACGCCAGTGTTTGAAATTTCCTCAAACAGTGACGGAAGCTGTTGTGCGTTTATGGATATGATGATTTTCTCGGAAAACTCAAGTGCATATGATAGATCCGACGTGAATTTCACGTTTTCGGGTAATGTCAGATAACTGTTTTTTCTGCTTTCACTCAGTGAGATAAAGCTTTTTGAGTTTTTTTTACCGTACATCAAGCACTCATACCCAAGCCCGGAAACGTAATGAGCAAGTCCGCTTCCCCATCTTCCGCACCCGATTACGGTAATCCTTTTATTTACCATTTACTATGTTATCCGCTACATAAAGCCCGTTTGCCGCCGCTTGTGACAGCGAACGTGTAAAGCCGGCACCGTCGCCCACGGCGTAAATGTCGCGTGTTCCCTCAAGAACGAAATCACGGCAACGGGGACGTGCCGAATAATACTTACATTCTATACCGTACAGCAATGTGTCGTAATTTGCCGTACCGGGAGCGATTTTATCCAACGCATCGAGCGTTTCGATTATATTATCGAGCTGTCGTTTCGGCATACAGAGGCTCAGATCGCCCGGTATCGCCTTCAACGTAGGACGTGTAGTCGATGCCGCAAGTCTGCGTTCGTCCGTTCGTCTGCCGAGTCTGAGGTCGCCCAATCGCTGTACAAGCACAGAACCGACCGAAATAAGATTCGACAAGCTCGCCACATGGCGTGCATATTCTATGGGATTATTAAAGGGCTGTGTAAATTTCATTGTGGACAAAAGTGCGAAGTTGGAATTTTTTGTCTTTCTCCATTCCTCACGGTACGAATGTCCGTTCACGGTAAGCACTCCATCCGTGTTTTCCATAACGACCTGACCTCGTTCGTTAAAGCAGAACATTCTGGTCGTATCGCCGTAGCCCTTTGAACGATACCATATCTTAGGCTCGTAGATCTTTTTCGAAAAATCCTCCCACACGATAGAAGGGAGTTCTACTCTTACGCCGACATCTACCTGATTGTTCTCAAGTTCTATGCCGTTATCGGCACACCAACCGGAAAAGAAGCGTGATCCGACACGTCCGACTGCCACTATTATTTTATCTCCGTATACTTCGTTTTCGGAAGAACCGCAACGGTATTTTACCGTATGCTCGTCTTTATCTATATCGAAAACGGCACTGCCGGTTCTGATATCTATTTTTTGCGAAAGATACTCTATCAGCTTACGCATGGTTTCGAAATTGCTGTCCGTTCCCAAATGCTTTACCTGTGCCTGTGCCATGTGCAGATCGTATTTCACGCACATTTTTTTCAGCTCGTCACTCGGCATATATCTTTCCGTCGTAGCACCGAACGAAACGAGTATTTTATCCGCCTGCTCGATATAATCTATGACCGTATCGCCCGGCAAAAACTCCGTCAGCCAGCCGCCGTATTCCGTTGATATCACGTATTTTCCGTCGGAAAAAGCTCCGGCTCCCGCCATACCCTCCATTATTGCACAATCCTTGCATTTAACGCACGAATCGACTTTTCCCGTTATAACGGGGCAAACACGCTTTTCTATCGGGTTTCCCCTTTCCAGCATACATATCTTCATATCGGGGCAGGAGGTATGCAGTCTGTGAGCCGCCATAAGACCGCCTATGCCGCCGCCTATTATAACAACATCGAATTTTTCCATCGATCAGCCTCCGTATTAACCGTATATTTTATTCATGTGCTTTCGCACCTGAGCTTTTGTTCTTTTTTCGGTGTCAAGCAACTTTTTTATTGCGAACATTTCGGAAACGCTCAACGCCTTTTGCGAATTTAACTGCCGCATCATATCGATAAGGTCGTCCGTTCCGACCGCATTGTCGTATTCCTTCGGCAATATCGCATTTTGCGACGTAAACACGACTATGCTGTAAACGGGGACATTTTCGAGTTTGCCATGTCTGATAAGACGGGCAAGCGACTCTCTGATTTCCTCGCCCTCTGCTATCGGGTCGTCGAATTCCGAATACACTCCGCCGTCAAAGCTCGTCCAGACCTCGCCCATGCACTCTATTTTGCCGCATTGCTCCTTTACGCTTATGACCGCAACACCGCCTCGTGTCACGGCAACGGTATCTGTTTTTTCGTATTTCAGTGCGACGCCGTTTCTCGAATAGCTTACCGGAAAATAAAATCCGCTGAAAACGTTTTTATAGAAAAGTTCGAGGCAAAGAAGCTCATGTACCTTTCTTTTTGCGGATATCTCCGTTTTTTTGATTTCCTCCGTTTTTTTGCCCTTGAGATATCTCGAAACTATATACATCGCTCCGACAAACGCACCGAGCGTTATCAAAACGACGAAAAATATCTTTATCCCTTGTCGCATAAATCCACCTTAAAATCCATTATGCGTATATTGTAGCATACTTTTGCCGTAAATACAAGTAGGATATTCATTAAAATTTTGAAATTATTTTTTTAATGAGTTTATATTGAAAAATTTCACGTTGTATGCTATAATATACGCATAATAGGATAGCTTTTGCCAACGCCGCCTACGAGGTGTTAAATGGAAATTTTATTTATCGTAAACAAAAAACACGCCGTGAACGGCGAGCTGATAAAATACATGACCGAAGCCGGATATCGGGTGAATGTCACGTGTGAAAACACATTCGACAAGAAGCATATACGACAAGCGGACATCGTGTATCTCGTCGGAGTATGCCCGAAAGGCAAAAAAGTCGCAAAGCGGCTCGGTAAAATGTACTGTGCCGTTTGCCCGTCGAACTGTGCGGTCAAGAAAAACGGAATTTTTTCGTATTTTCGTTCTTCCTTACGCTTTTACCGCAAAACGAAAAATATATGCTGTGAAAACGTATACGACGGGTACAAACTTATCGGGTACTGTACGAAATCGAGAATATTTGTCGTTCCGTACATTACGGCGAATACGCTTTTACCGTACACCGCACGGGAAATTTCGGTTCGCTTAAGCAACGCCGCAAATACATCGGTATAAACAAAAAGTCGCTTTTCGGAAAAGCGACTTTTTGTTTATATGTTTTACACTATTTGACCTTGCACCGTTTATTTTTTCCGAGCAGTACAGCCGTTACCGCAGACAACGCACAGACGGTAATTATAGCCGTTGATCCATTGTCACCCGTTTGCGGATTTGTCGGACAGCTCCATGGTGTGTGGAACAGATCGCCGGTAAAAACGTATTTCGTGAATACCCACCGTTCGCCGTTCCATTCGACGGTATAATCGGCTGCCTGAGTACAACACGCTTCGGTAACGCCTCCGTAATATCGACCGTCCGTAAGAGCCGCCGTATACGACATTCTGTATACTTTTTTCGTTTCGGTATCAAGCGTCTTTTCGAATGTGAGCGTACCGATCCTCGTTTCCTTATACGGAGCGGTTGAGCCATATTGGTGGATCGAACCGTCCAAGTAATACAAATAACCGTTCTGCTCGACGAACCACGGATTTTCTCCGTTTTCGGTAAACAGACTCTCGACTATATCGTCGGAAAACAACGTTTTCAGATATTTCGTCATATCTTCCTTTGTACCTGCATATTTACGCAGCAGATACTCGTAGCCGTTGTATGTTATTTTTTCGGGAACGGTATCCGGAATCTTCGCAACCTGTTCTTCGGTCAATATGTTTACATGACCGTATTCGTTCCAACCGGAAAACCAGCTTGCCGCCTCCTCGGCTTCTTCAAAAAGCTTGTTGAAATCAAGTTCATCTAATGCCGAAGCGGTGAGGTTTGATAAAATACATATTGTTGCCAAAATTACTATTAAAAACTTTTTCATTTTTTCACTCCTTACCGCAAGCATTTTACTTTAAACTCGTATTTTACGTTTTTTACAAGCGAACGCAACCGCTGCCGATACGGCACACAGTGCGATAGCTACGGTGATACCGTTGTCGCCTGTTTGTGGGTTCACTTGCTTATACACATATTCACTAAACAACGACTTGTTGTAATAATTGCCACACATCGGTGCCTTATAAGTTGCAAATTTCCATGTTCCGTCTTCTTGTTTTTCGTATATATAGTCGTACTCTCCCACAAACTTGGTGTCGCCAGACTCATAGGGGTAGTATGATTTATAGAAATCAAGATGAAGAACTACTTTATTCTTTGTTTGTGATGTGATTTTGAACTCATACTCACCACAGTCATACGGATGTAGATCCGCATCGGCATGCCAATAAAGCTTTCCATCGCATTCGAAATAATTTCTGAATTCTTCCTTATCCGCCATTAAGCGATCGACCACGTCCTGCGTAAAGTACACACCCAGTTTTTTTCTGATTTCGGCGAGGCTGTTCGTGCCTATCACTTGCCAATATTCCCGCGGGGTATCTCTTCGTGCGGTATAGCCGGCATTCGTTAATTGCTCCTGCGTCGGATTCGAATGTTCATCGGCTTCATTCTCAAGGTCACCGCCGTAAGAACACCAATAAGCCGCTTCCTTTTCGGCTTCATGAAATTTAGCTTCCATTTCCTCAAGTGTGAAGCCGCTTCCGTTTTCGGCACGAGCGAATACAGTCATAACACTACACAAAATCATAACGATCAATAAAATATATCTGAATTTTCTCATTGTTATCGTTACACACTCCTTTCGTTGCATGATAAAGCTTCTTCCGTTAATTTCTTACCTTTCTTTTTTTGAATGCTACCACACCTATCGCCGATACGGCACACAGTGCGATAACTACGGTGATACCGTTGTCGCCTGTTTGGGGATTTTTCGAGTTTTTATACGTCAAATACAACGAGCCGCAAGCGGAATTTGCACCCATAGGCATTTTATATGTTGCAAACTTCCATGTTCCGTCCTCTTGTTTTTCGTATATATAGTCGTACTCTCCCACAAGTCTTACATCGTCAGACTCGTCGGGATAATACGTTTTTTCATAGTAATCTAGGTGCAAAACAACTCGACTATCATTCTGCGATGTTATCTTAAAATCATACGTTCCCCAATCATCATACGAGTACTGACCGGTATCCGCACGCCAATACAGCTTACCATCGACTTCAACAAAAATCTTATATTCATGCTCTGTCATCAAGTCATCAACCGCTTCCGGCGTAAAGTACTTGCCCAATTTTTCTCTTATTTCCGCAATACTGTTTATACCTATAACTTGCCAATATGGCCCGGACGTGCAATTTGCCGTTTTACGTTGTTCCGCTGTAAGCTGCAAATTTTCATCGGCTATTTTATGCATATCACCACTGCAATAAGAATACCATACAGCCGCTTCCTTTTCGGCTTCATGAAATTTAGCTTCCATTTCCTCAAGTGTGAAGCCGCTTCCGTTTTCGGCACGAGCGAATACAGTCATAACACTACACAAAATCATAACGATCAATAAAATATATCTGAATTTTCTCATTGTTATCGTTACACACTCCTTTCGTTGCATGATAAAGCTTCTTCCGTTAATTTCTTACCTTTCTTTTTTTGAATGCTACCACACCTATCGCCGATACGGCACACAGTGCGATAACTACGGTGATACCGTGGTCGCCTGTTTTCGGATTATTCGGGCAACGACTTTCATAATGATACAAAGAACACGGTATTACAAAACTTGTAAATTTCCAATTTTGTCCGTCATATTCAACGGTGTAATCGTATACTTGTTCACAGCAAGCTTTGCCTTCATTGTTGTTTGCAATGTAAACCATACGGTAAACCTTTTTCGTGTCGGTACTTGATACTTGACTAAAGCTGTATTCTCCGTTATCAAGTGTTACAAGACCGATATATCCGCCTCGTTTGTACAAACGTCCGTCAAACTCATCGACCACGAGGTGACCCTCTGCGGTTTTACGTTCAACTATAGCTTTAACAATGTCATCCGAAAACATGGTGTGCAAGTACGCTTCCATTTCTGCTTTTGTATTATATCCGCACTGCATAAGTTCATAATCGGTACCATCCGAAAGTACAATCTGACGTTCGACACCGTCGGGTATCTGTTTGCCTCCGGTACCCTCGTCAGAATATCCTGTAAACCAGCTCGCCGCTTCCTCGGTTTCTTCGAAAAGCTTGTTGAAATCAAGTTCATCTAATGCCGAAGCGGTGAGGTTTGATAAGATACATATTGTTGCCAAAATTACTATTAAAAACTTTTTCATTTTTTCACTCCTTACCGCAAGCATTTTACTTTAAACTCGTATTTTACGTTTTTTACAAGCGAACGCAACCGCTGCCGATACGGCACACAGTGCGATAGCTACGGTGATACCGTTGTCGCCTGTTTGTG
>CAZCJU010000017.1:0-27457 GCA_964498965.1 uncultured Lachnospiraceae bacterium
TCGCAAATCATTGCGATATTGCGATGGTGTGAGGAATAATATTCCTTTCGATCTCGTTATACCATAATGCAACGGTTTATGTGTAAACTTGTTGTAAACAACAACGCAAATTCGAAAATCGTCGGTCTGCACAAAAACGCATCGGGGATTTTGTGCAATTCGACGAATGCGGGGGTATAAACTCGCACGCCCGATCGGGCAGCAATGAAAATTCAATAAAAACTTGTCCGTCGTTACAAGTCGGAAAATGCAAGCTTTTTTGTTAAACTACTTGACAAATATCAATAATTGTGGTATAAATTATTCGTGCAGATTTACAGACAATTTTACAGAAAATACACTTTTCTGAAATATCCGGGGAGAACGGTGTAGTTGACTGCGAGGCACAGAAACGAGGTGATTGACAATGAATAGCGTAAAACGTGTAATTTCTATTCTGCTTGCCGTTGTAATGTTAGTGGCAACACTTTCCGCTTGCAGCTCTTCCAAGCCCTGCGACAAGTGCGAAAGCACTCCCGCCAAAGCATATACGAACAAATCTACCGGCAAAAAAGAGTATTATTGCTCCGATTGTTCGTCGAAATGTGATACTTGTCAGAAGACGGCAACAAAGCACTATACATCCGGATTAGGAGTGATCGTCTTTGTATGTGATGATTGCTATAAAGAAATAGAGAACTTTAATTCTTAATACACATCACAAGCAGAAAAAAACCGGCTTTTTGACAAGTTGAGTAAATCGGTAAAAGATATACGACCGTATTATTTGCTTTCTGTAGTATGTTAAAGACAGCGATCAAAAGTTTTCTTGCGACAGCAACCTCGGGTATTATCCGTCTTTATGTTCTTTTGAATATCGAATGCTTTTCCCGAGTTTTCGAAATTTCAAAAAACAAAATACAAATTCCGACTTCGGCAGTAATTTGAATCGCCGCAAAAGCATTGCGGATCTTCGAAGCAAGAGTCATCACGGTTTCGTTCCATATGACCGCAAGTGCCGAATTTGTAAAGTGAGTTTTGACGTCAGTTATATTCAGCCAATTTATTAACTTCATGACAATTAAGCCGAAAGCGACCGACCGTAAAAAAGTCGGTCGTTTTTATTTTCAAAGGAAAATGCTAAAGCTTTTGATTCTTTTTCACCTCAAAAAATATATCCCCGCCTAAAGGAGGCGGGGACATTTTGTCCGAGTTATGGTTGCAATTCGATTTGTGTATTTTCTTATCGAGGCGGGTCTTACGCACGGCGAAGCTTCGCATACGTTGCCATAAGCTTTTTCGTTCCCACCCTATCAAAGACTATTTCGTATAATATATCCGCACCCATTTCCGTCACGGTAAGCACATTTCCCTCTCCGAATGTCATATGGCGAACTCTGTCGCCCGGGGCAAATCTTTCGAAGCCCGTGGTTTTACCGACGCTTCCTATTTCAGATGACGGTCTTGTCACTTCCGCCGACAGCGGGTGCTTACGCTTCGTCGTAGGTCGAATTTCCTGTTTAGGTTGAGCCGTCGGTGCTTTTTTTATCGGTTCCGCATCGATAAACTCCTCGGAGATTTCTCCCAAAAACATCGACGGGGGATTACGCTGTGTTTTTCCGAAGAACATTCTCTCGTCCGTATGGAGCATATACAGGTGTTCCTTCGCACGTGTCATCGCGACGTAGGCGAGGCGACGTTCTTCCTCAAGCTCATCGGGGTTATTCACCGACATGATACCGGGGAATATTCCCTCCTCCATTCCGGGCAGAAAAACTATCGGGAATTCAAGCCCCTTTGCACTGTGTATCGTCATCAAAACGACCGCATCGGCACTTTTGTCGTAATTATCTATATCGGCAACGAGGGACACCGACTGCAAGAAGCCGTCAAGCGTCGGTTCGTCATTGCTTTCCTCGTACTGAACCATATTTGTTACAAGCTCTTCGATATTCGCAAGTCTGTCTATATCTTCGGGCTGCGTGGAGGAAAGGAGCATTTCGCGGTATCCCGTTTCGTCGAGCAGTCGTGTGCAAAGTTCCTTCATGCCCTTAGTTTCGGCACATTCCTTAAGCGAAAGTATCATAGCGGCGAATTTTTCGAGCTTCGGTGCGTTTTTGGCAAGTGCGGTAAACGATGACGCATTCGCCATTACCGTAAACAGCGATGTTCCCGTTTCGGCGGCTATATCTTCCACCGCCGTCATAGTCGAATCTCCTATTTTTCTTTTCGGCTCATTGACTATACGTTTAAGTCTTAAGTTATCCGACGGGTTATTTATGACCGTAAGGTACGCCAAGATGTCTTTGATCTCGCGTCTTTCGTAGAAGCGTGTACCGCCAAGCACTCTGTACGGGATCCCCGAGCGTGCGAACTGATTTTCGAGCGAGTTTGACTGAGCGTTCATTCGATAAAGCACGGCACACTCGGAAAATTTGCGTCCCTCATTATTTACGAAATCACGCACGGTATTTATTATAAAGCGGGCTTCGTCGTTCTGATTATTCAGCTTTCTTATATGTACTCCGGCTCCGCCCTTTTTTTCCGTCCAAAGCTCCTTGCCTCGTCTGCCGAAATTATGTCTTATGACCGAATTCGCCGCACCGAGTATATTCGAAGTCGAGCGATAATTTTCCTCTAATTTTATTATTTCGCAATTCTTAAAGACCGTATCGAATTGCAATATATTTTTTATGGTCGCTCCTCTGAATTTATATATGCTCTGATCGTCGTCGCCGACCACCATTAAATTATGTTTTCCGGAGGAGAGTAGCTTTGTCAATTCAAACTGTGCGGGATTCGTATCCTGATACTCGTCCACGTTCACGTAGCTGAACTTTCTTCTGTAGTTTTCCAGCACCTCGGGGTGTGTTCTGAGCAGATACACCGTTTTGAAGATAAGGTCGTCGAAATCGAGTGCGTTGTTTTCTCCCAGCCTATGCTGATACAGCTCGTATATCGTCGCAATACTGCTTTCTCGAAAATCTCCGTTATTCGTCGCTTCGTTAAATTCCTCCGGTGTCGTAAGTTCGTCCTTGATTCTGCTTATTCTTGCGGCAACGCTTTTCGCCGGAAGCATTTTTTCGTCGATATTCAGTTCACGCATACACTGCACGATAAGACGCTTACTGTCATCCCCGTCATAGATCGTGAAGCCCGAATTGAATCTGTCGCCGAGCAGGTGGACGTTTGAACGCAATATACGCACGCACACGGAATGGAACGTTCCCACCCACATTTGATCTGCGACCCCTTCGCCGACAAGTGCGGCAAGTCTTTGCTTCATTTCGTTTGCCGCTTTATTGGTAAATGTTATCGCAAGCACGCCCCACGGCGGGCATGGGCGGTATGCACAGCATTTCAGCGCTTCACGCAGTTGCTCTTTGTCGAGCGTTTCGTATTTTTTCAGTGTTTCGAATTGTTCTTCGGTAAGCGTACTCGGAACCGCATCATGATAATAGGCATCCCCGTAGGTGATAATATGAGCTATTCTGTTTACCAAAACGGTGGTTTTTCCCGTTCCGGCACCCGCAAGTATCAGCAATTCGCCGTTCACCCGATAGACCGACTTTCTCTGCATTTCGTTCAGAGAAGCGTACAGGGTGTCAAAAGCCGCCCTTTTCAGTTTCAAAAATTCTTCTCTGTCTGTATTATAACTCATTTTTCCCTCCGAAGGATTATTTTTCGACATACATAACACGGGTCATTACCTATATATTTTATCACATTTTTAACAAAATTTCAAGTCTTAAATTTGAATTATTTTGATATGTTGCCGTTTATACGTTATCGGACACCGTTACGAATATTTATGCGATATCAGCTTTTTCTGCAGAAAAACTTATACGGGCAATATTCGCACGCCGACCTTGTTCCCCGGATTTTAGGCTCCGCATCGGCGTTGCCTTTTTTCATTTCCTCCGCAAGCGACCGCACTGTGTTTTTCAATTGCTCGAAGGTGCTTGCGAATTGATCGGTGTCAAGCGATGTTATCCGCTTTTCGTTGCTTCTGCCCGGCAGCTTCAGGTACTTTTCGTTTCCGTGAGCAAGGGCATATATTATATCTGGATCATTCAGCACCACGCCTCGCTTTATTATAGTATCCTCCGCATTTACCTCGGTTTGCTCCAAGCTTTTATCGGTTTCCTTTTCGGTTACCCGTCCGCTCATATAAAATGCGGCGGCAGGCTTATATTCGTCCCCCTGTCCGCACACGGATATCATATATAAAAACAGCTGTATACCCTCGCATTTTTCCAGGTCCTCGTACTTAAACGTGTTTTCGCCGGTTTTATAATCCGTGAGTTTTATGTATTTACTTCCGTCCTTTTCGTAAACGTCTATCCTGTCCGCAATTCCCGACAATATCGCTTCGCCGCCATTCGACAGCTTTATCCGGACCGGCTCGATGCCGCCCTGTCCCATTTTCGCTTCCGCCGCAACGGGCTTGAAGTCGCTGCTTTTCAACTCGCCGACAACATATTTCATTGTCGGCAGCAGATTTTTTTTCAGGCGTTTCACAAGCGAGCTTGTTCTTCCGTTCATGATGCCGCCACTCATCAAAAGCGTTTTTACGTATTCATTCGTATATTTATCGCACAATGCTTTCATATCGTCATCGCCAAGCTCGTCGGGCAGGATTCCGTCCATCTCGTCCTCTATGATCCTTTGCAAAACGAAATGTATAAGCGTACCTATATCGTTCGCTTTTATCTCGCCCGTAGCCTCATCTTTAAGTCTTAAGCCGTACTTGCAATAAAATGCGAATCGGCAGTCGTTAAAGGCTTTTATTTTCGTTTGCGACAGCGTTATACGGTTTTTATACATTTTTTTCAGGCTTTCGTCATTCAACGTCTGCTTTTCGTTTGAGATCGGCTGTGACAACGAAGCTATCACGTCTTTATATTTTTCCGACTCGGAAAACAGCTCCAGCAACGCTCTTCCCTCGGGCGAGTTTTTGCTTTTGGCGTAAAGCTCAAGCCCTTTTTCCTCGCAATACACCGTATCCGCCGGTTCGGGGACGTTCTTTTTGATTTTATCGAGTGCGGGAAACGACGATATTATGTGATCAAGGAAAGGCGACGGGCGGCATTTTTCGCCTATTGTGGTCGATGTGAAGTACGAATATGCCGCAAAATCGGTCGGACACGATGATGCACGATAAAAATCGTACAGTTGCTTTTGCTGTTTTTCCCATTCCGACAGTTCAAGCTCGACTCCGTATCTGCAAAGTGCTTCCGTATCCTTTTCGGAAAGAAGTCCCCCTCTCGACGAAGCGGACGGCAATTTACCCTCGTTCACACCCATTATATAGACACCCTTCGGGTGCTTGCCGACGAGGCTGTCATAGCCTCCGACGCTTACCGCATCGGCAGAAGTCGGTATCGTACCGACATCGGATCTCGACAGCACGAGGGTGAGCAATTCCGAATATTCCTTTGCACCCAATTTCAAATCACCGCAAAGCATATCCAAGGTATCGAGTGCGGAAAACAAGGCACGCCACAGCTGTCCCAGCTCCATTTCCTCGGCTTTGTTTCCGAGCCGTCTTGCGTCGTTTGCGGCTCTTTTCAGACACTCTCCCGCATCGACCGCATTTAAAAATCCGTACAACGCCTCTTTGTAAGCCGCACACGTTTTTTCGCCGTCGTTTATTCCCATCATCAGATCATACAGCGGGGTTATTATATATTCTCTTACGGAATTCAATTCTTCAAGAAGCGTTTCCTCGTCGCCGATGCTTTTTTTATATCCGTGCGGATTCATTTTCCAATCGCCGTTATAGAAATACTTTCCCGATATCCGCCACGTATTTACGTAATTTTCAAAGCGGAACATACTCTCCTCGTTCAAAGGCAATATGCCCGTTTTCAAATAAGCTATAACGCTTTGCGAATAGAAATTGTCCGCACATATTTCGAGTGAGTAAAGCACGAATTTTATAAACGGTTTACGCATTATCTCGCTTCTTTGCGACATATAATACGAGATTTTATGTTTTTCCAGACACGAGCGAAGCGGACCGGAATAAAGTTCGGAGTCCGAAAAAATTATCAGATAGTCCCGATATCTTCCGCCCTTGCGTACTCTTTTCGCAATATCACAGCACACTCTTTCGCATTCTTCATACATTGTGCCGCATTCCGACAGCGTAACGTTTTTCGGAGTTTCCTCGTAGACACGCTCGTCGTAAAAGCACCGTTCGAGCAACCTAAGTTCTTCGTTTTTGTATCTTTTAGCCTCCGTCACATCTTCTGTGCGAAGTTCCTTTCCTTTTTCTGCGGCTATGCTTTTGAGGGCTTTAAATGTTTTATACGCCGGTGCGAAGACTCCGTCCTCGCACTCTTTGCTCGGGTACGGTGTAATAAGCAAGGATACGCACAAAGACTTTGCCTGTATGCAAATATACTTGATGATTTCAAGCTGAACCGCGGTAAAGCCGCCGAACGAATCGATATAGACGTGTTTATTTTCGAAATAGCGATGCGTCGGAAGCATGGAAAGCATTCTCGATATATCGTCGTCCGGATCGTCATAGCCCTGCTTGAGCAATACCTCATAAGATGCGTATATCGTCATTATATCGAGCAATCTGTTCTTTGTTTTCTCACCGACCTCCGTATCATCGTTCATTTCGTCTATCACGTCCTCGAGCATCGACGGTTTTACTCCCGCATTTTTCAGGCGGCTTATCGTTTCCGCAAGGCACTCGATTGCGTTCAGATCCGTTGTTTTTATGCCTTTATACTCTTTAAGCGACGATGCCACGTTGCACAAAGCGATGAAAACGAGCAATCTCGTGCTTGTTTTGTCGATATAATTATAGCAAAGTGAGCCGTAATGGCGAAAGAAGTCATTGCACATTCTCGAGAAGCCGTACACGTCCAGCTCATCGCACGGAATACCGTCGAGCATCGAGATCAAGGTCGTTTCCGCTTCAAGCACCTCTCTGTCGGGAACTATCAAAAGCACCTTTTCGCCGTTTTTCAGGTCTTCCTTTATTCTGTTATAGATACGGTATGTCTTTCCGACACCCGACGTACCCATCACTATATCCATTTTATCTCTCCGCATAATTCGATCTTACCGTTTCCGCTACGGCAAGCGGCTTTATTTTTCTTCCAAAATTTTCAGATTTCTTTTCGTCGTTTCACGCTTACGCCATGCGTAAGCACGACGTGACAGCTCGTCATCACTCATTTCCGCAAGTCGTTGCACGCTCAACCGTTCTATTCTGTTTTCGTAAAAGAACCGTATCGGCGTAACGTCGCCCTCTTTTATCATACGCTTTGTATGCGGGCATGACAGCTGGCACAGATCGCACCCCCAAGCACTGCCGTATTCCGCAATATATTTCTTTTCGTCCTCATTCAACACGCCTTTTTCCTGAGTTACCGAGGACAGACATTTGCGTCCGTTTTTTGCGGGGCATTTTCTTTTACATTCTCCGCATTTTTCGCATTCACGCAATTCGAACGATCGTTTCTCGGACACATCGGGAAGCTCGGCATCGGTGAATATTTCGCCCAAAAAAACAAACGAGGAATACTTTTCGGTAATAAGCAACGAATTTTCGCCCGAAACGCCGAGCGATGCCGTCGCCGCCGCATGGACCTCATCTATCGGAGAAGAATCGGCAAATCCCTTAAAGCGTTTTCCGCAAAACACGCTCTCAAGCTTAGGAATGACACGCATAAAAAGTTCTTTGAAGTAAATATGGTAGTCCTCCGACCTTGCATACATCGATATATTTCCCTCGCACACGCCCGTGAAGTACGGCACGGCGAACACGATAACGCTTTTCGGCATAAAGCCTATCCGTTGCTCCGCACGCAAATTCACTACCCTGCACAGCTCATACGGGCAGGCGGAAACATATTCGATATTTTCGTGATCGAATATTTTTACTATTTCGTCGTTCAATCCGTTCATTTTCGGTATTCTCCGTTGTCGTATTTCGCCGTTTTTTCATATGTAGGCATTTATGCGAAAAAGTGCCTGCAAAATATGTACTCGCAGACACTTTTTATCACATCAGCCCATATTCTCGGGCAGTTGTCTGCCGCCCATGATATGGAAATGCAGGTGCAATACGCTTTGGCAGGCATCGGCACCGCAGTTATTGATAATGCGATAACCGCCGTCAAGACCGGCGTTTTTCGCTATTTCGGGTATCGCCTCGAATATCTTGGCAACGAAAATGCTGTTATTGCCGTCTATCTCGTTTGCACAGCCGATATGAGTTTTCGGAACAACGAGTATATGCACGGGCGTTTGAGGGCTTATATCGTTAAAGGCGTAGCAATATTCGTCCTCATACACCTTGGAGGACGGAATATCGCCGTTTATTATTTTACAAAACAGGCAATCCGTCATCATCTTCGTTTTCATCTTCATTCGTCCTTTTCGCTGTTTTCTTCTTTTTTAAGAGAATCTCTTATCTCGCGAAGCAGCAAAATATCCTCGGGTACTTCGGGTTCCTTGGGTTGTTCCTCCGCTTTAGGCTCGTCCTTTTTTGTCAAGGCTTCAAGCTTTTGACGCGATTTAACTATGGCTCTGAGCATTACGAAAATGCAGAACGCAACGATGAGAAAATCTATCACGGTCTGTATAAACGTACCGTAATTGAGTGTGACCGCTTCCTTTACGACCTCGCCCGCCTCGTTAAGCTCTTCATTGCTCAGTACAAGTTTCAGCTCGGTGAAATTCATATCGCCGAGCAGCTTTCCTATCGGCGGCATTATTATATCGTTTACGAGCGAGCTTACTATCTTGCTGAACGCCCCGCCGATAACCACACCGACTGCCATATCCAGTATATTCCCTTTTGATATAAACGCCTTGAAGTCCTTAAAAAACGTACTCTTAGCCATGTTTACGCTCCCCATTTGCCCAAAATTTCTTCTGCCGCACCGAGTGCCTGTGCTATCTTATCGGCATTTTTGATTCCCGCCGTTGCCGAATCGGGACGACCGCCACCGCCGCCGCCGCACATTGTCGCAAGCTCTTTGACAAGCTTACCGGCATTTGCTCCGTTCCTAACGGCGTTTGCTCCTGCCGCCGCAACAAAATTGCACCTTCCGTCGCAATTTACCGAGATCACAACAACGCAATCGGGGTCTGCGGATTTTATTCTGTCACACACTGCTCTCGCACCGTCTACACTTACCTGTTCGGTCTGTGCCGTCACGAGTCTGAATTTTCCGACCGTAACGCTTTGCTTGCCTATATCCGACGTCTTAAGTTCCGCAAGCTTCGCTCTGCATTGCTCCGCTTCCGCCTTTGCCGCTTTAAGCTCGGCTTGAAGCTGTGCCGCTTTTTTGTCTATCTCCGACAGATTACCCGATTTAAGCTCTCTCGCCGTATCGGCAATAAGCTTGTCCTTGGCGTAAATCAGCTCCATAACGCCCTCGCCCGTCGTTCCCTCTATTCTTCTCACACCCGAGGCTACGCTCGATTCGGAAATTATCTTAAACATTCCCGCTTTTGCCGTATTGTCGAGGTGCGTACCTCCGCAAAGCTCAGCGGAAAAATCGCCCATTTTAACAAGACGTACTACATCGCCGTATTTTTCCCCGAACAGTGCCATCGCTCCGGCTTTTCTGGCTTCATCTATAGTCGTTTCCGTCGTTACGATGTCCTGACCCTTTAATATTTCTTCGTTTACAAGTCTTTCGACTTCGTAAAGCTCCTCGCGTGTCGGAGCGGAATAATGGGTGAAATCGAAACGTACACGCTCCGCATCGACGTACGATCCCGCCTGCTCCACGTGCTTTCCGAGGACACGACGAAGTGCGGCTTGAAGCATATGTGCCGCCGAGTGATTGCGTCTTACGGCAGTGCGTCTTTCGGCATCGATCCGTGCATTTACCGTATCGCCCGCCGAAAACGCTCCCTCGACCGAGCAGATGTGGAAGTAAACTCCGCTTTTCGTCTTTTTCGTGTCGAGGACTTTGAGTACAGCTCCGTCTTTCGATATAATTCCCGTGTCGCCGACCTGACCGCCGCCCTCGCCGTAGAACGGTGTTTTTTCAAGCACGGCTATGACCTTGCCCTCCGAACACACGGGGACAAGCTCGTTAGTTTCCGGGTCCACAAGTGCTATTATCTCGGTTTTTACACTGTTTTGCGTATATCCGCAAAATTCGGTTTTTTTCATCGTATCGATGAGTGCGAATGCATCCTCGCTCCAGCCGAAGTCGCCCAGTTGCTCTCTTGCGGCTCTCGCACGTGTTTTTTGCTCGTTCATAAGCTCGGCAAAGCCGTTTTCATCGACCTTAAGTCCGCATTCGGAGGCTATCTCCCTCGTCAGATCGAGCGGGAAGCCCAAGGTATCGCTCAGCATAAACACGTCGTCGCCCGCCAAAATGTCCTTGCCCGATGCCTTCGTTTGCTCAATAATGGCATCGAGAACATCGGTTCCTTTATCTATCGTTTTTGCGAATTTTTCTTCTTCTATCGAAATTATTTTCTTTATGTAATCGAGTTTTTCGGTAAGCTCGGGGTACTCCGTAATGTTTTCGCGTGCGACTACGGGGACAATATCGGCAAGGAACGTACCTTTTATTCCGAGCAATCTTCCGTGACGTGCGGCACGACGCAAAAGTCTGCGGAGGACATAGCCGCGTCCTTCGTTCGAAGGTATAACGCCGTCGGCCACAAGGAAAACGGTGCTTCGGATGTGGTCGGTAATGACACGCAGTGAAACGTCGGTCTTTTCGCCCGCTCCGTACTCGATACCGGCTTTATCGATTATCGCTTTCATTATGTTGCGAACGGTATCGACCTCGAAAAGGTTATCGACGCCTTGCATTATGCAGGCAAGACGCTCAAGACCCATACCGGTATCTATGTTCGGCTTTGCAAGCGGCGTGTAGTTGCCCTCGCCGTCGCCGTCGAACTGAGTGAATACGAGATTCCAAAATTCGATATATCTGTCGCAATCGCATCCGACACCGCAGTCGGGCGAACCGCAACCGTACTTTTCGCCTCTGTCGAAATATATTTCCGAGCAAGGACCGCAGGGACCGGAGCCTATTTCCCAGAAGTTATCGTCCTTACCGAGCCTTACTATATGCTCGGGATCCACGCCGACTTTTTTTGTCCAGATATCGAACGCTTCGTCATCGTCTTGATATATCGTGACCCAAAGTCTTTCCTCGGGCAGTTTTACCACTTCGGTACAAAACTCCCATGCCCACGCCGTAGCTTCGTTCTTGAAATAATCTCCGAACGAAAAGTTTCCGAGCATTTCGAAGAATGTACCGTGACGTGCGGTTTTACCGACACGCTCTATATCGGGTGTTCTTATACATTTTTGGCACGTTGTCATTCTGTGCCTCGGCGGTTCTTCCTCGCCCGTAAAGAATTTTTTCAGCGGAGCCATTCCCGCATTTATAAGCAGGAGCGACTTATCGCCTGCGGGAACGAGCGGATAGCTCTTATGACGCAGGTGACCCTTGCTTTCGAAAAAGCTCAGGTACATTTCACGCAGATCGTTTAACGATGTCCATTCCATTTTAATTTCTCCCGATCTCGGCAATTCAAGCCGAAATACCAATATTTTAATATTGCTTTTTTCTTTCGAATTGTATCACACTTTTCTTCTTTTTTCAATACGTATATGCAACTTTTTTGAAAAATTGCCCGAAGCGAGTGTGCTTGCTCCCGTCTTGCCGTTCGTTTGACGATTTGACAGCCGACGTTTTGCTTTTTTCACGCCATATTCGAACTCGCCCGTGCGAAATTTGCGAAAAAATATGCATTACAGCTCGACATACGTCGGATTATGATGCATTGCGGGAATTATTTTCTCGATAAGTTCGTTCGTTTTCAATTTCAGGCTCGACGTGTTCACGCACGGGTGAACGCCTATAAAATCGTCCTTTACGACATCTCGGTCTATCAAAAGCCGGACCTTGTTTTCCTTATCGTTCATAAGTCCGAGGACGCTGAGCGAGCCGGGGGTTATATCGAGATATTTTTCCATATCACCGCCGTCCGCAAACGACAATCGTGCGGTACCGATCTGTGCCGACAGTTCTTTAGTCTTGAACGGCTTTTCCCCCGAGATCAGGAGCAGATAAAAATCCGTTCCCTGTCTGTTTCGCAAAAACAGGTTCTTGCACATTTTCACATTCAATACGTCGTCTATCTCCCGACACGCCTCCATCGTCATTGCCGCTTCATGATCGACACGTTCGTAAAATACGCCGAGCGAATCGAGAAGCTCGTAAGCTCTCAGTTCTTTTTCGGCCCTTTTCTCCGTACTCTGCGGCCTGCCTTTGCAGATCGTCATTTTACTTTTCCCTCTTGTACGAGCTTTTCGTATAACGCCGTGCAGCCCTCGTAAATATCATTGTACGCCGTATTAAAGCTTCTTGTATACCACGGGTCTGCGACCTCGCCTCCGTGAGGCGTAAAATCCATCAGGCGGCAGATCTTATCTTTTTTATCTTCGCCCAAAATCTCTTTCATACGTCCGATATTGTCGTTGTCCATTCCGACGAACATATCGTATTTATCGCCGTCGGAGTGCTTCAGCTGTACGGCGTGTTTTCCGTCGCACGATATTCCGTGTCGTGCCAGCTCCGCTCTTGCGTTCGGGTACACGGGATTTCCGACTTCCTCCGAGCTTGTGGCACTCGACGAGATCAGCACATCGTTTTTCTTGCCGTTTTTTTCGACAATACTCTTAAAAACGAATTCCGCCATCGGACTGCGGCAAATATTACCGTAGCAAACAAACATTATTTTTATCATATCGCACCCTAAAGCATTAAAAATATCGGTATTTCTTTCTCTTTACGACTAAGAACACCGCACTGAACACAACCGCCATGATCTCGGCAACGACAATGGAATACCATACGCCGTCGATTCCCCATATCTGCGGTAAAAGCATGACAGCTGCGGTCTGAAACACGAGTGTACGCAAAAACGATATCAAAGCCGACGTAACGCCGTCGTTCAATGCCGTAAAAAAGCCCGACGAGAATATCGCAAAGCCCATAAATGCGAAGCACAGCGAAAATATTCTGAAGCCCGAAACGGTAAGCTTCATAAGCTCGACATCGTAGCCGACGAATATTTTCGCAAGCGGATAAGCGAGAACCTCGGCACTTGCTATCATCGCACAGCCGAAAACGCCTATCATTATCAGGCTTTTCTTCAACAAGCCCTTAAGTTCCGGATAATTTTCCGCACCGTGGTGGTATCCGATAACGGGAGCGGTGCCTATTGAATATCCCATAAATGCGGCGGCAAATATCATACTTACGTACATCATTACGCCGTAAGCCGCAACGCCGTCCTCCTGTGCATACGTCATCAACTGTACATTGTACAGCATTCCGACAACGCTCATTGAAATGTTGCTCATAAATTCGGATGAGCCGTTCGTGCAGGCATGGAGTATCGCTTTTCCGTCAAAGGACGTTTGTCCCAATTTAAGAATGCTGCCGTTTTTGCGTCCGAAATAAAATATCGGAACGATACCGCCGACGATTTGGCTGAGTGCCGTAGCAACGGCGGCTCCGGCAAGCTTCCATTCTTTCGGCAAAAGGATAACGAGTACGGCATCCATTATGATGTTTGTAACGCCCGCCGACACGGTGACAAGCAGTCCGAGCTTCGGTTTTTCGGCGGTAACGAAAAACGACTGAAACATAAGTTGCAGCACGTTAAACGGCAAAACGCAAAGTATGATGCGGGCGTACTGGACCGCATATTTCAGCATTGCGTCATCTGCACCGAGAAGAATTGCGATCGGTTCGGCAAAGACGATGCCGAGTACGGCAAGCAGTACGCTTATACCGGCGGCGACGTAAACGAAAAGCGAAAAATATCCGTTCGCCTTTTTCGGCTCGCCCTCGCCGAATGTCTTTGCGACTATCGCCGAGCCGCCCGTACCGAACATCAAGCCGACCGTTGACAGTATCATCAAAAACGGCATTATGAGATTTATTGCCGCAAAGGGCGTTTTTCCCGCAAAATTCGAAACGAAAAATCCGTCAACGACGCTGTAGATCGAAGCGAATATCATCATGCTTATCGACGGAAGCGTAAAACGGATCAGTCGGCTGTATGTAAAATGATCCGACAGCTGTATTTGTTTTTTCATTGTCCTCTCCCGAACCACGCTTCGGCGAAATCACCGACAGCGGGTATCAACTCCTTTATGTTCCAACCCGTCGTGTTCACCGTGAGCTGATATGCTCCCCGTTCTCCCCACTCGGATTCCGTGATTATCTCCCTTGTTTCCCTGCGTACTTTGTCTATCTGCTTCATTTTACGTAGCATTTCCTTTTCCGAAAGCTTTTCGCCGTCGGATGCACGACGCATACAGCGATCGAGCTTCGCCTCCGTGCTTGCACACACGAAAATGTTGAACGGCTCGTATTTGCGGAGAATAACATCGGCATTTCTGCCGACTATTACAAGATCCTTGCCCAACAAAGCGATGTCCTCGATGACCTTTTTCTGTTGCAACAACAATTTTGCCTTGGACGCTTGGTCATATATCGATGAGGTAAACGTGCAACCGAAGCTTACCGCATGATTTTTCCAGCCGTGGTTTCCGAGTGCGTTTTCTACGTAATTTGCGTCCATTCCGCTTTTTTCCGCAACCATGGTAATTATCTCGCTGTCATAATAATCACAATCGAAATAGTCTGCCAAACGCTTTCCCAGTTCGCGTCCGCCGCTGCCGAATTCACGACTTACCGTAATGATCCTCATATGATTTCCTTTCGTTTTCGCCGCATACGTACGGCGTATTCGTTCCATATAGCCCATTTTTAAAAGTTATACCTATTTATTGTAGTACATTCTTGCAATTATGTCAAGTCGGTTTACAAAAAAGATACATACACCTTACCGTTTGTTTTCCGTCGCAGTTCGAACACTGTTTGTGTTCGAACATATTCGAGGATATTCGGAATTTTCAAAAAATTTTTATAAAATCGAGAAAAACACTTGCAAAATCTCAAAAAGTGTGATATAATACGGAAAGCG
This sequence comes from uncultured Lachnospiraceae bacterium, assembly GCA_964498965.1. Lineage (GTDB taxonomy): Bacteria > Bacillota > Clostridia > Oscillospirales > CAG-272 > CAZCJU01. The sequence goes on from CAZCJU010000017.1 coordinate 14,995, forward strand.
TGCCGGTGTGATGGAATTGGTAGACGTGCCGGACTCAAAATCCGGTGGTAGCGATACCGTGCGGGTTCGACCCCCGCCACCGGCACCAAAAGTAAAAGCAGTCCACAGGACTGCTTTTTCGTTTTCGAAACGATGTGTTCCGCAAGCGAAAGCGATGACACTTCGTGCATGATGACGGCTTCGCCTTGTGATACACCCTTCGGACGTGTAACGGAACACGTCGCATCATCGCAATGGGCAGGAGCAATATCACTGTGCGATAGTGCTGCAACTTGCCCATAAGGGCAAACTCGCTCTTTACAAATCCTCGAATTTATGCTATAATAAAAAGGCAGTAAAAAACGAAAAATTTCGTTTGCGAAGTCGTTAAAACGATTCATTGTTTTACACAGGGAGAAATAATTTATGAAGATATGCGATTACCGTGATGTGCGACTTACCTCAGGCTATCTGTTCGGCAAGCAGGAGCTGAATCGCGAGGTCACGATCAATACTGTATACGACCGTTTTTTCGAAACCGGAAGAATATCCGCATTCGATTTTGACTATGATCCCGACAAAGACGCTTCCGTTAAGCCTCATTATTTTTGGGACAGCGACGTTGCCAAATGGCTTGAGGGAGCGGCGTATATTTTGAAGCATCACCCCGAACTGCACGAACTTGAACAAAAAGCGGACAATATCATATCGAAAATAAAGGAGCATCAGGGGGAGGACGGCTATTTCAATATTTATTTCACGGTCTGCGAGCCGGAAAACAGATTTACACACCGTTATGCACACGAACTTTACTGTGCGGGTCATTTAATGGAAGCGGCCGTTGCGTACGCGGAGGCTACCGGCAAAACGGTACTCCTCAAATGTATGGAAAAATATGCACAGTACATTTACAAGGTTTTTATTACCGACAAAAGTGCGAAATTCCGCACACCCGGTCACGAGGAAATAGAGCTTGCTCTCGTTCGTATGTATCGCCGTACCGGGAAAAAAGAATATCTCGAACTGGCGGCATATTTTATCAATACACGAGGAACCGTTGCCGAAAACGATGTCAACGATCCCGAATATTGCCAAAGTCACAAGCCTGTCGGGGAGCAGACCGAGGCTGTGGGACACTCGGTTCGTGCATTGTATCTTTACACGGGCATGGCATACCTTGCCGCCGAAACAGACGACGAGAAGCTGAAAAACGTCTGTCGTACACTTTGGAACGACATCACATTGCACAAGATGTACGTTACGGGCGGCATAGGCTCTACGGGAATAGGAGAATCGTTTACCGAAAATTACGATCTGCCCAACGATACCGCATATGCCGAAACCTGTGCGGCAATAGCGTTAATGATGTTCTGCAATGCGATGCTCGCACTTGAAAACGATTCGAAATATGCCGACGTAGCGGAACGAGCTTTATATAACGGGGTAATGTCGGGACTTTCTTCGGACGGCAAGGCATTCTTTTATACAAATCCGCTCGAGATCAATCTGTTGGAGCATTTCGTAAGTGGCTATGGTCAACGCAGCTTTCCCATAACAAAGCGTCCCGCAGTATTCGACTGCTCCTGCTGTCCTCCGAACATAAACAGATTGTTGGCTTCCGTCGGCGGGTACATTTACGGCAAGGACGAAAATACGCTTTACGTAAATCAGTTTGCGGAGTCGCAGCTGGATGACGGCAAGGTGTTTTGCACCGTAAAGACCGATTATCCCAATGACGGAGAGATAAGGCTGAACGTAAAAGGCATAGAAAAAACGGCGGTACGTATACCGTCGTGGTGCGAGAATTTTACCGTCAATAAGCCGTATTACGTTGAAAACGGTTATGCCGTGATCGAAAACGACGGCGGTGAGATCGCAGTGAGCTTCGAAATAAAACCTGTGCTTGTGTATGCCGACAGTCGTGTTATGAGAGATTCCGGACGTGTGTGCATCGCAAGAGGACCTGTCGTATATTGTGCGGAGGGCGTAGATAACGGTCAATATCTGCACAGCCGTTTCATTCCCCGAAATGCGGAATTTAGCGAAGCATACGACGAAAAATTCGGGTTGTACACGTTGCAGGTCGATTGCGTGAGGGAAATCGGCTTTGAAGATCGCCTTTATTCAACCGCCGCACCGCAAAGAGTAAACGAGAAACTGAAGCTCATACCGTACAGTTGTTTTGCAAACAGGGGAGAAACGGATATGATCGTCTGGTTGCACCGAGAATAAGCGAAATACGTACGGAAAACGAAAAATATCGAAACGACAAGCAACGCCAAACAACGACAAAAGACTCCGTCGCCAAATGATGATGTGCCGTAACGAAGGCTTCCCCAATAAGCGGTAAAGATAATCGGTACGATATATTGCAGAAAAATCTAAAACTTAAATTTGTAGGAAACTGCAATGAAATCAGTATTTGAACAAATAGGCGGAACTTATCGCAAGGAAAACGATTATCTTATTTCTAATTTAACTATGCCTGATTAGAAAAAAGCAGAAATAGGTGTATGGGGACAAAGACGGCTGAAGTACCTCAAAACACATAACAAAGCTTTATACTACAATCTGCCGACAAGCGGAAAGTTATATGAACACCTTGCCGAGATCGACACTTCGACTTGTAATATGGCTGAATATCTCATAAAGGAAATGGCACGAAAGCAAGGTGTTACCGAGCAATTAAAGGCTGTGGATATGATGAGATGGATAGGATTGATGAATAACATTCGTTCCTGCGTTGATGAAATCGTATTAAACGATATTGTGTATTCATAACGGAATACTACCCGAAGAAGAACTGCTGTCGAGTGATGGCAGTTCTTCTTTTTCGGCAAGTGTTCAAGAAGTTATTAAGTCGGGAGTATAGTCGAAGTGGCTTTGCTCCATTGACAATACTCTATAATTATGCTATAATAATGATATATTTTTGCAAAGGGAGAAAGCAAATGAGCATAGGAACAGAGATAAAAAAGATTAGAATAAATAGCCTTCTTAGTCAAACAGAGTTTGCAAAGGCTTTGGGTGTTTCCTTTTCTACCGTAAACAGATGGGAAAACGATAAAGTTGTACCGAATTTTCAAACTATAAAGCGTATTCGAGATTTTTGTAATTCAAACAATGTTGAATTTACCTTAAATATCGTGGATGTGAGAAAAGGAGATTAAGGATGCGTTTTATTGGCGGAAAAAGTCTTATGCTCGAAAGAATAAACGATGTAATGAACGAAAACATAAACAACGATGTAAATGTTGTTGGAGATTTGTTTTGCGGTTCTGCTGTGGTTTCTCGGTTCTTTAAGCAAAATGGTAAAAATGATTGATTTGTCTTATGATAGCAAGTCTAATAGAGAATTTGAAATAGAAACTATGTCATTGCTAACTGATGAACTTGATTATCAAGGTTTACATCTTGGTGGTTCAAGACGACCAGACGGACTGTTTTTCAAAGAAACAAATGGCGTTATCGTTGATACAAAGGCATATTCGGAAGGCTATAATCTCCCGATTCCACAGGCAGATGAAATGATTAGGTACATTGAAGAAAATAAAAACAGAGGTAATCTAAATCCTAATTTGTGGTGGGAAAATTTCGATAGTTCTGTTTCGGAATTTAGTTACTTATTTGTTTCATCAGAGTTTAAGGGGCATTATAAGGATAATATTCAATATATTAAAGATCGTACCGATTATGATGGAAGTGTGATTAGTGCAAAGAATTTGCTTTTGTTTGCAGAAAATGTCCATTCGGAAAAAATAAGTTACGACGAGTCATTTGCTTTACTTAGAACAAATGACGAAGTAGTAATAACTGCTTAAAAGATAATGCTCAAAAAGCACCGTAGAAATGATTTACACCCCGAAAAGTAACACAAATAAGGCTTGAATATCAATCTGTGATTTTTATATTTTCGATATGCTGAAAACCGCCACTAAAGATATTGGCAAACAAATGTTCTTCGTGATATAATGTTATCCCGCTTATGTGAGCTACAACCGAATAGATGTAAGATTGAGAAGTGACAAAGCCACTTAATGCCGGCGGTACAGCTTTCGCTGTACCGCCGGCATACATAAATACTTCGTTATCGCACCTCGGCTAAAGCGGCGGAGCGTATTGTTTTTACGATGTCTGCGATTTGTAAAGCTTGCGGTAGCCGTGCGGTCAACTCACCGCTTTTTTTGCGAATCGAGGTAGTTTTGCAGGATTATTTCGGCAGAAAGAGTATCTATTACCTCTCGACGTTTTTTCCCTCTCGTATCGGTGTAGTTGAGATAGGTATGAGCCGACATGGTCGTCATTCGCTCATCGAACAGTATCACCTCAATGCCCGTTCTTTCCTCAAGAAGAGCCTTGAATCGTGCGGCTTTTTCGGCTCTCGGTCCCATAGTGCCGTTCATGTTTACGGGATTTCCGAGAACGATCTTTTCCACACCGTACTCTTCCGCTTTTTCCGCGACCTTATCCGCCGTGTACGGCGGATATTTTTCTTTTATGTAACCGATACCGTGTGCAAGCATACCAAGCTCGTCGGACAAGGCAAGTCCGGTCCTCGTATCGCCGTAATCAACGCACAGTATGCATTTTGTCATTTATTATCGTCCAAGGCGTTTACCATATCGACTCTCGTCTGATGTCTGCCGCCCTCGAATTCGGTATTTATGAAAAGCTCTACCATGTCTATGGCGAGTCCGAAGCCGATAACTCTGCCGCCAAGGCAAAGCACGTTTGCGTCATTATGCTGACGCGTCAGTCTTGCCGAATATGTATCGGAGCAAGCCGCCGCACGTATTCCTTTATGCTTGTTTGCCGCCATTGACATTCCTATGCCCGTACCGCAGAGCAATATGCCTCTGTAGCAGGTTCCGTCTTGGATAGCCGTGCAAAGTTTGTGTGCGTAATCGGGGTAGTTCACGCTTTCGCCGTCGCAACCGAAGTCTATAAATTTAATACCTTTTGAATTAAGGTGTGCCTTGATAGTTTCCTTAAGTTCGTAAGCACCGTGATCGCAGGCAATGGCAAGTATTTTTTCACTCATTTTAATCAATTTCCTTTCATTCGTTTGTTTCTTTCCCGCTCCGCCTGTGATGGCAGCAGATAAACGGGTGTTAAATTTTTATCGGTAAAGACGGTCTTATCGTCTGTACTTACATATAATTCGTATGCCGCCGCCGCAACGCTTGCGGCACTCGGGCAGACGAGCAGTTCGGGTGCGACGGCGTAGCGATCGCATCGATGATCTGCGAAAAACATTTTCGCACCATCCCCGACAAGGTGTATGATACCGTCCGGGACGGAAAGCCGCTCGACCAGTTGCTCGTCGGTCAGTATTTCGTCCTCGCTCAAACGCACGATATTTCCGTTTTTTATCTCGAATAAAGCCGTGAAATACCTTTTCCCACGTGCGTCCATGATCGAGGCAACGCATTCGCCCTCGCACAGAGAACGAAAATTGTACGCAAGTGCCGCAAGAGAGGAAACGCCCACGCAGGGCTTATTGCGTCCGAAGGATATGCCTTTTACCGTGGCGACACCTATGCGTACACCGGTAAACGAACCGGGTCCGGCGGAAAGGGCGAAAAGCTCTATATCGTCGTATGAAATTTTCGTGCTGTCCGTACAAGCGGCGATCATCGGCAACAGCGTTTCGCTATGTGTATGACCGGCGTTTGAGGTAAAACTCGACAGTATCGTAAGCTCCGTGCCACTTGTTTCGGCTAAACAGACCGAGGCTGTTTGTGCGGAGGATTCTATTGCAAGTATCTTCATGGATCGACTCCGAAAAACGTAATTTTTCTTCCCGAGCCGAATTCCGTGCCGTCGGCGGTCTTTTCTATCAAGACTTTTACCGCATTTTCGGGAACGGCTTCGGGAATGTTTTCACACCATTCGCATACGCATATCCCGCATCCGATATAATCGTAAAAACCCGTTGAGTACAGGTCAAGCTCGTCGGTTATACGGTACAGGTCGAAGTGGTACAGCGGAACACGTCCGGAGAGATATTCGTTCACGATAGTGTACGTCGGACTGAATACCCGCTCTTCGGGACATATGACATCTGCGATGCCTCCGACAAATGCCGTCTTGCCCGCACCCAACTCGCCGTAAAGGGCAACAAACGAATCGTTTTTCAGTTTGTGTGCCAACTCCCGTCCCAACTGTCGTGTAAGCTCGGGGGAATCGGTATAAAATACCTTCTCCATTTTATCAGAACAGTCCCGTAATATTTCCGTCGTTGTCAACATCGATGTTGAGAGCCGCGGGAGCTTTGGGCAAGCCGGGCATCGTCATTATATCTCCGGTGAGAGCAACGGCAAAGCCCGCACCCGCCGAAAGTTTGATGTGACGAACGTTGAGCATAAAGCCTTTGGGACGACCGAGCAGTTTCGGATCGTCCGAAAGCGAATATTGTGTTTTCGCAACACATACGGGTAATTTATCGTATTCGGGATCTATTTTCAGTATGTTGTCAAGCTCTTTTAATGCCGCATCGTCGAATTTTACGCCATCTGCACCGTAAATACGCTTGGCAAGCACTTCGAGCTTTTCTTTGATCGGAAGAGTGTCGGGATAAAGGTACTTGAAATCGGACGGCTTTTCACAAGCACGTACAACAGCTTCGGCAAGCTCGACCCCGCCGTTTCCGCCCTTTGCGAAAACCTCGGAAAGAGCGAAATCCGCACCTCTTTTACGACACATCGATTCAAGCAGAGCAAGCTCCGCATCGGTGTCATCGGCGAAGCGGTTGATCGCAACGACCACGGGCGTGCCGTATTGCGTGAGATTTTCTATATGTGCTTCGAGATTTACCATGCCCGCTTTGAGTGCTTCTAAGTTTTCCGACTTAAGCTCCGTTTTCGCAACGCCGCCGTTATATTTCAATGCACGTACCGTTGCCACGAGAACGATACAAGAGGGAACAAGCCCGGCTTTTCTGCATTTGATGTCGAGAAATTTTTCCGCACCGAGATCGGCACCGAAGCCCGCCTCGGTTATCGTGTAATCCGCCAGCTTGAGAGCGAGCTTCGTGGCACGAACGGAGTTGCAACCGTGTGCTATGTTCGCAAACGGGCCGCCGTGTATCAATGCGGGCGTATTCTCCGTTGTCTGAACGAGGTTAGGCTTGAGTGCGTCCTTGAGCAACGCCGCCATCGAGCCTTGTGCCTGTATGTCGCGTGCGAAAACGGGTGAGCCGTCGTATTTGTAGGCTATAAGTATGCTACCGAGCCGCTGCTTCAGGTCGTTTATATCACGTGCCAGACACAGTATCGCCATGACCTCGCTCGCCACCGTGATTATGAACGAATCCTGCCTCGGAACGCCGTCCTTGCTTGCACCGAGTCCGACCACGATGTTACGCAGAACTCTGTCGTTACAGTCAAGACAGCGTGTGACGACTACCCTGCGAGGATCGATGCCGAGTAAATTACCCTGTTGAATATGGTTGTCGAGCATTGCACACAAAAGGTTGTTTGCCGAGGTTATTGCGTGAAAATCGCCCGTAAAGTGCAGGTTTATGTCCTCCATGGGAAGCACTTGAGAGTATCCGCCGCCTGCGGCACCTCCCTTGACTCCGAATACCGGACCGAGCGAAGGCTCTCTCAAAGCGATGATCGCATTTTTGCCGATCTTCGCCATAGCCTGACCCAGACCTATCGTAGTCGTTGTTTTTCCCTCTCCGGCGGGCGTGGGATTGATAGCGGTTACGAGAACGAGCTTGCCGTCGGGCTTGTCTTTCATTCTCTTTTCGAAACCGTCGTCGATTTTCGCCTTGTATCTTCCGTAAGGAATAAGCTCCGTGTCTAAAACTCCGAGAGCGGAGGCTATTTCGGTGATCGGTTTCATTTCGGTTTGTCTTGCGATTTCGATATCGGAAAGCATTGATTTCTCCTTTGTATGTGCAAAATTGATCGAATGTAATTATACCACGTCCGAAAAGAAAAATCAATAACCTAACGATGAAATTTCACCGTGCGGCAGCAAATTTTGATACAAATTTGGCATTGTTCCTTTGTAAAGTAAAATAAAATTCCGTTATTTTGTAAAAAAACAACGCAATATATGTACATTTCGGCTTTTTTGTAGTACAATTGCGGATAGGCTCGTACAATTGCCCGCCGAATCGATCAAAGCGGAAAACGAATGTAATATTTTTTGAGATCGCTTTATAAAATGATACCGTATGAAATCTAACCGACCGAATAAAGCGGAGGAATAATATTATGTCCGATATTTACAGACCCGAGGGCGGTCTTGTCCACAGTTGCGAGAACGGCGAATATCTCGGTTCGGAGGCTATGCTCGCACGTGCCTGCGTCACCGGGAAGATCTTGGAAGCCTATGCCGTAATGTGCGACAAAGAGCTGAATTTAAGATTACGTTTGCCGTGTATGAACGCACTGATACCGAAAGATGAAGCACTTTATCTTCGTTGCGACGAGGAATTTAAGGATATCGCCGTAATAACGCGGGTGGGAAAGCCCGTGTGCTTCAAGGTCATCGATATAACGGAGATCGACGGAGAAAAAACGGCTATACTGTCACGTCGTGCCGCACAGGAGGAATGCCTGAAAAAATACCTTTTGCAAAAAAGAGCCGGCGATATTATCGAATGCAGGATAACAAGGACGGAAAGCTTCGGTGCGTTCGCCGATGTGGGTTGCGGCGTAATAGCCCTTTTGCCTACGGATTGTATATCGACCTCACGTATTTGCCACCCGTCCGACCGTATGCAGGCGGGCGAAAATCTCAGATGCGTCGTCAAAAGCATTGAGAAGGAGAACTTTCGAATGTTTCTGACGCTGAAGGAACTGCTCGGAACATGGGACGAAAACGCCGAATGCTTTTCGCCGGGTCAAACGGTAAGCGGAATAATACGAAGTGTTGAGGACTACGGCGTGTTCGTCGAGCTTGCCCCGAATCTTTCCGCACTTGCCGAATATCGCGACGGGTGTGAGGTCGGAATGTGTGCATCGGTCTACATAAAAAGTATGTGCCGCGAAAAAATGAAAATAAAGCTCTCCGTTGTGGACGTGTTTCCGCAAAGAGAGAAATGCCCGATCAAATATTTTGTACCAAAGGACGTAAATCATATAGATATCTGGAAATATTCGCCCGATATCTGCCAAAAAAGGATAGAAACGGTATTTTAAAAAATGAAAAAATCAATTTCGATCATTCTTCTTCTGACGCTTACCCTTGCGGCATCGTCGTGTGAGAGCGGCGGTAAGGAAGCCGAAACATCGACGAACGATACCGTCGGCAGGCAAAACGAAACGATGACGGAAAGCGAAAGCACTGCGGAAAGTATGCCGTCCGAGCAAACGTACTTAAATCGCCTCACGGGTGAAAAATGCGAAAATGACCTCGACGGAAAAAGATGCGTCGCACTCGTTGTCAAAAACGACCGTGCCGCAGCTCCGCAATACGGCTTGAGCGACGCCGATATAATATACGAGGTCGCCGTGGAGGGCGGTCTGACGAGATTTTTGGCTCTGTATGCCGACAGCGACGAAATGCCGAACGTTGCTCCGATAATAGATTCAAGATCGTATTTCCATACGCTTTCGCAGGGACACGACGCAATATTCGTTCAGGCCGGTGCAAGCACCTATACGAGAAGCATATTTAATGCGAACGGGATCAAAACGGTGGACGCACTGGGCGGCGAGCTTGAACCCGCTTTCAAGCGTGACGAAAAGCTGAAAAACGAACGAGGAAGCGAAAACAGCATTATGACAAACGGAAAGATGCTCAAATATGCGATCGATTCTTCGGGAATTTCCGAAACTCGCACGTCGGGCTTCGGCGATTATCTGAAATTTTCTTATAAAGACAATACTGCACGTAAAAGCGGAACGGCTTGCTCCGTCGTATCCGTCCCGTATACGTCACAGCATACCCCGTACTTCAAATACTCTACGCTGGATAACGAGTATAGGCGGTATCAATACGGAGAAGCACATACCGATGCGGCAAACGGCGAACAGCTCGGCTTTGCGAATGTGATCGTGCTTTTTGCCGATATGTACACCGCCGACAGCGAAACGGGCGAACTTGATATGCTGTTTACGGGTGGGGACGGGTATTTGATAAGCTCGGGAAAATACGTCGATATCAAATGGAAGCTCGAGGATAACGGCGAAATGCGGTTTCTGACGGCGAACGAAACCGAAGATGCGGTGCTTTGTACGGGAAAAACGTTCGTTTGCGTATGTTCGACAAAATTAAAGGGTAAGGTAACACTTGCATGAATATGAAAAAGGAATATATCGTAAAAAAATACGAAAACAAGGAAGCCGTAGACGCTTCGAAATTGATCAAAGGCGAAATTTGCGAGTATGCGTGGGGCGGCGAATACAGACCGAATGCGTATTTCAAGCTTGCCTGCACAAACGACGGATTGCTTCTGTTCTTGCGTTGCCGTGAAAAAGAACCGAGAAGCGAGTGCGACGGCTATATGTCACCCGTTTATACAGATTCGTGCCTCGAATTTTTCGCCTGCTACGGTGACGGAGGCTATGTTAATATAGAATGCAACAGTAAAGGAGCGTGCCTTGTCGCCTACGGCGAGAGCAGAGCGAACAGAATACCCCTACTTGAGCTTGTCGGCGAGTTGCCGAGAATAACGCCCGTAAAAGAGAGCGATGAATGGGGTGTCGATGTTTTCATACCGTATGATATCCTGAAAAAAATATACAAAAGCTTCGAGCCGCATTCCGGATATACATTTCGGGGAAACGCTTATAAGTGCGGAGATAAATGCGAAATACCTCATTACGGCACGTGGAACAGAATACTTTCCGAGAAGCCGGATTTCCACCGTCCCGAATGCTTCGGTAAATTTATAATAGAATGATCCGAAACTTAATCGGATCTCCGAACCTCGGCATCTTTTTATGCGGCACGATCACAGCCGCATATCGGTAATGACGGGTAAGCCCGTTATTGCAAGCAACGGAATAAAGCAATTACATATGCGTTTAAACCCGTATACGGTATTGTAAGCTCGGGATCTTAAAGGTAAGTGCCGTAACGTTTTTCTTTGTCACTCATATAATGTAAAAGAGCTTCGGCTCGGACATATATATCCAAAGGAGAACAACAATGGCAATATTTACTAACAGAGCCACATTGACATATAATAATACGGTTACAAATTCGAATATCGTTACGGGAGAGATCGTCGATAGTCTGACAGCCGTGAAAACGGCGGTGTCGGATACATATTCGGCGGGTGCTACCGTAACGTATGTTATAAGTCTTGTAAGCACGGCGGAGTCCGTTTTGACCGGAATTACGGTCACGGACGACCTCGGAGCGTATACGTTCGGAACGGGAAGTCTTGTTCCTTTGACCTATAAGGAGGGAACCGTAAGATATTATGTGAACGGCGTACTTCAGCCCACACCTACGGTGGTGTTCGACAATACGCTTGCCGTGAGCGGGATATCCGTTCCCGCGGGCGGTAATGCGGTCATAGTTTATTCGGCAGAGGTGAACGGCTATGCACCGCTGTCGGAGGGTAGCATCATAAGCAATACCGTCACCGTGACATCGTCGGGAATAACCAATACCGTAAGTGCAAGCGAAACGATAACGGCGGCGAGCGGTGCGAGCCTGACAATAGCAAAGGCAATATCTCCGCAAACGGTAACGGAAAACGGAACCGTGACATATACGTTTACGGTGAGCAATTACGGTAACTCCGCTTTGAATGCGGACGGCTATGCGGTGATAACCGATACCTTTGATCCGGTTTTGAGTAATATATCGGTGGCGTTTAACGGTAACACGTGGAGTTCGCCGACAAATTATACCTACGATACATCGAGCGGTGCGTTCGCAACGGTTGCGGGACAGCTTATCGTACCTGCCGCAACATACACTCAAAGTACCGCAACGGGTGAATGGACTGTCCGCCCGGGTACGGCGGTGCTTACCGTTTCGGGTACGATTTCGCAAAGCTGAATAAGAATAACCGCCGAAGCACGGCTTGCGGATCAAGCCCCGCCTCGGCGGCTTTTTACCATGGAAAACACCGATATGATACATATTGTATCAATATCGGTGTTCTATTGTTTATTCTCCTTTGTCACAATTGATTTATCTTCGATTGAATGTCAGAACAATGGCATATGCAAAAATATTTCACCACCACCCCATAAAAAAGGAAAACTTATGTAATAGTTTCGGCGAGGGATAGAGAATCCATACATTAAGAAGAAGATACAATATGATGACAGTCAACGAACTTTTCAAAACAAATCTCGTTCGGTGTTTCAGATCATCTTCTCCTGCTCAAAGATAGTATTCCCGACCTTGTACTATCTGAATTACATGATATTGTTCTAATACAACTGTTTCTGCATATTGTACAATCTTGCGTATTCTCCATTTAAAACCATTAATTCCTCGTGTGTGCCATTCTCGATGATCTTACCGTTTTTAAGCATGCAAATTCGATTGCACAGAGATG
>CAZCJU010000018.1:0-24822 GCA_964498965.1 uncultured Lachnospiraceae bacterium
TACAATTTTCTTAGCCATATAACATCCTCCGTTATTAAGATTTTTGGATTTCGTACAGTTACAGCGAACTGTAAAAACAACATAATGAGGATTATGTTGTACACAACTTAACAACGGCAAGACACATACATATCAAAACAGAATAAAAGGGCATAACAATAAAAGCCTTTCCGTACTTTCGAAAGAAAGAGTAAAGGAAAGGCTTTGCTGTCATGCACAAATATCATATTATTCATTCAAACCTTTGATTTTTTTGCAAAAGTAGTTGCATTTTCGACAGCTTTGTGATAGAATGAGATGAGTAAAGTTGGGATTAAAGTCATAGTAGCGGCTTGCGAAGCAACATAATCCTCATTATGTCATTTGCCGATACCGTGGGTATCGGTTTTTATATTATCAGCCGCATATTTTCTATCTTGCGTTTATGTTCCGCACCGGTAGTAATAATGTAGATTCTGGTGGTGTTAATGCTACTGTGACCGAGAATATCGGCGAGCTTGGCAATATCCTTATCGATACCATAGAAAGTACGTGCAAACAGATGGCGAAGATTGTGGGGGAACACCTTATCGGGAGATACCCCTGCCCGCTCACACAATGCTTTCATCTCACGCCAGATGTTGCATCGGCTCATAGGCTTACCGGATTTTGTGATAAAGATACATCCCGTAGCGATACCCTTGGCCTTGATATAATTTAACAACTTTTTCTGCAGCTCCCGAACGATAAACACCGTTCGGGTTTTGTTTTTGCAGGAAACAATCGCTTCACCTTTGCGTACCGCTTCAACCGTGATAAACCGCAATTCGCTTACACGGATACCCGTTCCGCAAATTGTCTGTAAAATCAGATTCAGTCGTTCGTTACCTTTTTCCTTTGCCGTATTCACCAGACGAATATACTCCGCTTTTGTCAGTTCCTTTTCTTCGGAACAAAACGCTTTCTTCTGCACTTTAAACTGTTTGATGCGGCAATTTACCCAACCCATAAACCGCAGAAAAGCATTCACAGCGGCAATCATAGAATTGGCACTTGTGACCTCATAATTTTCAACAAGTGAAGCCTTAAACTCCATAACTACAGACTTGCTAATTTCTCCTTCTCCCGCAAACTCGAAAAACGCCTTCACATCACGCAAATATTTCTCTATTGTGTTCTCGCTTTTTTCATCGGAGCGAAGAAAGATTTCGAAATTTCCGATCATTGAATTTGTAATGATTCTGCTCATAAACACTCCTCCTTACATACCGATTAATATTTTACACTACTGTTTTTAACAGAATACATTAGCAGTATAGCAAGCAGCGAAAACACATCCGTTATCCTTCTAAAACAGCAGTTGAGCGAAACCGAAAGTGCAATAACCAATTTGATAAACGCAATCGAACAGGGAATCATTACGACTACTGCCAAACAGCGTATGATCGAACTTGAGAGTACAAAAGAAGAACTTGAATTAAAAATTATTAAAGAAGAACCGAAACGCCCTCTTCTTACCGAAGAGGGACTGATTTTCCGGTTGCAGAGATTTCGCGGTTTAGATACGACGAAAAAAGAACACAAGCAGAAACTCATTGACAGCTTTGTGAATGCAGTATATGTATATGACGATAAGCCGGTTCTTACCTTCAACTATAACGAAGCAAATAATACCGTTACTCTTGATGAGGTAAACGGTTCGATTATAGAATGCTCAGGTGTACCATATCGAGTATTCATAAGGGATTTGATTTATGAATACTCGATTTTCTTTTGTTTCAACTTATATGTACCGAGCAAGGTGTTGTACCTTGCTCTTTTTTGTTATGCCGACAGCGGATCGCTTTGGTAAAATGCTCCCGTTCCTTTTGCTTTTCGCCGGACTGCATAAGTTTGTTTTGCAAGTCCGAAATTTTGGCTTTCGTTTCCATACGCTCGACCTCGTATTTGCGGGACAATTGCATAAACCACTCGTCGCTTAGAGCCGATTGAAAGCATCGGAAAAAGCGGTCTTATTACGCCGATTATTGTAAGGCGAAAAGGAGACGGGTATGATTTGATATCCGGGCATAGAAGAAAGCGAGCCTATCGGGTCACACCTCGCATGGGGTGTGTGGATTAAAATTTAAGAAATGCGAAATGATGCATTGTATGAGTTGCAACCGCGACAAATATGCGGACGCAAGATCCGTTCGCTCGAGAGCGGTTTAAAAGAAAGACCGACTAAGGGGAGATCAGTCGGTCTTTTTGCCGCTCGGAGGCGGTTGGTATTAGATTTTTCGGGGGAAGCGGACGTATGCCGAATTTACTTAAATTATTCTTCGGTCACGTTGTTTACGCCGTTTTCGTCGGAATAAACGAGTGTGTCGGCACTGCTTTGTTCGGGTTCTTCCTCAACCTCGGCGGGAACCTCGAGCAATGCGCGAATGGAGAGGTTTACCTCGTGCTTTTCGTCGTCAATGCTCAGTATCTTCGCATCGACGGTCTGTCCTTTTTCGAGAACATCGGAGGGCTTGCCTATTTTTTTCGTTGCGATCTGCGAAATGTGGATAAGTCCGTCAACGCCGGGAATTATCTCGGCAAACGCACCGAAGGGCATCATGCTTACGATAGTTACGGTAACTATATCGCCCGTTTCGCACTGGCTGCGGAATATTGTCCAGGGGTTTGATTCCTCTGTCTTATAGCCGAGTGCGATGCGTCTTTTTTCACGGTCGAATTCTTTAACGAATACTCTTACGACATCGCCTACGTTTACTATTTCCGACGGGTGTTTGATTCTTCTCCACGAAAGCTCGGTCGAGTGAACCATACCGTCTATGCCGCCGAGATCCACGAACGCACCGTAGGATGTGAGCGATCTTACGGGACCCTCATACACCTTGCCTACCTCGATCTCGTCCCAGAATTTAGCTTCCGCCGCACGCTTAGCTTCTCTTATTACGTTTCTTTCCGAAGCTTTTGCACGGTGTCTTTGCTCGTTCACTTCGATGATCTTGACCTCTGCGGTCTTGCCGATCAATACCGTCATATCGCCGTCGCGGCGAACCGTCGTGTGTGATGCGGGAACGAACAGCTTAACGCCGTCTATAAGCATCATCATGCCGCCTTTAACGACCTCGATGTACTTACCGGTGAGGATCGTACCGTTTTCGTACGCTTCCACTATCTTGTTCCAGTTGTTCTTTGCGTCGAGTTTTTTCTTCGAAAGCGAAGCAACACCGTCGATATCGGAAACTCTTACCGCTACCGCCTCTACCGTGTCGCCCACCTTGAATACCTCATCAAGCTTAATACCGGGGTCATCGGTAACATCGTCGTACGAAAGTATACCCGTAACCTTCATGCCGAGGTCAACGTGTATTTCATTTGACGAAATGGACGTGATCACACCGCTTACGATATCTCCTGTATTTAAGGTTTTGAATGTTTCATTCAGTAATTGCTCAAAGCTTTCTTCGGCTTTGATCTCCGTGTCGTTGCTCATTAGTTTAATAACCTCCTGTATTATACTGTCGGGAGTCGATGCTCCCGCAGTTATTCCTATTTTATCTCCGACGTATGTCGGGAAATTTATCTCACCGGCATTTTCGATGAGATATGTACGCTCGCACACCGCCTTTGCCGTATCATACAGCTTGCGAGTGTTTGAGCTGTTTTTGCCGCCGATAACCACCATAACATCGACTTTTGCGGCAAGCTCTCTTGTTTCGTTCTGTCTGTTTTCGGTAACACTGCATATTGTATCAAAAATTTGTGAACTTGTATATGCATTCCGCACTATTTCCTGACAAAATCTCCATTGTGCCGTGTTTTGAGTTGTTTGAGAAACCAAAATTGTGGAAAGTGACGAAAGATTTTCGTTCTCGGACAGTTTTTCAAGCTCTTTCGGCGTTGAAAAGACGAAAGAACGCCCTTTTGCGAAGCTTTTTATGCCTTCCACCTCCGGATGAGCGGCATCGCCGAAGATCAAAGTCAGAGAATCCTTCTCGGAATTATTTACGATATTGTGAATTTTTTTCACATAAGGACACGTCAAGTCACATACCGCAAAGTTTTCGCACACTTTCGCATATTCGTTCAGCTTCGCACTAAGCTCGCACTTTATACCGTGCGTGCGTATCACGACTGTGCATTTTTCTCCGCCTCGGGCAAGAGAAAATATATGTTCAAGCTCGTTTTCGGATATCACCGAAACGCCCTTGCTTTCAAGCTCGGATACGACCGTGGGGTTGTGTATGAGCGTGCCGAGAGTGTATATTTTACCGCTGTCGGAGGCTTCTATCATTTTATATACCGTATCGACCGCACGCTTGACACCGAAGCAAAAGCCGGCGTATTTCGCAAGATATATCATGCGTCGCCTCCCAATTCGCACACTTGCTTGAATATAGCCTTTGAGGCGGCATCGTATTCCTTGGGAGTGCCTTTTTCGAAACCGAGAGAAGAAAACGGTATCGGTTTGCCGATTATGACTTCGGTCTTTCTGAAAAGTCCCGTTTTATTATTTTTCGTTTTCAGAAAGACGGGCAAGACATCCGCCTGCGAGCGGTATGCGATAAGCCCGATCCCGCTTTTTGCCTGCGACGAAGAAGGAGGTGTTTTCGGCATTCTCGTGCCTTGCGGAAATATCCCGACCTTTTCGCCGCTCTTTATCAGTTCGAGTGTCGTTTTCAGCGATCTTACGTCCGCACCGCCCCTATTTACGGGATACGCACCGAACGCCCCGATGAGCGAACGGAAAACGGGGATCTTGAACAGCTCCGCCTTTGCCATATAGCACACGTTCTGCCCCAAGGCGGCGGTCGTTATTATCGGATCGAACATCGATGTGTGATTCGCACACACGATGACCGCACCGGAGGGAATGTTTTCTTTACCTTTGACGGTTATTCCGAAAAGATGTGTTATGGGCTTAACAAGCACCCTGTATACTCTGTTAAAGCTCTTCATTTGCGAATCTCTGCCCGATAAGCTTCATTATATATTCGACGCTTTCTTCGAGCTTATAGCCCGTGTTATCGAAAACGACGGCATCGTCCGCGGCGACGGCGGGAGCTACGGTGCGGCTCGAATCGTTTTTATCACGCTCGAGCATATCGGCAAGCACCTTTTCGTAGGTCACGTTTTGCCCTTTTTCGATAAGCTCGTCGTATCTGCGTTTCGCACGGTTTTCGGGTGTAGCGGTTATGAACACTTTAAGATCGGCATCGGGCAAAATGACCGTTCCTATATCGCGTCCGTCCATGATGACGCTGTTTTGTCTTGCAAGCTGTCTTTGAAGTGTGAGCAGGTGGTCACGCACCTCGGGAATCGCGGAAACCTTGCTTGCGTACATCGAAATTTCGTTTTGACGTATCTGCTCGCTCACGTCCTCGCCGTTGAGAAAAATATGCTGTTGCCCGTCGGAATAGGCTATCGTCACGTCGATGTCGGAGAGCTGTGCGGTAACGCTTTCGGCGTTCGTCGGGTCTGTTCCCGAGCGTTTGATGTACAGCCCGACGGAGCGGTACATCGCTCCGGTATCAACGTAAATTATGCCGAGCCTTTTTGCGACGGCACGTGAAACGGTGCTTTTTCCCGCTCCCGACGGACCGTCTATGGCTATATTTATGTGTTTTTTCAACATTTACCTCTCCGCTGTATGTTATTTGCCGCCGCACGTGCCGCGGCGTACGCCGTGCTGAATGCGATCTGAAGATTGAAGCCACCCGTGTAAGCGTCGCAGTCGATGACTTCGCCCGCAAAATACAGTCCGTCGCAGAGCTTCGATTCCATCGTTTTCGGATCGATCTGTCTGACATCGACGCCGCCCGAGGTGATTATCGCCTCGTTTATGTCGCCGTAACCGGTTATCGTAAGGGGAAATTCCTTAAGCGTTTTCAGCAACGCCTTACGCATATCCCGATTGATCGAATTCACTTTTATGTCGGGCGGGATCCGAGAATGCTCGATAGCTGTCGGAATGAATTTCGACGGTAACAGTCCCGAGAGGGAATTCGAGAAATTTCTGTTGAGATTTTCGGAGAAGTCCCTCAGAAGTCGCCTGTCAAGCTCTTTTTCGTCGAGTCCCGGTTTGAGATCTATGAACGCCTTGTATTCTCCGCCGTCTCCGCAACGCAGTGACTTAAGATGTGCGGAAGCGGAAAGTACGAGCGGTCCGCTTATTCCGAAATGCGTGAAAAGCATTTCGCCGAGTTCCGAAAAAACGACCTTTTCCCCGTCTTTCACGGTCAGCCGCACGTTTTTGAGCGAAAGTCCCATGAGCCGACGGCAGCAGTTTTCCCTGCATACAAGCGGAACGAGCGACGGAGCGGGCGGAACAACGGTGTGGCCGAACGCTTTTGCGAATTTATATCCGTCGCCGGTCGAACCCGTAGCTCGGTACGATACGCCGCCGGTGGCGATTATTACCTTGTCGAAGCTGCTTACGCCGTTTTTCGTGTGAACGAAAAACGATTCGCCCTTTTCAAGCTTCAATACGGCTTCGTTTACCGTTTTTACGCCGTTGTTAAGACAAAAATCGGTAAGACAGCCGACGATATCGCTCGCCTTATCGGACACGGGGAACACTCTGTTGCCACGCTCCGTTTTAAGCTCGACACCGTGTTCCTCGAAGAAATCCATTACCGCCGAGGACGGAAAGGACGAATAGGACGGAAGCATGAATTTCGGGTTGGTTATCACGTTTTCGATGAAAACGTCGCGTGTGCAGTTGTTGCATACGTTGCACCGTCCCTTTCCCGTAATGCCCAGCTTCCTGCCGAGCCTGCCGTTCTTTTCGAAAAGCACGGTGTCCGCCCCGTAAGACGCACAGAAGCCCGCCGCAAGCATACCGGCGGCACCTCCGCCTATAACGGCCGTCTTATTTGCCGTCATCGCTCTTGTTGTATACCTCGTATTTATCCCAAAGCTCTTCAAGCTCGCCGAAAACATCGGTAAGCTCGTCCTTTTTCTTCTTACCCACTGCGACCGTCATGGCATTGATTATGCTCAGCGGAGCGACGAGCGAATCAACGAACGACGCCATATCGGAACGGGCGAGCAGAAGCTCGTCGGAGAACGGTGCCACGGGAGAAAGCTCCGAGTCCGTTATCGCAACCGTACCCGCACCTTTGCCTCTTGCGTATTCGGCGGCTTGTATCACACGTTTCGAATAGCGAGGGAAAGTTATACCTATAAACACATCGTCCGACGTAAGACGCAGAAGCTGTTCGAAAGTTTCGCTCCTGCCCGTCGCCGTGATGAGCTTGACCGACGGGAATATCATGTTGAAATAGTAGTACATGAATTGAGCCAAGGGAGCGGAGGAACGAACGCCCATTATATAAATGCTTTTTGCCCGAAGGATCATATCTATCGAAGCGTTGAACGCCTCTCTGCTTATGCTGTCGAGGGTGGATCTCATCTTCTCTATGTCGTAATTCACTACCTTGTCGAGTATCTCGTCGTCGCCTATGCGGTCGTTCGCTATTTCGATACGCTGGAGTGACGTTAAACGCGTGCGAATAAGCTCTCGGAGGGAACGCTGCAGATCGGGATATCCGTCGAAGCCAAGCTCAATGGCAAAACGAACGACGGTGGACTCGGACACGTTGACTATCGCTCCGAGCTTGAATGCGGTAAGATATGCCGCCTTGTCGTAATGGTCGAGCATATACTGACCGATAGCCCGCTGACCCTTTGAAAGCGTGGGCATCATTTCCTGTATGTGGTGCAATATATCCATATTAATTCCTTCAACTTAACAGTACATAATCATGTTTATTATACTATATCGAACGGAAAATTGCAAGATGTTTTGTAAACATTATGTAAAATTTCAATTTCTGCAATCTTGAAGCCCGAATTTAGGCATCACGTGAAATAAAAATTTACCTAATATTAAAAAAAGCTGTTGGATATGACGGAAGAATGTGGTACAATAGAAGAAAACAATCAATAACAAATAAGGAGTGTAATATAATAATATGAAGTACGTTGTATTGCTGTGCGACGGCATGGCGGATTATAAGGTAGAACAGCTCGGTGACAAAACGCCGATGGAAAAAGCGAATAAGCCCTGTATGGATATGCTTGCGAAAGGCTCGGAGTGCGGCTTGGTTCAAAATGTGCCTGCGAATATGGTACCCGAGAGCGATACGGCAAACCTTGCGGTAATGTCGTATGACCCGAGCGTGTATTCGAAAGGACGTTCGCCGCTCGAAGCGGTAAGCATGGGACTGAAAATGAAAGAAAACGATACGGCGTTTCGCGTGAATATAGTAGCGTTGAGTGAGGAAGAAAACGATTACCGCAACAGAAAAATGGTCGACAACTCGGCGGACGAGATAACGACGGAGGAAGCGGATATACTCATAAAAGAGATCGACAAAAAGCTCGGCGACGGGCTTCGCAGATTCTATACGGGAATCAGCTATCGTCATTGCCTGCTTTGGGAAAATTGCCCCGGAATGTACGATTTCACACGACCGCACGATATCATCGGTCAGACGATCGGACAATATCTGCCGAAGGGGGAGATCGGCGAAAAATACGTTTCGCTGTTCGAAGACAGCTACGAAATACTCGCAAATCATCCCGTGAACGTCAAAAGACGCGAAAGAGGACTGCTTGCGGGCAACTCGATCTGGCTCTGGAGTCCCGGCACACGTCCCGAGCTTCCCTCATTCGAAGAAAAGTGGGGGCTTAAAGCGTCGGTAATATCGGCTGTGGATCTCATAAAGGGCATAGGTATCTGTGCGGGAATGAAGCCCGTACAGGTCGAGGGTGCGACGGGAAATATCCATACGAATTTCAAAGGCAAGGGCGAAGCGGCGATAAACGAGCTTAAAAACGGTGCGGATTACGTTTATATTCACGTCGAAGCTCCCGACGAATGCGGCCACAGAGCCGAGATAGAAAACAAAGTCAGATCCATCGAGCTTATCGATGAAAATATACTTACGCCCGTTTACGAATATCTCAACGGTTGCGGCGAGCAGTTCGGAATACTCGTGCTGCCCGATCACCCCACGCCGCTTTGCAAGCGTACACATACGCATGAGCCTGTACCGTACATGATGTATTTTTCCGATAAGGCGGAAAACGGTCCGGAATCGTTCACGGAAGCGAATGCGGGCAAAAACGCCCGAGAAAAAGGACTTTATCTGCCCGAAGGTCACAAGCTTATGGGTAGATTCATTCGTCGGTAAGCTCACATGACGAGCCGAACGTAAAATTCAAGGAGATAGACATGGATAACAACGAATACGATACGGATAACGAACAATACGATATGCGGTCGGAAGCGGACAAAGACGATGTATCCGAAACCGACGGGAAAAAGCCCGAAAAAAATGCGGCGAAGGAGATATTCGAATGGGTAGAGGTCATCGCTCTTTCGTTGGCGGCGGTGCTTTTACTGTTCGGCTATGTCGGCAGACTTGCGGTCGTTGACGGAAACAGTATGAACAATACGCTGGTAAACAGCGAAACGCTCGTGATAACGAATTTCATGTATAAGCCCAAGCAGGGCGATATCGTCGTTTTTCAGATTCCCGACACGACGGTGGACGATCAATCGAAAGCGGGTACATTCGGTCAGCCGCTCGTAAAGCGTGTGATCGCAACGGAGGGACAGACGGTGTATATAGATTTCGAAAATTGGAAGACCTACGTGTACGATGTGTCCGATTACGGCAAAGAGCTTACGGTCGAGGAGATCAAGGAAAAGATCACACCCTTCGAAGATATGTACGACTGCGATATAAACTATATTGAGGGCGAAAGCATGCGTCAGCTGAACGCCCCGAGCGAGCCGTTTACCGTGCAGGAGGGCAAGCTGTACGTTATGGGAGATAACAGAAATCATTCGTCCGATTCCCGTTACTACAAGGTCGGTCAGGTCGACGAAAGATACGTGCTGGGCAAAGCGGTGCTGAGAATATCGCCGCTCGATAAATTCGGAACGGTGCATTGATATGCCGACGGACGTAATACAATGGTTTCCCGGTCATATGGCGAAAACGAGGAGGCTGATAAAAGAATGTCTGCCCGAGGTGGATATCGTACTTCAGCTTCTCGATGCGAGAATACCGTACAGCTCGGCAAATCCGGAGATAAAGCAAATAGTCGGCTCAAAGCCGATGATAACGGTGCTTAACAAAGCGTCGCTTGCCGACCCCGAGGCGAGCCGCCTTTGGAAAGAACACTTTAAAAGCGTCGGCGACGGTTGTATATGCTGCGATTGCGTCGATAAAGCCGGCATGGGTGCGTTGAAAGCCGAGATCAACAAGAGGCTCGGCGATAAGCTGAAAAAATACGAGGATAAGGGCATGGGCGGCAGGCACGTGCGGGCGATGGTGACAGGCAGACCGAATGTCGGAAAATCGACGCTCATCAATACGCTTGCCGGTGCGAAAAAAGCCAAAGCCGAAAACCGTCCGGGCGTCACGCTTAAAAAGCAGTGGATAAGCACGAATATCGGAATAGACCTGCTCGATATGCCCGGTGTGCTTTGGCCTAAATTCGAGCAACGGCGTGTGGGCGAAAACCTGTGTATCACCGGTGCGGTCAAAGACGACGTTGTCGAATTGCACGCAGTTGCGGCGGCGTTGTGCGAAAGACTGAAGGAATATTATCCCGAGCTGCTGATGTCACGCTATAAGCTCGACGAAAGCGGCATAGACGGAACAGGTGCGGATATTTTGATAAATATCTGCAAAAAAAGAGGCTATTTACTTCGGGGAGGCGAGCTTGACCTCGAAAGAGGCGCGAATGCCGTGACAGATGAGTACAGAGCGGGAAAAATAGGAAGGATAACCCTTGAAAGACCGTAAAAATTTAACGTATGACCTCGAAAACGAGGTGCGTGAAAACGGCTATATGTCGGTGTGCGGTGTCGATGAAGCCGGCAGAGGACCACTGGCGGGACCCGTTTACGCCGCAGCGGTGATATTGCCGTGCGGGCTTGTCATCGACGGTCTTGACGACTCGAAAAAGCTGAGTGCGAAAAAACGGGAGCTGTTGTTCGAACAGATAAAAGAAAAATGTATATGCTACGGTATAGCGAGTGCGAGCGAAAAGGAGATCGACGAAATGAATATTTTGTCGGCGACGTTGCTTGCGATGCGACGTGCCGTCGCCATGCTCACGCCGAAAGCCGATTTTGCCCTCGTCGACGGTAATTGCATAAGAGGCTTCGAACTCGATTGCCGTGCCGTTGTCGGCGGCGACGGGATCTCGCCGTCAATAGCGGCGGCATCCGTGCTTGCCAAGGTAAGCCGTGACAGAGAGTGCGAAAAACTTGCACGCCTCTATCCGGAATACGGCTTCGAACGCCATAAGGGCTACGGCACACGGGAGCATATGCGAATATTGCGGCAGATAGGACCGTGCGAGGCACACAGAAAAAGCTTTTTGAAATTTCTCGACAACGACAAACGATAAAATGAGCGAACAGAAAAAAACGGGCGACTTGGGCGAAAGCATTGCCGCCGAATATATGAAAAGCAAGGGCTACGATATCGTAGCCGAAAATTACCGTGCGGCACACGGCGAGATAGACCTGATATGCGAAAACGGAGAACGCCTCGTGTTCGTCGAGGTAAAAACAAGACGCAATTTGAAATGCGGCAGACCGTGTACCGCAGTCGGAAGCGTTAAAAAGCAACGATTTATTTCGGCGGCGGAGAAATATCTGAACGAAAATAAGACCGATAAAAGAATACGACTCGATGTCATCGAAGTGTATCTGAAAAACGAAAACGAATATAAAACGGTGCATTTGGAAAACGCTTTTTTCAAAGAAAGCGATCATTGAATGAGGTAATAATGGAAGAAATACGAACGAAACGATTGCTTGACCTTAAGTACAGCGTTGCGGGCGAATATCTGGAGCAGTATGATTCGGCATTCGAAATAATACCGCATATCGGAGAAATCATTTGTCGCCTTTTCGAAAAAATCGATAAAAATTTGTTTTATTCCCCGTGCGAAGGCGTGTGGATAAGCAAAACCGCCAAGGTCGCCGAAACGGCGTGCGTCATGCCGCCGTGCCTGATAATGCACGGTGCGGAGGTACGCCATTGCTCGTTTATAAGAGGAAACGTTGTGGTCGGCGAAAGGTGCGTGGTGGGTAATTCGACGGAGCTGAAAAACTGTATCCTCTTCGACGAAGCACAAGTCCCGCACTTTAATTACGTCGGCGATTCCTTGCTCGGCAGACACGCTCATATGGGTGCGGGTGCGATAATTTCGAACCTTAAAAGCGATCGGTCCGATGTATGTATCAAATTCGGAAACGGCAAAACGGCGGAAACGCATTTGAGAAAAATGGGTGCGATACTCGGCGATTTTGCCGAAGTCGGTTGTAACAGCGTTCTGAATCCCGGAACGGTGGTCGGCAGACACAGCACCGTTTATCCGACAAGCTGCGTCAGAGGCGTGATACCCGAAAACAGCATATACAAAAATGCGGATAACATAATTATCAAAAACAAATCGGAGGGTGAATAAATGGGAAGACTTTTCGGAACAGACGGAGTTCGGGGAATAGCGAACACGGAACTGAGCTGTGAGCTTGCACTTAATATCGGACGTGCGGCGGCAACGGTCCTGACCGATAAAAATCGACGCAGACCCGTTTTCGCAGTGGGTGCGGATACGAGAATGTCCTCCGATATGCTCGTTTCCTGCATTACCGCCGGACTTTGCTCCGTCGGAGCGGACGTTATCCAACTCGGGACCGTCCCGACACCCGCCGTGGCATACTTGGTCGGAAAATATAAGGCCGATGCGGGCGTTATGATCTCGGCATCGCATAATCCCGCCGAATTTAACGGAATAAAAATATTTTCCGGCGACGGATATAAGCTGCCCGACGCACTTGAAGAACAAATAGAAGCACTTGTGCTTGATATGGGCGGGGTAAGTGTAAGACCTGTCGGCGGCGAAGTCGGAAAAATTTGGACGGGCTATAACGCCGTAAAGGATTACGTCGATCATTTGCGGTCCTCTGTGCCGTATTCGCTCGACGGACTTAAGGTCGCGGTCGATTGTGCGAACGGCTCGGCTTCGATGACGGCTCAAAAGCTCTTTACCTCCCTCGGTGCCGAATGTCGTGTGTTTTTCGATAAACCGGACGGTGCCAATATTAATGTCCGTTGCGGCTCGACACACCTCGAGGAGCTGTCGAGAATAGTCAGAGAGGGCAGCTTCGATGCGGGCGTGGCTTTTGACGGCGATGCGGACAGGTGTCTTGCGGTCGACGAAAACGGAAACGTAATAGACGGCGATATGATAATGGCTATATGTGCAAATGACTTGAGCGAAAGAGGTAAATTGAATAAAAATACCGTCGTCGGCACTATCATGACAAACTTCGGCTTCGAAAAATTTTGCGAAGCAAACGACTTGCGTTTCGAAGCGACAAAGGTCGGTGACAGATTCGTACTCGAAAAAATGTTGCTTGAAGAATACGACTTCGGCGGCGAACAGTCCGGACATATCATATTCAGAGATTTCGCCACTACGGGCGACGGTCAGCTGACGGCAATACAGCTGCTGTCGCTGATGAGAAGACGCGGAGAAAAGCTGTCGGAGCTGTCAAAAATAATGAAACGCTATCCGCAGACAATGATAAATATTAAAGTTTCGGCTGAGGGTAAATTGCGTTTTTATACCGATAAAGAAGTCAAAGAAAAAATCGAAGAAGCAAAAAAATGCCTCGGAAAAACAGGCAGGATCGTGGTACGACCGTCGGGAACGGAGCCACTGATAAGAGTTATGGCAGAAGGCGAGAACGAAGAACTGATAGGCGTGCAGGCGGAAAGCGTTGCGTCCGTCATAGAAAAAAACCTGGCATGACCCTTTGAAAAGCCTTCCCTCTCTCCCCGTAAGACTTCCCGCCTCGGGAAAAGCGGCAGCCCGCTTTTCGTAAGCAATCCGCCTTCGGAGGAAGACGGCAATCCGCAGGATTGCCGGATAAGGGCTTTATCCCGCCGTACTTATCTAAATCGGTTTGTGCGGTTTGTTTCGCCTCGTCCGCCATGCTACCGCACGGTCCCTCTTCCCCTGACGGGAGGCAAAATAAAAAAAGCCCTCCCCCGACGGGGGGAGGCGGTAACCCGTAGGGTTGACGGATAAGGGCGTTAAGCTGCCGTACTATATTTTCGCAAGTCGTTCTTTCAGGAATGCGGCGGCGAGGGCTATATCCCGTTCGGGCGTATCGCCGCATGCGCGTTCGATGGTGAGGAAGCCGTCGAAGCCGGTGCTTTTCAATGCCGGCAGATATTGATCGAAATCAACGTGACCTATACCGAGCGGAAGCTCCTCCCAGCCTTCGAAGTTACCGACCATGACACCGTCCTTTGCGTGCGTATGAACGATATATTTTCCGAGAGTTCGCACCGCTTCCGAGGCGTTTTCGCCCGAACACATAACGAGGTTAGCGGGATCAAAATTCACTCGAACGCCGTTTGCACCGAGCGAATCGAGGAAATCACGCAATATAACGGCTTTTTCCGTACCCGTTTCCACCGCAAAGACCGCACCTATGCTATCCGCATACAGAGCAAGCTCACGGCACGCTTTTCGCATGATCTCCTTTTGTTTACATTCCCGTTCGGGAATCTTTCCGATATGAGTTGTTACGATGCCGCAACCGAATTTAAGCGAAAGCTCAAGAACTCTTTTCGATTTTTCAACGGTTTCGGGATTTTTTTCCTCGTCCTCGAAACCGCAACCGAAATCACCGCACAACGCGGAGAACTCCATTCCGTGACTTGAAGCGATATCGAGCAGTTCTTTTACACGCTCGGGGGGCATATCGTAGTCATCGACAGCGTATTTTTGGATACCTTCGATACCCATAGCGGACGCTTTTTTGACAGCCGTTAAGAAATCGCAACGAAACGATTCGACCATTACACCTATTTTCATATAAATGCTCCGAAAAAATTTATTTCCGATCTCATGATACCGAAAATATGCTAAGCAAAAAAGAAATAGATGTGAATTTTATATTAAACTCTCCAATTTTTCTTTAAGCTCATTAATTATTTTCTTTTCGAGCCGAGAAATATAGGATTGAGAGATACCGAGCCGCTCGGCGGTCTGCTTTTGCGTCAGCTCTTTTCCGTCGTTCAAGCCGAAACGAAGCTCGATTATTTCCCGTTCTCTGCTGTTCAGATCCCGTACAAGGCGACGGACGAGCTTTTTTTCTTCATCGGCTTCGATACTTTCGCACACATCGCACTCGTCGCATGTCATGATATCGGCAATGAGCAGCTCGTTGCCGTCCTTATCGGTGTGCAAAGGCTCGTCGAGCGACATTTCCGCTCTTTGCGGATTGTTTTTTCTTATGTACATCAATATTTCGTTTTCGATACAGCGTGACGCATAGGTTGCTGTTTTGATATTTTTTTCGGGGTCAAAGGTGTTTGACGCTTTGATAAGCCCGATAGTACCTACGGATATGAGGTCGTCAAGCTCGATCCCCGTGTTTTCGAACCTTTTGGCGATATATACGACAAGCCGCAGATTTCTTTCAACAAGCACCTGCCGAAGTTCGGGGTGGTTGCCGAGCTTCGGTAAAAGCTCGTTTTCCTCCTCGACCGTGAGCGGCGGCGGGAGCGAGGTGGGAGAGGAAATGTAATACAGCCCGTTTTTTCTTCCGAGCTTAAGCAAAAATCCGCAAAGTGCTTTGAAAAGCTTCATGTTTGGCTCCTTTTTCGGTATTATGTATTCGATATTTATACGTGCGAGGTATAATGACGAGGCAGATCTCTTATAAACGCCCTCGTCCGTCAGCCTGACGGCTGCCGCCTTTCCCCGGAGTGAAGGCTTTACGGGCGGAGCTTCCGTCGATACCTTTTCCAAAGGCGAAAACTTTACAGCGGAACTTCGTCGACGGCTTTCTCAAGCGTCAGCATGGCAAATGGGGCAAAAGAACTCGCTGACGGTTACAGCAAGGCGGCGGGAAACACGCCGTCGAGGTCGGAAAAGGCATTATCGTCGCACCCGGCGATAACGCAATTTACACATTTGGTCTTGCCTTTACCGAGATCCAAACGTGCCTTATCGGGCAAAAATCCCACGAGCAGGTCGTTTCCGACCGCTGTTTTTGTAGGCACGACACGTATTTTCGCATTTTCCGCATTGATCCCCCCCGGAAAAAGCCCGGTCAGCAGACTTTTTTTCACAACGACGGCGGGTAATGAACTTATCGGCTCGGTGAGCAGATCTCCCGTATCGACGAGGAGCGTGAGCTTTATCGACGAGCCGTTTGCGATTATTTCAAGCTCGGCTGTTTTTTGCGAAGCGGACGAAGCGAACAATTTACCCGAAGCATACGCCGCCGCAAAGCAGGCAATACATACGAGTGCGAACACCGACAGAGGCACAGGCTCGGTGTTTTGTACGGAAAATGCGGGAAATACGGAATCAAGCAGTGAATAGCAGGCGGTAACGCCGCCTCCGAGCAATGCGGAAAGCGAGGAAAAGAGAAAAACCGTTTTCGCAAAGGCTTTAAACGAGCTTATGCCGAATGCGACAAGGCAAATGAGCGGCACGGCGGCAAGGGTACACAACGTGCGGATCGTGCCGACACGAATAAGCAGGGAGAGAACGGAGTAAGCTCCGCCGAGGCAGGCGGCAAGCACTATGCGAACGGTGCGGAGCTTGAGATGCAAAATTCTCGATGCGGCAAACAGGACGAGAAAATCTATTGAAAAATCTATTAAAAACAGAACATCGCCGTAAATTTCCGTATGTATCACCTCTTGAAAAAATTATAGCTCCCCTCGGGCGAAAAAGGTGTCGCCTATTGGGGAGCGGATAAATTTTAACAAATCGTCAAGTGAAGTGCGACATTTCGGAAATACACGATGATGAGAAATATAAACGGCAGACTCATTTCCCTTGCCGTGTACAAAGCGTGAAACGGCAATTTTATCGAAAACGGAAACGCAAAATTTCAGACATATTGTTTTTTTCACTTTATAAAGGCTTTCTTAAAGGTATTAAATTGAATTTTCGTTTTTTATGATACAATTTTTTATGATACAATGCGGATACCGAATACACAAACAGTCGAAACGGAGCAAGAAAATGAAAAACGTAATAGTTACCGGCGGAGCAAAAGGAATAGGTGCAAGCTGTGTCAGAGCATTTGCCGAGGCGGGATATAATGTCATACTCAATTATAAAACAAGCGAAAAAAAAGCTCTGGAGCTGTGCCGTGAATTAAACGACGAGGGACATACGGTGTATCCCGTCTGTGCAGACGCTTCGATCGCCGAACAGGCACGTCGCATCGTGTCGATGTGTGAATGTAAATTCGGCTCGGTCGATATTTTGGTCAATAATGCGGGAGTAAGCCGCATCGGCGTCATAGAATCGGTCAGCGAGGAGGAATACCGCAACGTCGTTGACGGTAACTTCAAAACCTGCTTCAATATGTGCCGTGCCGTCGCACCGTATATGCGTGAAAAAGCGGGCAGAATAATCAATATTTCCTCAATGTGGGGTCTGGTCGGTGCAAGCTGCGAGGCACTGTATTCCTCATCGAAAAGTGCCGTTATCGGACTTACGAGATCGCTGGCCAAGGAGCTTGCAATGTCGGGAACGACGGTGAATTGCGTCGCCCCCGGCTTTATAGACACCGATATGAATGCACACCTTACCCCCGACGAAAAAGCGGAAATAATATCCGAAACGCCCCTCGCCCGTGCGGGTATACCCGAAGACGTGACAAACGCCGTGCTGTTTTTCGCCTCCGCGTCATCGTCGTTCATCACCGGTCAGGTGCTTTGTGTTGACGGCGGCTTCACCCTGTAGCCAGCCTCGCTCGTACGCCTTTCCCGTGTTATCCTCTCGTATAGTTTTCTCTCCTCGGGGAAAGGCGGCGACCCGTAGGGTTGACGGATAAGGGCAATATCCCGCCGTACTTACTAAGTTAGTTTGTGCGGCTTTTCGAATATGCGATCGGATACCGGGCAGTAGGCAGCTACAGTCGGCGTATGAAACCTAAACAGATTTAATTTGCGAGGAAACAAAACATGATCGAAATTAAGATCGTCACATCGGAACGAAAATCGGATATCAACATTCCGAACGAGGCTTTCTCTATGTTCGGAAAGCTTATCCCGTCATATTGCGACGGTAAATGGACATACAAAACGGTTTTCTTTGCCCCGAATGAGATAACGGAAATGTGTTTTCCGGACGAAAATTATGATTACGATGCGATGAGGGACAGCATTTTTCTCGGTGCTTACGACGGAAACAAATGCGTCGGATTGGCAATACTTCAACCCGGATTCTTCAAATATATGTACCTGTACGACCTCAAGGTGAATAAGGCTTACCGCCGTCGAAATATCGGTGTAAAACTTATGAAAGAAGCTAAAAAAATCGCCGTGCAAAGCGGGTATTGCGGACTTTATACGCAAGGACAGGACAATAATCTCGGAGCTTGCCTATTTTATTTGAATTCCGGATTCTATATAGGCGGTGCGGATACCAATGTTTATCGACATACAAAACAAGAGGGAAAAACCGATATCATCTTTTATTGCGAAGCCGACGGATGAGGGCAATATCCCGCCGTACTTACTAAGTTAGTTTGTGCGGCTTGTTTCACCTCATCCGCCATGCTACCGCATGGTCACCATTTTCCCAAAGAAGAAGGCTCAAAAGCGAGGAGTAAAGGGGAAAACTCGAAGCAAAGAGCGAGGAAGCTCACGAGAAGAAGGTAGGCGGTAAAGCTTTACGAGAGTGTAAGAGTACGAAGCGAGGGAACGAGAAGCGAAAAAACGATGAAATTAACGAGCGAGGGGTAAGACTTAAAACGGAGAGTGCGGTTATTCTTCCGAGGTGTTTTTGAGGACGGGGAGATAGGTTACGGGATCTACATATTTTCCGTTTTCGGTAAGCTCGAAGTGCAGGTGTGCATTTTCCGCCATTTCGATTAGGGAAGAATCACCGACCGCACCTATGACATCGCCGGCACTGACCTTTGCACCCTCGGCTATACTTGCCGGCAATTCGTCTGCGAGGTTACAGTATTTTGAGCATAAGCCGTCGCCGTGGTTTATCACGACGGTTTTACCCATCATGGGATCGTCATACAGCTTCTCCACCACTCCGTCGGTAAACGAGAACACCGCCGAGCCTATTTCGGCACAAATATCAACGCCTTTATGCGAGCGATAGTCGTTCATGGTCACGGAATACACGGGCATATCTATCGAGAAATCCTTCATCAGATCGCCCTGTGTCGGCACGACATACGATCTGACGGACGCTTCCTTATCCTCATCGGGAGTTACGGGCAGCTCGGTGGGGCGTGTATTTTCCTCGGGCTTTTCCGTATCGTTACTCGGTTCGGTATTTTTATCTTCGGGCGGTGCGGTGATCGGTTGTCTTTTCGAGGTAACGGGAGTACTTTCTTTCGGTGCGGGGGCTGTCACGCAGGAAGTATCGACCGGTGCGGTCGGTTTTTTGTTTCGTTTATTCACTGCGGTAACGACGGACACGACCATTACGGTAACGACAAGTGCGGCGAGAATTACGTAAAGAATTTTTGCTTGGGCGGCTTGATTTTTCTTATTATCCATATTTGTTCTCCTATGCTTTTCGTTTCGATTTACGATTTACGATTTACTGCAATGGTTATTTTTTACCGTTGCGAGTGTAAATATGCAGTTGCGGGTAAATTTTAGTCCGCAGCTTGCACATTTACTTAAAATGATAATAATTTTTTATGCCGAATGGTGATTTTTGTAAATTATCTTCACTTGTGCTTGACAAAATAAAAACGATGATTAAAATATATATAATACGTATATCATTTTATACAAGGTTAATAAGGAGTGAGATAAATGGCTGAAAACGAGAGCAAAAGGGGAATCAGTGTAGACACGGAGCATATTTTCCCCGTTATAAAGAGGTGGCTTTACTCGGAGAAGGAGATATTTTTGCGTGAGATCGTTTCAAACGCTTCCGATGCGGTGACGAAATTGAAACGTCTTGCCTCCTTGGGTGAAGTACACGGCATTGACGACGATTTTCGGATAGATGTTGTACTGGACAAGGCTGCCGGAACGCTCACGGTGTCGGACAACGGTATCGGCATGACGAAAGAGGAGCTTGAAAAGTATCTTTGCAACATCGCATTGTCGGGAGCGGTCGATTTCATAAGCAAATACGAGGGAGAGGACGCAAAGTCCTCGGACGGAATAATCGGTCATTTCGGCTTGGGCTTTTACTCGTCGTTCATGGTATCCGACACGGTTACCGTAAACACGCGTTCGTACACGGGTACGGAAGCGGTAAAATGGGTCTGCGACAGTGACGGCGGCTACGAGATACTTTCCTCCGACAGGGAAGCGAGAGGAACGGACGTTATAATGCACATAAGCGAGGACGAAACCGAGTATCTCAACGAAACGAAGCTCAAGGACATTCTCGAAAAGTACTGTTCGTTCATGCCCGTACCGATCTATTTTAAGGTCGAGGACGAAGAAAAGGACGACGAGGATAAAAAAGACGAAAAGCCCGAGGAAAAGCCCGAGAATAAACCGATCAACGACCCCGAACCGTTATGGCAAAAGCAACCGAGCGAATGCACCGACGAGGAATACAAGGCTTTCTACACAAAGGTATTTCACGACTACAGAGAGCCGCTGTTTTGGATACACATAAACGCCGATTACCCTTTGAATTTTAAGGGTATACTGTATTTCCCGCGGCTCAATCACGAATACGACAATCTTGAAGGTCAGGTAAAGCTGTATTACAATCAGGTATTCGTTGCCGACAACATCAAAGAAATAATTCCCGAATTCATGCTCATGCTCAAGGGCGTGCTTGACTGCCCCGAGCTTCCGCTCAACGTATCGAGAAGCTATCTGCAGAACAGCGGTTACGTTTCCAAAATTTCCGCTCACATCGTCAAAAAGGTGGGTGATAAGCTCAATTCACTGTTCAAGCTCGAGCGGGACAAGTATCAAACGCTTTGGCCCGATCTCAAAACGTTTGTCGAATACGGCTGTATACGCGAAAAGAAGTTTTACGACAGGGTAAAGGATTGCGTGATATTCCCCGATGCGGAGAACGACGCATACTATACCGTCGAGGAGTATTTAAAAGAAGCCGAGGGCAAGCACGACAACACAGTATACTATTGCAACGATAAGGTATCGCAGGCACAGTATATTTCGCTGTACTCGTCGCAGGGTATAAAGGTCGTTTTGCTTGACAAAATGATAGATAACAGCTTCATACACGTTGTAGAGGAAAATCGAGAGGGCGTAAAATTCGTAAGAATAGACGCAGATACGAATATTCTCAAAAACGAGGGCGAAATAAGAGAGAGCGAAAAGACCGCCGAGCTGTTCAAACAGGTATCCGGCAACGAAAAGCTGGAGGTCAAATTCGAACGGCTTAAGGACGAAAAGACACCCGCACTCATAAATATAAACGAGGAAGAAAGACGCTTCGAGGAAATGATGAAGCTGTATAACGCAAACGGCATACCCGATATGCCGATGAGTGTTACGCTTATCGTGAACTCGGCATCGCCCCTCACACTCAAGCTCATGGACATGGCGGAAAACGGCGACGAAAAAGCAACGGTGCTTGCTAAGCAGATATTTACGCTTTCGCTCCTTGCCCAAAGGCGACTCAACGCAAAGGAGCTTAAAGAGTTTTTGAACGACAGCTTCGACCTGCTGCTCGAAATTTAAGTCGAAAAATATGTAAGCCTTCCCTCGCCGAGGGAAGGCTTATTAATGCTGCGGCACTTACCGAAAAGCCTTGGAGATTTACCATCGTAAGAGAGAAAAGGAGAAGCTGCAATATCTTTACTCATATCGATCATTTCGGCAAATTCTTCTTGCGTTTGATTTAATTCTTGTTTTCGAGCTTTGCGAAAATCTATTGACAATTTTGCGGTGGATAAGGTGGATAATATTTTTAACACATTATATAGCGAAAATTATATCAAGTTATATCAAGGCTTTTGCCGACTTTTACTTGACAGTTACATATTGCGATTGCGGGATTGACATTTTCGCGTTTTTGTGGTATCATTCTGTAGCGATAAAAGCGGCGGAGGAAAATAAAAAAATGAATTACATTGAAGAAAAAAATTACATAGGCAACACGGCACAGCTTTTCAAGGTAAAGGAATACCGTTTTTGCGGCGGTCGGTGCGACGGCGTGCGTGCCGTTGATGTTTCGACCGGAGCGGGCTTAAGTTTTACCGTGCTTATCGACCGTTGCATGGACATATACTATCTCGATCACAAGGGCAAAAATCTTGCCTATCAAACGCCCGTCGGCATAACGGATCCCCGCTATTTCAACCGAAGCGAGTGGATGCAGGGCTTCGGAGCGGGTTTTTTCGTGACTTGCGGGCTTGAGAACATCGGCTCGTCCTGTGTTGACGGCGACGAGGAGCTGCCTTGCCACGGACGTGTGTCGTACATACAGGCACAGAATTTTTCCGTGAATTACGTGCTTGAGGACGGAGTTCCCGCCGTTATTTTGCACGGCGAGATGGCACAATGCCGAATGTTTTCCACACAAATGGTACTTACGAGAGAGATCAAATGCAAATACGGCGAAAACAGGATCTATATTAACGACACTGTGCGAAACGGCGACGCACGGGAAACGCCGCACATGATGCTTTACCATTTCAACATGGGCTATCCCCTGCTCGATGAAAACGCCGAGGTGATAATACCGAGCGAGAAGCGTGTCGGTCGTTCGCCGCTTGCCGAAGAAGAGCTTGAGCTTTGGGACAAATTCATACCGCCCGTATTCGGCTACGAGGAGCGTTGCTACTACCATTACGGAATGCAAGAAAGGAATGGCAGAGTTGCATACGGAATGAAGAATAAAGTGTCCGACCTCGGCGTTAAAATAACTTATAACAATGATTCGCTCACGCATTTCAACGAATGGAAGATGATGGGCATAAACGAATACGTATGCGGACTTGAGCCGTGCAACGCCACGATCGAGGGCAGAAAAACGGCACGGGAGGACGGAACGCTGAAGCTTTTAAAGCCGGGTGAAAGCGTAAAATATTCGCTCGACATACAGGTCGGTTCTTATTCCGAAATCGAGTTTTAAGCTTTAACTTCCGAGAATATCCGAATAATACGATGTCGCAAGCTCGACCACAAGCCCGTAAGACAGTGTGCCGGCATCTTGACCGTTGCTCTTTAGGTATGCGTCGTTCACCGCACCGGTGATATCCGCCGCCGCATTGTCTTCATATTTTTCGAAAAAATCGCCGTATGCGATAAGCTCCCGACGCACTTCGTCGTTCATACCGGACAGCATTTCGAAATACGTCGCTTTATCGGTCGAATACAGTGCCGAGGCGACGTATTCGTAGAGCGAAAGGTATCCGCTGTACCGGATATAATCGTCGTCGCTTTCGATACAGCACAAAAACGATATGAAATTTGCTTCCTCTTCTCTTGCAAAACCGTGCTGATGTGCCATTTCGTGTGCGGCCGAGAAGGGAAGCGTGTAATCGGGAAAATTCGTATTTATATTCGCTTCGCCGGTAAAAAACGTGTAAACGCCGGCGATGTGAGTATACGTCAACGATTCGCTCAACAATATCGGCTTGACACGAGTATGCATTTTCGGAATAAACGAATATTTTTCGCAGAGCGAAGCGTATGCCTCATCGAGCCGCTTACTAAGCTCGTCGATATCATAGCTCATGAACGAGCCGTTCTCGGTCACGCCGAGCTTTTCGGCGTACATACCGGCTTCCTTGAGCAGATATCCGCCCAAATCGGCAAGCTGTTCGGTACTCGGGGTGCTTCTTTCGATGCCGAGCTTTTTGTCGAGCGACGAGGTTCTGTAGCCTGCGGAAAAATTCACGGTCAGCGTGCCTAAAAAGAAAGCGACGGCGGAAAAAAGCGAAATAATGTATTTTAAGGTGTCGCGCCAAGTGCGTGACGCTTTTTTTATTGCGTAACGGAACAGCAAAAACAACCAAACGGGGAGAGTAAGGACAAAATATTCCGCAACGGACACGGGAATCGGGTAGGTCGCATAAGAAAAAACGGAACGAAAAAACGAGGCGGGATATCTGTTCCAAAAATCGGCAAATCCCACCGAGATAAGACAGAGCAGTGCGACAAGCAGTCCGAGTGCGAGGTAGCCGTAACACACCGCAAGCAGTATTGTTTTCGATCTCTTCTTCATTTCGTCCCTTTCTTTATTTTGCCCGAGCGGCTGTACCTGAGAGGCACGGCGGCTCGGGCGGTGAGTACTATTTTGTTTGCGGTGCGTCAAATGTTGTACAGAGGGTGCTTTTTGCAGATCTCGGCAACGGTCTGTCTGATCATATCCGCACTTTCGTCGTATTGCGTTGCGGTGAGCTTTATAAGATGAGCGATAGTCTTCATATCCTCCGTGTCAAAGCCTCTTGTGGTAACGGCGGGAGTGCCTATACGCACGCCCGAGGTAACGCCGGGCTTCTGAGGGTCGTTGGGTATGGCGTTTTTGTTGAGCGTGATGTGAACGGTGTCGAGCCGAGCTTCAAGTTCCTTTCCCGTAATGTCGAACGGACGAAGATCGACGAGCATAAGGTGATTATCCGTTCCGCCGGAAACAAGGTCGAAGCCTTCGTCAAGCAATGCTTTCGCAAGTACCGAAGCGTTTTCCACCGTCTTTCTTCCGTATTCCTTAAATTCCGGCTTGAGTGCCTCGCCGAAGCAAACAGCCTTGCCGGCTATAACGTGCATGAGCGGACCGCCCTGCGTGCCGGGGAATATCGCCTTGTTTATCTTTTTTGCAAGCTCCTCATCGTTAGTCATTATCATA
>CAZCJU010000019.1:0-24006 GCA_964498965.1 uncultured Lachnospiraceae bacterium
ACCATAACGCCGGTGAGCTCTTACCTCGCCTTTCCATCCTTACCCGTAAACGGGCGGTTTATTTCTGTTGCACTTTCCCGAAAGTCGCCTTTGGCGGACGTTATCCGTTATTCTTTGTCCGTGAAGCCCGGACTTTCCTCACGGCAATACCTTTCGGCACCATGCCGCGCGATCGCACAGGGCGGTAAACGATCGATCATTTTACGATGTACTTATCGATATCGGCGAGCAATGTATCCGCATTTTCGCCCTGTATCTCCATGTCAAGCTCGCTTAGCAAATCGAGGGAGAAAATACCCATTATGCTTTTTGCGTTTACTCTGTATCTTCCGCAGATAAGGTCAACCTCGCCTTCGTACTTTGTTACCTCCGCAACGAATGCATACACGTCCTTTATGTCATTGAATTTTACCGTTCTCTTGATCATTTCCGTTCTCCTTTCAGTTCACTGTGTCGTGATTATATCATTTTTTTTCGATTTTGTCAAGCGATTTTAATGTTTCATCGTGAAATTCAACCGACTTTAACGCACGCCTTTCATCATTTTCCGCAATATTTTCCGTTATTCATTGTAAATTTACTTATTTACAATACAAATTTCACAATACTCATATAATATAATATAAAATAACACTAACAACATGATGGAGGATTTACAATGCCTGAGCTTAGATTTGAGATCGTTAAGGAGATCGGTTGCATATCCGATGAAAAGGGCGGCTGGGCAAAGGAGCTGAACCTCGTTTCCTGGAACGGTAACGAAGCAAAATACGATATTCGTTCGTGGGACGATTCGCACGAAAAAATGGGTAAGGGTATAACACTGCTTCCCGAAGAGCTGAAAAGACTGAGAGATCTTCTCAACACAATGGAGCTGTGAGCTTCATCGCATGAATTTCAAAAAAAACAAGCCGTTTGTTTTGCACAACACGCAGAACGAGAAGATACTTGTCAAATACCGCCGCAAGCTGATAAATATTATGCTTGTATGCTCGTTTTTGTTACCGTTCATATTCAACGGCTTTCTTAACTACACGCACCTATACTACGTCAAGAGCAACGTCGGTCTTGTCGCACTCGATATATTTTTGGAATATTTCATAAAGGTGGGTGTCGCCGCAGCTCAGTATCTTTGTTTTGCTATCCTTGCGACATCGCTGTGTCGATTCGGCTTTAAAAAAAGTCGTACGGTTGTCGTATTGCATTTCACGAGTATTTTCACCACCTACATGATCATAAGCTACTGTGTAGCCTGTCTTGAAGCGGGTTACGTGCTGTATGATTTTTCCGACACGGACAGTGCCTTTACATTTTTTTACTCGCTGTTTTCTGCGGTTCTTATTGCGTTACGTGATATCATACTCATTTTGTTTTGCGTAAGAAAAGCGAAACTCGTGTCTTCGGATGCAAACGTTCCCGCAGCGAAACCCGAGGGCTTTTGGCACGGCGTTTTCGACAAAACGTCCCCTTACAGAAAGCTGAGCGTATATTTCTTTTCCGTTTCTCTCACCCTCGACATCGTTATAAATTTGCTTCGTGCGTTGGGTGAGATAATAATAGCGGGACTGGAAAGTGTGTCGGCATCGGGTACGTTTGTCGAAATTCTGATAGGCGGTATGCCGGAAAGCTATTCGCATTATGTATATTTGCTTGAGCCATTCGCCGCAGTAATATTCGAAAACTGCGTCGGTCTGTTCGTAATGCTCATTGCCTGTGCATTGCTTGAGCGTATGCGTGTTACGCTTGAAAAACGGCGATCAAGTGACAAGTAAATTATTTTACACGGATCACATTTTACTTTTTCGTTTAATAAATTGAATTTAGGAGTTACTCAACGCAAAAAAGATCTTTTCGGCAATTATAACGGCAGCTATGCTTACCGCACTTTTCATTTCTACGGTAAGTGCTGCCGACGAGAGAATGTTCGTCAACGTTCGTAAAATTGGCGACGGACAGATCATTATCGACGGTAACGTTACGGCTGCCGAATGAGATGAAATCAATAAGCTCACACTTTCTATGAAAGAAGGCTCTACGCCTAAGATGACGAACCGGACCGGCGACGAAACAAAATTTCAAGACCTCGAAGCGACAAGAGATCCCGACAAGCTTATCCCCATAATCGAGGATACGGATCACGACGATCGCAACGGTTCGGATTCCGACGATGCCGAAACAAAAAAACCGCGTGTAACCAAGTCCCGTCATGATGACGATGATGACGAATTATCAAGCGATAACGATGACAAAACCCGTACGGTCGTAATAGCGGCGATCATCACGGTGATGATTGTCGTTATCGCAATAAGTACAACGGTCACGGTGACGGTGATCGTACTCCGAAAGAAAAAGCAACATTAACAACCAACGGCAATACAAAAGACTTCCATCAAGAAACCGCTCCCTATCAAACAGGGAGCGGTGCGTATACCGAGTACGGGAGGTCTTTTATTGTTTTCTCCGTCAATTTTCAAACTGGCTGTTATACAGGTTTGAATAAAATCCATTCAATTTGAGCAATCCGTCATGAGTTCCCTGCTCTATCACACGCCCGTCCTTCATCACGAGTATAACATCGGCTCGTCGTATTGTCGATAACCTGTGAGCCACTATAAAGCTCGTTCTGCCTTTCATCATTTCGCCGAACGCTTCTTGGACCTTGATCTCGGTTCTAGTATCTATACTTGACGTCGCTTCATCGAGTATCAGCATTTGCGGCAGCTTCAGCATCGCACGTGCTATACAGAGCAGTTGTTTTTGTCCTGCCGATATATTATCTCCGCCCTCGTTTATTACCGTATCATAGCCGTTCGGCAATCGTCGAATAAACGAATGGGCATGAGCCGCACGTGCGGCTTTTTCTATTTCCTCATCGCTTGCCTGCGGATCGGCATACGCAATATTTTCTCTTATAGTTCCCGACTTCAACCATGTTTCCTGCAGCACCATTCCGTAATTTCTGCGGAGCGAGGAATAAGTCAATTCTCTTATATCGTATCCGTCAACCAGTATTTTGCCGTCGTTTACATCGTAAAAACGCATCAGCAAATTTATAAGAGTTGTTTTTCCGCACCCGGTAGGACCGACTATCGCAATTTTTTGTCCTTTTTTAACATTCAGAGAAAAGCCTTCGATAAGCGGTCTTTCGGGTAAATATCTGAATGAAACGTTTTGCATTTCAACGCTTCCGTTTGCGGTGATATTTACGGCATTTTCATTTTCATCGGGTATTTCGTTGAGCTTAAGCAATTCAAACACGCGGCTTGCACACGCAAATGCGTTTTGCAATTCCGTAACGACACCGCTTATTTCGTTAAACGGTTTCGCATATTTACCTGCATAGCTTAAAAACGCACTGAATTGTCCCACGCTGATCGCACCTGAAACGGTATAAAGTGCACCGACAAGTCCCACGAAAGCATAGACTACATTATTCACAAGTCGTGTTGTCGGATTTATCAGGCTCGAATACAAGGTTGCCTTGAACGATGCCTCGTTAAGGCGTTCGTTCACCTTGCCGAATGCTTCGAGATCGTTTTTTTCGTGTCCCAGCTCCCGAACCGTCTTTTGTCCATCTATAAGCTCATTGATAAGTGCCGTCTGTTCGCCCTTTATCTGTGATTGCTTCATAAAATACTTATGTGTTTTCGAGGCAATAAACGATGCGGTAAAAAGCGAGAGCGGTGTCAGCACGACGACTATTATCGTAACGGAAAAATTAAGCGAAAACATTATAACAAGCGTCCCGACTATCGTGACCGCACCCGTAAAAAGCTGTGCCGTACCCATCAAAAGGCCATCGGAAAATGTTTCGACATCGTTTACTATTCTGCTTAAAATATCGCCGGACGAATGTGTATCGAGGTATGACAGCGGCAACTTTTGAAGCTTTGCGACCGCATTGCACCTCAGATCGCAGCTCACGCAATATGCGAGCTTATTATTGCACACCGACAGCAGCTGCTGAGCCGCCGTTCCGCACACCGCACACGCAAGCACATACGCACAATAGCGTGTAACGCCTTTGATGTCCACATTTCCCTCACCGAGCATGAGGTCTATTCCGTTGCCGCAAAAAACGGGGATCAAAAGCTGCGATGCGGCGGCGATCAAAGCGAACAGAATCGAAAGCACTACATATCCGCAATACGGCTTAACATATTTTAATATCTCTTTCAATGTACCGATGTTTGTCTTGTTCTTTTTCACGTTATTCACCGTCCTCACTCTTAAACTGACTTTCGCAGATCTCACGGTAAACCTCGCAACTGTTCAACAATTGCTCATGCGTACCGAAGCCGCAGAGGCCTCCGTCATCCAAAACGAGTATTTTATCGCAATTCATTATTCCCGCAGTCCTTTGGCTCACGATAAACACCGTACAATTCCAGCTAAGCTCGGCGAGCGAGGCTCTGAGCTTTTTATCGGTTGCATAATCAAGTGCCGACGACGAATCGTCCAAAATCAAAATTTTCGGTTTTGACACAAGTGTACGTGCGATATTCAATCTTTGTCTTTGACCGCCCGACAAATTTCTGCCACCCTGTTCGACGTACTCGCCAAGACCCTTCGGTTTAGCTTTTACGAATTCCTCTGCCTGTGCCGCACGAAGTGCCTCCCACAGTTCTTCATCGCTTGCGTTTTCGTTTCCCCACAGCAGATTACTACGCACCGTTCCCGAAAACAAGCTTGTTTTTTGCATTACGACACCGACTGTTTTTCTCAAGGTTTCGCTGTCATATTCTTCGATCGGCACGCCGAACAGAGATATTTTTCCGCATTCCGCATCATAATGTCTTGCTATCAAGCTCACCAACGAGGTCTTACCGCTTCCGGTTGAACCGATCACACCTATCCTCTGTCCGCTTTCCGCCGCAAATGTAATATTTTCGAGCGAGCGTTCGGATGCGTTTTTGTATTTCATACAAACATTTTCGAATCTGATCGCTTCGTTTGAGTATCCCGACATCGGCACTTTATCGGAGAATTTCATTGAGCTTTCCGTATCAAGTACCTGTGATATTCTGTCCATGCTTGACATTGCCTTACTCAAAAGCGTTATAAGATTCGCCAATTTCACAAGTTCTATGAGTATTTGGCTCATATAGTTTATAAGTGCGACGATATTTCCCGAAAGCAGTATTCCGTCGTTTACCTTGTTCGAACCGACATACAATATCGCTATTATACCCAAATTAATAACGAACGAGGTCAACGGATTTATCAGTGAGGAAATATTTCCCGTTTTTATCTGCTGTGAAGCAAGATCCGAGCTTAGAGAGGAAAAGTCATCTATTTCCGTATTTTCTCTGCCGAACGCACGTATTACGCGTACTCCGGAAAGATTTTCTCTTACCGCCGAGGTCACCTTATCAAGCTGTGATCGGGCTACGTTATATTTCGGAGCCGTTATACGCATTATTCCGAACACAATAACAAACATTATCGGAATAGCGACGGCAAATATAAGTGCCGCTTTGACATCTATCGTAAACGCCATGATCATCGAGCCGAAAACGATAAACGGACTGCGTAAAAGCAGTCTTAAAAACATATTCAGCCCGCTCTGCACCTTGTCCGTATCACCGGTCATTCTTGTGATCAGAGTTGCCGAGCCGATACAATCCAGTTCAGAAAAGCTAAGCGATTGGATATGCTTCAA
Source organism: uncultured Lachnospiraceae bacterium (assembly GCA_964498965.1). Classification (GTDB taxonomy): domain Bacteria; phylum Bacillota; class Clostridia; order Oscillospirales; family CAG-272; genus CAZCJU01. Next base: position 5,663 of record CAZCJU010000019.1, read on the forward strand.
AAGCTCATATCTAAGCTCCGTTGCCGTTCCGACCGACGCACGTGCGGCGAAATACTGAGCGATAAACGAACATAAAAGTCCGGCAAATGCCATCAACACGAGTATGCCGCACCTACCGATTATATATTGTTTATCGTCGTTTGCGATACCCACGTCGATTATTTTGGCAACGACAAGCGGCACTGTCAGATCAAACAGTGCCTCAAGCATTTTAAACAGCGGCGACAGCAGGCACTCTTTCAAATACTTTTTAAAATACGGAATAAGATATTTCAATATGCCCTCTCACGCTCAAAATTTTACACTCTTGCGAGCTTTTTCATTCGTATATCCGTACCGCAAAAAACATACGGGAAAAACTCGCCCAAAAGTCTGGATACTATACGCGTATCATATCTGTCACGCAATTCCTTTTGCGTCAGATTCGTATTTATTATCATCGCCTTATCTGCGGCAAGGCGTGTATTTATCAGGTTATACAGGCAGGAAACGGTAAACTGATTTGTCAGTTCCACACCTAAATCGTCCATTATCAGCAAATCGCAATCGAAATACTTTTCCGTCGAGGAGCTTTCTCCGCTATTATACGAGCGATCGAACCTTTCATGCTCAAAAGCTCCGAAAATATTTACCGCCGAATCGTACACCACATCATAGCCTTTATTTATAATAACTGCGGCGGCGGCGGTCGACAGATGTGTTTTACCGAGTCCGGTCGATCCGATGAAAAGCAGATTTTGCGTTTCGCCCTCCCCGAAGCTTTCTGCATATTCTCTTATACGCTCTAAAACGTACTTCATTGTGTTATATTCTTCCGTACCGGAATTATAGTATTCAAGTGAAAAATTATCGAAGTTCTGCTTTTTTGCGAGCGTGCCGAGACCTGAGCTTTCGAACGCCGCCGCCGCAATCGCACGTTTCATGCAAATACACATTTCGCCGTTTGCGTATCCCTCGTCCTTACAGATATCGCATTCGTATTTTGGCATAAAATAGTCCGCCGGATATCCGCAAGCTTCGAGCAACGCACTTCTCCGCTTCAAAAGCTTTTCATTTTCGCTCTTAAGTGCAGCCATTCTTTCTTCAAGTCCGACACTGCCCTTCATCGCCTCGTTCATTATCCTGATTCCGGTATGCGACAATTCCTCCTGCACACGGGCGAGTTGCGGGTATTTCGCACAAAGCTGCCTTATTCTTTCTTCCGCTTTCCGCTCAGCTCCGAGCGATTTATCGAGGTATTCCCTTTTGATCTTGCCGTAATTATCTTTATTATAACTCATTTTTTGTTCTTGTAGCTTCTTTTCAGTGCAAGCTCCATAAATTCATCGACATCAAAGCCGTCGCCCGAGCCGTTCGCCTGCTTTTCCCGTTTTGCTTTTTTATCTTCTTGTCTTTGTTTTGCCGCTTCCAAAGTCGAGATCCCTTCTGCGTGCCACTTTTTTATAATACCGTTGCAATAATCCATGCTCGGTTCTTTTATCGACCCGATCGTAAGCTCATACGCATATTCTATCAAGTCATACGGCAGACAATATTCCTCCGTCCAAAGTGCGATAAAACGTTTTTCTTTTGCTATCAACGCTCGACTTCCCAAACCGAACAACTTTCTTATCATCGAAACCGTATTGTCCTTTTCTCTCGCACGTTTCAAATACTCTTCGAGTGCGGGCTTTGTAACTATATCGGCATCGAAAAGCGTTGTCGCCATTCTCGACATATACGCCACCGACCTTTTATCTATTTCGACACAGTATTTTCCCAGCTCCAATATAAAATCGGAAGGCAAGTGGAGGTAATCGTGCATCGAAACAAGGCAATATATCTCGCTCGTAATGAGCATTTTTCCGAGAACCTGTCCCAAATCGTTTATCAGAACTTTAAGCTCCGTATCTTCTTCGATAATACCCGCCGTTTCCTCGCTCGTATGTACCTGAGCTTCCGACAAAAGCAACTTCCCGCTGCTTTTTTTCTTTTCGGGAATAAATTCGAGCTTCGGTTCGGAATCGAGCAGGACCTTTACGTCTGTCCAATATTTCATTGCTTTTTCTATATCCGCCCATGCCATATGCAGGTCGGATATAGCTCTCGCACGGCAGTTATCGGGATCTTCCCTGAATTTTTCATTTGAGCAAATATATATCAGAACACGTAACTGCTCGGCTGTGGCACCGTTCATTCTTCCGAGCGTTGCCTCGTACGGCAGGTTTATAACACGGCTTCCGTAATTGACAAATAAAGCCATTTTAATCTCCGTTTTGCCGCCTTACGGCGACGCAATATTTTTTATGCGTAAAAGACATCGGTATTTTCGACTCACGTCGTCGGGACTTTAATGCTGTTTTGTTTCTTCAAGGCTCGGCTCGATCCGTATACTTTTCTTTTATGCCGTACATCAGCAACATGAGCGAATCGCCCGGAAAAACATTCTGAACGCACGTTTCGTCGTTTGCTTTAAGCTCTGTGTTTGAAAAGTTCCATATACCTCTGAGCTTTAGTTTTTTGACGGTTTCCGCAACGATTTCCGCATTTTCGCCCGAAAATGCGATCACGGCTATATCGATATTGTTATCTCGGCAAAAGACTTCAAGCTCGCTTATATGTCCGACCTCGAATCTGCCGACGGTTTTTCCGACGTTTTCCCTATCGGTGTCAAAAACACCCCTTACACGTATTCCCCGCATTTCAAACACCATGTTGTCGGCAAGGAAGCCGTAAAAGCCGGGGGACGACAGCACAACGGCATTGTACTTTTCTCCCACTCCGAGTATCCTGCTTATCTGCATATAAAGATATTTTACATTATATCCGTAGCCCTGCTGACCGAAATCGCCGAAATAATTCAGATCTTGACGTATCTGCGATGCTGTCACGCCCATTTGCTTCGAAAGTTCCGAGGAAGAAACCCGCAAAACATCTCTGTTAAGTAAATTTCGCAAATACCTGTAATATCTCGGCAATCTCCGTACCACCGCCGACGGAGCATTTTGCACCATATCACTCCGTCTTTTCAGCTCCGAAAGAGACGGAAGATCGTCAATATCTATTTTTCCGTCATTATTTAATTCGGACATACTTATTTCAAAGCTCTGATCGTTTCGTTGACGTACTGTGTGAATTCTTCGCACGTCGCACCGTTGCTTCTTCCGGTCATCACGAGCTTCTTCTCTTCAAGCATACACTTGTCAAGTGCTTTTTCGAGCAGTTCGGCTTTATCCTGCTTGCCGATATGCGAGAGCAGAAGCACGGACGCACGAAGCATGGAGCAAGGGTCCGCATATTCGGCACGTCCCTCCTCGACCATACGGAGAGCGGAACCGTGTATCGCTTCGAACATAGCATATCTCTTACCGATGTTCGCACTGCCCGCAGTACCTACACCGCCTTGAAATTCGGCCGCCTCGTCCGTAATGATATCGCCATACAAGTTGGGTAAAATAAACACCTTGAAATCGCGTCTGCGTTTTTCATCAACGAGCTTAGCGGTCATTATATCTATAAACCACTCGTCTGTCGTGATCTCGGGGTACTCCTTGCCTATCGTTTTGGCGATATTGAGGAATTTTCCGTCCGTTGTCTTGATAATGTTCGCCTTTGTAACGACGGACACTCTCTCTTTCTTGTTTTTTCTCGCGTATTCATACGCAAGCCTCGATATACGCTCACAGCCCTCGGTCGTCGCTATGCAGAAATCCACGGCAAGCTCGTCGGTAACATTTACGCCCTTACTGCCGACAGCATACGCCCCCTCGGTGTTCTCTCTGAAAAATGTCCAATCGATTCCCTGTTCGGGTACTTTCACGGGACGAACATTGGCAAAAAGATCAAGACCTTTACGCATTGCCACATTCGCACTCTCTATATTCGGCAATCCGTCACCGGCGTGAGGAGTAGTCGTCGGTCCTTTGAGAATAACATGGCACTTTTTCAGTTCTGCCATTACGTCATCCGGTATCGCTTTATTGTGTGCGATCCTGTTTTCTATCGTAAGTCCCTCGATATTTCTTATCTCGACCTTGCCTGACTTGATATCGTCCGCAAGCAAATATTCGATGACCTCGCTTGCCGCCTTTGTTATGATCGGTCCGATACCGTCGCCGCCGCACACGCCGATGATTATTTTTTCAAGCGATGAATAATCGACAAAATCCTTCGTCGCACATATTCTTTCGTTTCTTTCAAGCTGTTCACTAAGCAGCTCCTTGAATTTTTCCGCTGCGGCTTCCACCTGCTCGCTGTATTTATTTTCATTCTCGCACATAATCTTATGCAACCTCCGATATTTGTTTGTGTAATTTTATTCAGTTCACATTTTGTTAATTTGCACCGAAATTTTATTGATTTTTAACATATCATCTATTGTGATTTAATATGTATGATTTTTCCATTTTTTCCGGTTTTGCTCGACATTTTTTTACTTTCTTCACGTTTCTGTTTTTCATACAAAATGCCGTTTTTGTTTTTCCACAAAAGTTTTCCACACTTTCCACAGGGTTTTCCACCGCCGCAGTGGAAAAAAAGTGTTGATTTCATGCGAATCGTCGCATTTTCATCGTGGTTTTCCACATTTTTATCCACAGGGTGTGGAAAACATAACGGCATTTAGTTACCGTGCAAAACGCTAACAAATTGGGAATTTTTTTACGTTTTCCGACGTATCAATAGTCAAAATGACGGTTTTTGCCGAAATTCGGATTTATTTACTTTTCGTTCATTTTCATTCGTTTGTTTGTCCGAGAAATATCAAAGCGGACTTGTCGCCCGTGCGTTCAGGCTCGGTTCGGCACGTTTACCGGCTCGGTACTCGTAGTACGCCTGCGCCGCTATCATTGCGGCGTTATCGCCGCACAACGACAACGGAGGCATATACAGCTCAATGCCGTGTCTGTCGCAAAATTCTCCGATCTTTCTTCTCAGGTGACTGTTTGCGGCAACGCCGCCTGCAAGCACAAGCGAATTTATACCTCGTTTTACATAGACTTCCTCAAGCTTTTTATCTACCGAATCGCAGACCGTTTTCGTAAACGAAGCCGCAACATCGGCTCGATTCGGTTTTTCGCCTTTCTGCTCGGCGTTATGCACAAGATTTACAACAGCGGTTTTCAATCCGGAAAACGAAAAATCGTAGCTTCCGTCACGCATTGCCGCACTCGGCAATTTATACGCTTTAGGGTCGCCTTCATATGCGAGCTTGTCCATTTCGGCACCGCCGGGATAAGTCAAACCGAGTACTCTCGCACTTTTATCAAAAGCTTCACCGATCGCATCGTCCCGCGTATACCCGATAGTTTTCATTTCGGTATAGCTTTTCGCTTCGATAATCGACGTATGACCGCCCGACATGACAAGTGCCGTATAAGGCGGAGCGGGTACATTATCGGTCAAATAATTTGCCGCAATATGTCCTTTGATATGATGAACGGGAACAAGCGGGATATTTCTCGAATAAGCAAGCGATTTCGCAAAATTCAAGGCGACAAGGAGTGAGCCTACAAGTCCGGGTTCCGACGTTACGCCGATACACTCCACTTCATCAAGCAAAATCCCCGCTTTTTCGAGGGCTTCATATGTTATTGCAGATATTGCTTCGATATGAGCCCGTCCTGCTATCTCGGGTACAACTCCCCCGTAAAGAGCGTGTAGCTTTACGGAGGAGGCGATCATATTCGATAAAATTTTTCCCTGCGGTACGCCGTCATCAAAGCGAACGACGGATGCCGACGTTTCGTCGCAGGAGCTTTCAAACGCCAATACATTCATTTAATTTTACCTAAAGTGCAAGTGACATAAGCACCGCATCCTCTTTCGGAAAAGAATAGTAATTCTTTCTTATACCGTCCCGCTTAAAGCCGAGCTTTTCATAAAATTCTCTTGCGGGTGTATTACCGAGCCTGACTTCAAGTGCAAGTGATTCAACGTTATTTTCCTTTGCATAGCTCAGAAGGCACTGCATGAGCTTGTTTGCTATTCCGCATCGTCTGTTATCCGGGTGAACAGCGATATTCATTATATCGCACACGTTTCCTACATGATACATTCCGGCATATCCGACAAGCTTTTCACCGCAAAACGCAATGCGATACACGGCAAGTGGGTTTGTTATCAATTCGCCGAACAGTTTTTCGCTCCACGGTTCTCCGAAGCAAAGCTTATCGAGTCGAGCCAGTTGTCGAACGTGTTCTGCGGAAAGCGGCACTATATCGATAAGCGATCCTTCCATAAGCTCAATAGCCCGTTTTCCCGTTCAGGCTATCGTCGTTGAGTATCCAATCTCTGACATCGTAAACGACATATTCGGTCGGCGTGCTTCTTACGACTACCTTTGATATTCCCGCATTGATTATCATTCTTTTGCACATTTGGCAAGAGCAAGCGTCATGTATCAGCTCTCCGCTTCCGGCATTGCGACCTGTCATATAAAGAACAGCACCGAGCATTTGCTCGCGGGGAGCGGATATTATCGCATTTGCCTCCGCATGGACAGAGCGACAAAGCTCATATCTTTCGCCTCTCGGAATGCCGAGTTTTTCACGCATACAATGGCCTATATCATCGCAATTTCTTCTTCCCCGAGGTGCACCGTTATATCCGGTAGACACGATATTATCGTTTTTCACGATTATTGCACCGTAATGCTTACGTAGGCAAGTGCTGCGTTCCAGCACCGTTTGTGCGATATCAAGGTAATAATTTGCCTTGCTTACCCGTTTGTTTTCCATTTTTTCTCCGTTATTCGAATTTACGCTTACAAGTTGCGGCAAAGCTCTTTAAGATACTCCTTAAACTGCTCTCCAAGCTCGTTATTTCTCAGTGCATATTCGATATTCGCTTGCAAAAATCCCATTTTCGCACCCATATCGTATCTCTTACCGTCATAGTCCACGGCGAGCATACCATTTGTTTGTGCGAGGGTACGCATAGCGTCGGTGAGCTGTAGCTCGTTTCCCGCACCCAAGGGAGTTTTATCGAGAATATCGAAAATATCGGGAGTAAGGACCACTCTTCCTAAAATTGCGAAATTGGAGAATTTTTCCTCGGGTGTTTGCGGCTTTTCCACCATATCGGTAGTAGAATACACATTACCCTCCAAAAGCTCTGTTTTGAGTGAACAATATTTTTTCACATCCTCATCCGACACAGCTTTAACGCCCGCAGCCGCTTTTCCGTATTTTTCGTATGCGTCGATAAGCTGTTTTGTCACAGGTGTATCGGCATACATAACGTCATCGCCGTAAAGAACGGCAAACGGCTCGTCGCCGACAAACGATCTTGCACACGAAACCGCATGACCCAAGCCCTTTGTGACCTTTTGACGTATGAAATACACGTTTGCGAGGTGGCAAGTTTGTTCTATATCTTCAAGTTCCTTTTTCTTGTGCTTCGCCATAAGATTGTCGTTATATTCCACGTTATAGTCGAAATAGTCTTCCATCATTCCCTTATTGCGTCCGGTTATGATAAGTATATCGGTGATTCCCGAATCTACCGCTTCTCTCACAAGATATTCGATAGACGGTCTGTCAACTATTGGAAGCATTTCTTTCGGAACGGCACGTGCGATAGGCAACATTCTCGTACCCAATCCGGCTGCGGGAATAACGGCTTTTGTAATTTTCTTCATATTCAATTCCTCTTTTATAATTTATAAATGTTTACTATTCTGCTTTTTCAGATATTTTTCAACCGCCGTCGCAAGCGGGACTCCCAATGCATAGCAAACACAAGCCTGAGAAGCTCCGACGGACAAAAAATTCGTTGCAAAAAGCACCCAAAAGCCCTTGTTTGCCTCCGACATCATCACATAAGACACGGTCGCTCCCACGATCAATGCATTTACAAGCACCGACGGCAACGGTGCCATATACTTGCTTTTCATTTTCGCTGTAAGAAAAGCCGCAATAAGCGTCGCAAGAGAACCGAACAGTATATCGATCATCCCGTATGACGACATGGTATTCGATATGATACAGCCGATAAAAAGTGCCGGCACTGCCTCGGGAAAATAGAGTGGCAACACCGTCAACGCTTCCGACGGGCGGAGCTGAAACGGTCCGAAGGCGACGGGTGCGACTATCAACGTAAGCACGACGTACAGCGAAGCTATCAGACCCGCTCGTGCAGTACGTATCAAATTATTGTTTTTGATCATTCGTTTAGCCGCCTGTTAAAAATATATCAATTCAGCATATATTATATATTATTTTAAAAAATAAATCAAGGGGTATTTCGATTAATTTCAATATATTTTTTAATCAAGTCTGTTTTTTTGCTTTTCGGTATTGATTTACCGAGAAAAAAGTTGTATAATTCTTTTGAAAGGACGGTATAAAATGAAAAACGAATTTATAAATGTATTCAAATCAACCGTAAAACGAGAGGGCAATGACAGAATGCTCGACTACCTTGAAAACAGGTCGGATTTTTTCACCTCTCCCGCAAGCACACGCTTTCATCTTTCTTGTGAGGGTGGGCTTTGCACACACAGTTTAAACGTATATCGTTGTCTTAAAGATTATTTATCCCGCAAGACGGTAAAGAACGAATTCGGAATGAATTACGATGATGAAACCATTGCCATAGTATCTTTGCTTCACGACGTTTGCAAAGCCGGTTGTTACAAGGTATCGTCGCGCAACGTCAAAAACGCACAAGGAGTATGGCAAAGCGTGCCTTATTACGAATTTGAAGATCCGCTTCCCTACGGACACGGAGAAAAAAGCGTTTACATAATAAACGGTTTCATGCGTTTGAGCCGCGAAGAAGCATTCGCAATACGATATCACATGGGCTTTTCGGGAACGGAGGATGCAAGAAACGTCGGTGCGGCTTATGACAAATTCCCTCTCGCACTCGCTTTGAGCATAGCTGACATGGAAGCGACTTATTTTATAGAAAACAAGCTTTAAGTATTTTCGGCACTTTTAGTGCTGTTCACGATATGCTTGGCATACAGCTCGCACACGTCGATATCGGTAAGCGAATACAGCATCCTCGTGCCGACTGCATCTTCAAGCTCGTTTAAATACGGCTTACCGTGATGAAATATGAAATCAACTCCGATAAAATCGGCTTTTATATGCTCGGCTATTTTTTCGGCATATTCGCCGAGCCGTGCCTCATACGCTCTTTCGGCGTGTCCGCCGAGAGAAAAGTTGCTTCGAAAGTCGCTTTCGGAGCTTCTTTTCATCATAGCCAGTGTCTTGCCGCCGAGGACATATACTCTTATATCCCGTCCGACATCTGATGCAAGCTCCTGTATCAAAAATTCGTTTTGCTGTATCCTATCCATACACGCTTCCAGCTCTTCGGCACACGAAACAAGAAACACCTCGTTTCCGCCGTGTCCCGATGCGGATTTCACGACGCACGGATATCTCACGCCGTTTGATTCAAAGCGGCGTTTATCGCAAAAGACCGTATCGAGTGTCGGGATCTCCAAAGACGAAGCGAGCAAATGGGATGCACGCTTATCGTTGCATATTTCACTGACGTATGCACTGTTAAACACTTTAACACCTATCTGCTCCAAGTGATGCGAAATAAGCGGCGAAATCGTTCTCACTACTGCAATATCGGGTTTTAATACGACACCGTTTTTTTCGCAAACGCACGTTTTTCCGTTTTTTATGCAAAAAAACGTTTCCTCGGCTATTGCCAAACGCACATTTACCCCGTGAGAGGAAAGCTTCAATGTCAGCTCGTCTATAAACCACCCGTTTCTTTCCCTACCCGCTTTATCGTACACCAACAAGCAATTCATAATTTTTATCCTTTCAGCCGTTCAAGCTGTTTTTGATATGCCGAATTATATGCTCTGCCAAATTCACACCCGTGCAATCGAGTGTGCTTTTAAAATGCGGATTCGAATTTACTTCGCACACATAGTAGCCATCGTTTCCGAAAAGCACATCGACACCGGCAAAATCAAGTCCGAGAGCTTTAACGCTTTCCTCGGCGATTTTTTTCATTTCGCTGTCCGGCTCATACGGCGACATCATGCCGCCTGACGAAATATTCGATCTGAAATCGCCGTTTTCGTTATGGCGAAGCATACTTGCCACTGTTTTTTCGCCCACGACATTCACTCTCACGTCCCTGCCGTAAGAGCTTGAAATGAACTCCTGCATGATAAATTCATGCGACCGAAGCGAACGCACAGTTTCTTTTGCTTCGTCGACAGTATGTACCAAATGGACCTGCGTACCGTACGAGCCGTAGCATTCCTTTATGATCATCGGAAGCGAAAGCATATGTACCGCACGTTCTACAAATGTCGTATCGCAATATCCGAATGCTTCGAAGGTCTTAGGCGCCGCAATCGTTTTTGGTATTCTTATGTTCCCGTTTTTTTGCAGGCTGAGGCACGTAAGTGCTTTATTGTCGCAATACTCTATCGCCCGTGCGGAATTGAAAACAGGCAGTCCCTCGTCCTCAAGCAGCTTCGCACAAACCGTATCCTTATCCCAAAACAATACAAAATCGGGTGACGATTCGAGCTTTGTACCCATAATTCGCAGCAGCTCACCGGTTTTGACGATCTCGAGCTTTACGCCGCTGTTTTCCGCCGTAGTCGAGAGCAATCGGTACAGCTCCGTGAATTTTTGCTGTTCGATAAAATTATTGACAACAAGAATGCCATATATCTCGTTTTTCATCTAAGCCTCTCATTTTTCGCATATTCCGTTACTTATCTCGTCGTTTGATCGCATAATATATTCTATCACAATTTTTCCTTTCAGTCAACCGCAAAACACACACTTTGCGTCATTTTGCGAAACAAAACGAATCTTTGAATCCGCAATTTGACAAAATTCGGATTTCGATAAATATAACACAAAAAATCGGACAACATAAATCATACGATTCGGTTCAATATCGAATTTCAACGAAAGGCAAACAGCATGATAAAGGATAAAAAAATATACAAAAAATATGCGGACAGGCGAGCCGAAAAATCGCCGATTGCGAAAAACTGTCTTATGGCATTCATTTTCGGAGGCGGCATATGCTGTATCGGCGAGGGATTTTATGATCTGTACCGATACATCGGGATCGACGAAGAAAAGTCCGGGGCATTTGTTTCGGTCACACTCATATTGATAGCTTCGATCTTGACGGGCTGCGGCGTTTTCGATAACATAGCCAAAATTGCCGGTGCGGGTACGCTCGTACCGATAACGGGCTTTTCAAACGCCGTAACGGCACCGGCCATAGACACGAAAAGCGAAGGTTATATTCTCGGAGTCGGTGCAAATATGTTCAAGATCGCCGGTCCGGTAATAGCTTACGGCACGGCGGCAAGTGTGATATACGGCATCATCTATTCGGTGATAAAAGCGTTAATGAAATCATAGCCTTTCGATTTCGACATCATCGCACCGCTTGTCGCGGGTGAGCATACGTTTGCATTAACCAAAAGAGCGACACCGCAAAAATGCGGTGTCGCAATTGTATTTTTTACGGTGTTTTAAGGCTTAACCGGATCATTTTGCGGCTTTTATCGTATTTTCCGCAATCGCAAACGCCGCATCGGGATTAGCAGCACAAACGATCACGGCATATCTTCCGATTATTTTGTATGCACACACATCGACTATGGCTTTTTTCGACTTATCCGTATCATAGTTCGCATTGTTTGCGTAATTCGATTTGATCTTTGTGATCCTCGCCTGACACAGCTCCTGCATATCGTACTCGAGTGTGCCGCTCTTGAATTTGAAAACGCATATTTCCTGCACATCAAGAGCACCTGTAGGTGTGCAGATCGCATAAGCGTCGAGCTTTGAATAATCATCGGGATAAAGTATATCACCTTCATCGGTAATGTTCATATCCATACCGAAAAACGAACAGAACTCATTTGCTTTTATTTCGGCTCTTTCGTCAGTTGCGGGTTTTGAATAATATTTCATACTCGGAAATTCGCTGTAGGAATTATAGACCGCTTCAAGCACCTCGTAGCAATCCGCATTCACTTCGTCGTCGTCGTTAACGTCGCCGGACTGTTCTCCGTTTACATCGGTCATGGGCGAGGAATTTTGGCTCGATCCGTTGCCGTCTTCGCTGTCAGACGTTTTTTCGGTCATGCAAGACGTTGTACCGACACAGGACAATACCGTAGCGGCAAGCAATAAAATCGAGAATATCTTCTTTTTCATAGTTAATACCTTTCTTTCTTATGTGCGGATATGTACACACATATTACGTGTGTATATTTTACAGTTTTATTGCCGTTAAGTCAAGCGTATACTCAGAATATTTACACATTAAAATACCCAAATTTACATCTTCGTTTATTTATTATACTTCATCGACATATTACACTTCCATTTTTAAATATAATATGGTATTATATGGTAAATTCCAGAGAGGAGAGTAAAAATGTCGGTCATAAAAACATTTATCACAAAATTCGACGGGGAATATACAAAAAGAAAAAGTGAACTTGAACGTTACGAGGACAGATTAAATGTCAGAGAAAGAAGCTTACAGGAGCAGGAAAAATGCCTGATACATATGATAAGTCCGGACAGGATCTGTCCGAACAGAAGCCAACCGAGAACCGTTTTCGATGACGAGAGCATATTTTCGCTTGCGGAAAGCATACGTCAGTTCGGAATAATACAACCGTTGACCGTCCGGCGACTTGCGTCCGAAACCGACCCTTTCGGCGGTCTATACGAGCTTATTGCAGGCGAACGGAGATTACGTGCTTCGAAGATCCTCGGCTGTAAATATGTTCCGTGCATAATTCTCGATACGGACGTGGAGGAAAGTGCCAAGCTTGCATTGATAGAAAATGTACAGCGTCAAAGTTTAAATATGTTCGACGAGGCGGCTGCAATTTCCAATCTATGCAATACCTTCGGAATGAAGCAAGAGGAGATAGCTTCCGTTCTCGGTGTAAGTCAATCATACGTGGCAAATAAACTAAGGCTGTTAAAGCTTGAGGTCAGTGAACGGAATCTGATCATACGGCACTGTCTTACCGAACGTCACGCCCGAGCGTTATTGCGTATAAGCGATGGCGTTACACGTTCAAAGGCTCTGTCGGAAATCATCGAAAAGGGCTACAATGTTACGCAAACAGAGGAATACGTATCCGAAATAACGGATTCGCAAAGTGCAAAACCGAAGCCGACGAGAAAGCTTTTGCTGAAGGATATCCGAATATTTCTCAACTCCGTCGATCGTGCGGTCGTTATGATAAAGGATGCCGGGTTCGATATAGAACGATCCAAACGAGAGGTCGGTGAAAACATTGAGCTTGTGATCAAAATACCTAAAAACAAATACACAGAGAATTTAAAATAAAGCGAAAAAACCTCAACATAAAAAAGCTTTTAGTATTGTATAATGTCTCTTGTTGATATGGAGGTATTGTAGTGAAATTCAAAGAAAAGCTCGACAGATTTTTGTACGGCAGATACGGCTTTGACGAGCTGTCGCTCGTAATACTGGCTGTTTCCGTAATTTTGTCACTTGTGCGAATATTCGTACGCAACACTGCGGTAGGCTTATCGTTGTACGCAATAGACATACTGTTGTTCGCTTCGGTCATATACCGAATGCTTTCACGCAACACATACAAGCGCCAAAGCGAGAACGAAAAATTCAAAAAAGCGTTCGGCAAGCCCGGTGCATTTATCAAACTGAGCATAAACCGCATCAAATACAGAAAGACTCACGTTTACAGAAAATGCCCTCATTGCAAGAACACGCTTCGTCTGCCGAGAATCAAGGGAAAGCATCACGCCGCCTGTCCCGTATGCGGCAATTCGTTTGAGGTCAACATATAGCTTGCGGCGATCGAGAACTCGTCCGTATATTCGGCACTTTCCCGTTTGCTTCGAATGCATTTACGTATTATAAAAAGCATTGCACAAAAAAGGCAGAGGAAAGCAATAAAGCTTTGTACTCTGCCTTTTAAACCAAGATGTAAAAAACGATATATGCACTTAAGAATTCTGTTTTTTATCTATCGCTATTACGACACGGCGGCTTGCTTCCTGACCTATGGAATAAGTAACGACTCCGTCGATCTGTTGTATCTCGGAATGTATTACCCGCCTTTCCTGCGATGACATCGGTTCAAGTGTAAGGCTCTTTTTGTATTTAAGTACCTTTTGAGCCATCTTTTGTGCGAGAGTACGAAGCGTCTGCTCTCTTTTCGCACGATAGTTTTCGATATCGATAACAACTCTCGTGTATTCTCTGTCGTCCTCGGGAGTTTCCTTTCTGTTAGCGGCAAGGTTTACCAGATACTGCAAAGAATCCATCGTATCGCCGTGATGACCTATAAGGCTCCCCGCCGATTCTCCGTTTATATTTATGCAAAAATCGCCATCGTCGTTGAAGGCACTGTCAACGGTCGCCTCGATATTCATATCGGCAAGAACCGTTTTCACAAAATCAAGTGCGATCTCGGACGGTTTTACATTGTATGTTACCTTGACCTTTGCGGGAGCGGCACCTATGCCGAGTATACCCTTTTTGGCTTCCTCAAGCACTTGCACGGTAACCTCGTCAACGCTCACGCCGAGTTGCTTACAAGCCTCGGCTGTCGCAAGCTCGACGGTCTTGCCCTGTGCTATCATTTCTTTTTTCATTTTAGACACCTTTATTTTTTATCCGAATCCTTAGTTTTTGCTTTTTTTATTCCGCTGTTGCTCTTATTCATGGAGTTGTGCAGGGTACTTAGGAGCTTTTCCTCTTCTTCTTCGGACATCGGCTGTCTGCGAGGAATATCCTCTTCCTCCTTGATGCGTTCGAGCTTCACCCGTTTACGTTCTTCTTCCTGCTCTTTTCTTGCGGCCTTAGCCGCTTTTTCCGCTTCTTTTTCCATTTGCCTTATTTCCTCGTCGCTCATTTTAGGCACGGGGAACATTTTGGAAAGCACGACTTGCTGAACAAATCCGAGAATGCTCTGATATATCCAATAAAATGCCATTGCCGTAGGTAAACTGTAGGATATGAATGCCGACAAGGCGGGCATTGTATAGTCCATCATTTTCATTGACATATTGGCGGACGGATCTGCGGTCGGTGCTTGGTATGTGAATTTTCTCTGCAGTTTCATTGTAACGAAGTACACGGCAAAAACTGCGACGGGAATAAGTATATACCACCATATTCTTTCATTCGGGCAGACCGACATATCTATAAAGCCGAGCTTAAATTTCGGCATATTGTTTGCGGAACCGTTGAGCTTTTCGACAAGCTCGGCTCTGAATGCCGAATAGTCCTCGACTCCCGACACGGAGCCGTCTGTCGGAATATGACTTATCAAATTATTAATGTTTTCCTGTCCGCTCGAAAGATATGCCGAAGCACGAAGCGAGGGCATGGACGAAGCGTTTTGGTAACCGACGATACGCTGGTAGGCACCGGTGATCACCTCAATCTGTGCTTTGGTAAAGGAACAAACATAGTACAGCGGATTTTTGATTATTTCGTAAAGAGCGAACAAAACCGGGAGCTGAATGAACATGGGCAGACAACCGCCGAATTGATTATGCCCTTCGGCTTTATACATCGCCTGAAGCTCCTCGTTCATTTTTTGCATCGTAACCTGATCGTTACGTCCCTGGTATTTTCTGCGTATAGCAAGCTCCTTGGGACGAAGCTTTGCGGACATTACTTGATTCTTCTGCGTCTTAATACTCAGCGGGAACAATATTATCTTGATTATCAACGCAAAAAGGAACAACGACAAAACATAATAATGAAACGATATTTTATCGCACAATATCATTATATATTTCATCAATTCCGGTATCCAGTCAAACATTTATGCGTTCCTTTCCACACAACAAATGAACATTAGCGTAAAGCGGAATCATCGGAGTCATCGTTTCGACATCTTCCGCTTTTCTTAAACAGGTAAGTTATTACCCTGCCCTTTTCGGGAGGCGGATCGTAGCCGCCGCGGCAAAAGGGATTACAACGAAGTATTCTGTACATCATAAGAAGCGTACCGACAAAGACACCGTGAAGCTTTATTGCTTCGTAAGCATAAGTCGAGCAAGTCGGCGTGAACCGACAGCAGGGCTTTTTCAGAGGCGAAATACGGCGGCGATAAAAGTCGATAGCGGCTAAAAATACGTATCGCACAGCTATTTTACAATGAAATTCAGCTTTGCGAAGCAATGACGAAGATCCCTGTACACGTCATCGGTTTTGGCAACGGTACAAGACTCTCTCGCAACCAAAACAACAAGAAAGCCGCTTTTAAGTGTTTCCGTTTTTTCAAGTCTGTAATACGCTTCTCGCATGACCCTTTTGCAACGGTTTCTGCTCACGGCACCGCCGAGTTTTTTCGTGGCGGTAAGACCGACACGGTTGATCCTCGATTTTAACGGATTTTCTCGCTGTAAACGGTTGGCGTGATAATCGGGCAGAATGTATACGCAGACGTTCCTTTCAACGGCTTTTTTCCCTTTTGAGTACACTTTGTTGTACAGGTGATTTTCTGTTATGGGGTATAGCTTCATTTTATGCAAAAAACGGAATAAAACCGCAAAATAAATTATGCCTCGTCGGACAGGGGCTTGTCCTACCCGTGTTCTCTGCCGAGGCAAAATATTTGTGCGGTTTATATTCTCAGTATGTGAGTCTTGCTCTGCCCTTCTGGCGTCTTCTCTTAAGAACCTTGCGGCCGTCTGCCGTTCTCATTCTTTTTCTGAATCCGTGTTCCTTTTTTCTTTGACGTTTTTTAGGCTGATATGTTCTAAGCATTACAATCTCTCCTTAAGTATTTTTAATGTATGTCAACGTCCCCGATCAGCACGTCGGCATACTGTGAATTACGCAAACATACGCATCGATAATTATATAATACGAAACATCGTTTTGTCAATAGTTGTCGCAAACAAAATTGTAAATTTTTTAATAATTGTTTCTCAAAAACGCTTTTTATTCCGCTTTTATCTGCAATCTCGTCTTTTCGGTACACAAGCCGTGCATTTCGACCGAATACTCTATGACGGCATAGCCGCCCGCCCAACCTATATTGTTTCTCACCTTATCCGTGCATATCGAAAGCTCTATCGGCATAACGCCGGTATCGTATATCGTGGTATACCTGCCGTTATCGGAAAAGAACATACTCAAATTCACGCTTCCGCTTCTTGCCATGGTAATCTCGTTTTTCTTTTTCTCGTTAAAGCTCAGCGAGGTTATGCAGCCGAGCATTCCCGAGCTTGGCGGCTCGTTATACACCAGCTTAAAGTCACCGTCTTCGTATATCATTTTTCCGATATAGGTTGTTTTTATAACATCACTCCTCCCGACCCCGTTTTCGGTGTCGAGAAGTTGTTTTGCCGTCACGGTTATTTTCATTTGTTTTTCCATTATTTTTCACCTGCATCATTAAATAAAGGTCCGTTCGTTCATTCGATAAGGGACTTGTCCGGTCATTATAACACACTGTTTCGAAAAAATCAACACCTTAAAGCTCTTTACCGTCATTCTGCTTAAAGCCGTTGCCGAACACCGCCGTCGCACTTACGACTATCACAAACGCCTTTATATCCGCATCGCGGATTATATCCTTCGCCGCCGGCAATTGCTTTGTATTCAATACGCACATCAGCATATCACGCTCCGTGTCACTGTACGCACCGACGCTTTTCAAATATGTCACACCGGCTCCCAGCTCACTTGAGATCCTGTCGGCGATCCTTTTTCCGTTTTCACTTACGATATACAGCACTTTCGCTTCATCGCCGCTATAAAGGACCGCATCCAACACACGCATTTGCAAAAAAACGGAAATTGCCGCATACAGCACGGTATCAAGCTCCTTGAATACGATTCCCGACAGCAAAACGATCATTCCGTCGGTAATCATAAACAACACGCCGGTATTTATATGTCTGTACTTTGTTTTCAAAAGCTTTACCAATATATCCGTACCGCCGCTCGTAGCTCCGGCACGGAATATCACGCCGATTCCGACTGCGGCAAGCACCGCTCCCGCAATACTCGCAAGCAAGCGATTATCCGTCATTTCGATCTTACTCAATGAAAACAGATCCGTAAATGCGGAAACGAGCATCACCGTAAAGGCGGTGGACACGAAGAAATTACCGCCGAATTTCTGCATTCCGAATACCAGCAACGGGACATTGAAAACGATTATCCACGTACCGATCCCGACCTGCGGAATGATCGAATGAAGAACGATCGCCATTCCGGAAGCTCCGCCGGGTGCGATATCGTTCGGCTCGTAAAACAAAGCTATGCCCGCCGAAACGGCGACTGTGCCTGCGATTATCGCAAACGCTCTTTTAACGCTTTCGCTTACCCTTGTATTCCGTATGTTTTTTATTCTTCGTGCTTTTTCC
>CAZCJU010000020.1:0-23486 GCA_964498965.1 uncultured Lachnospiraceae bacterium
ACCCCGGACCGACCGGTTATGAGCCGGTTGCTCTAACCAACTGAGCTAAAAGCCCATACTGTCGTTACCGCTTAGGCAACGACAGTATTATATCACAAGTTTTTTGTTTTGTCAATAGCTTTTTGCAATTTTCTTTTCGGAATTTTTCAATTTTCCTCAAGCCATTTTTGGAACACCGTGTCTTTGTCGGGGTTGAATCTGTAGCTGTATGCGAATTCGCCTATACCCTCGGTAAACGGCTGACCGCTTCTGTAGGAGGCATAAGCACCGATGCAATTTACTCTGTCGTTCGAACCGCAATCATAGCGGTAGTATTGACTTCTTTGATTCGTGGTCTTGCCGGCACAGATGAACACGTGAGCACCGTACATTTCACCGTTTGCGTAAGCTTTTCTTACGAAAACAATATCGCCTGCTTGAATATCGTTCGAATCCTCTATCCTCGTCCAACCGTATTTTTCAAGGAAAAGACCGAGGTGATGATCTCTGTTGCTCGAATTTCCGTAAACGTACATACCGCCGTCCGTCGGTTGATCGGTAAATCCGACATCATACAATGCCCAACCGACGAATCTGTCACACGAAACGATCTTTTCACCGTTGTTTCCTCTTCTCGGTTCTTCAATTCTGTTGTAATATGTGATTGCGGGATTTTTTGCCGCGCTTCCGTATGTATAGCCTTCTTTTTTGATATAATCGGTTATATGCTTTGAAGCGGCGAGAAGTGCGGAAACGAATTCGTTGTATTTCGAGTAGATAAATTCGCCGTTTTGGTCGTAAACGGCATAACCGAGTGCCGCATACTTCGCATCGTCGGCTTTTTTGCGTGCGTCAGTCAAATTGTCGAACTCATAGACTTTCGGCTGAAGATCGGTTTCCGCAATCTTCAATTTCGGTGAGATACACACGGAATAAACAGTCGGTTCCGGTTCCGTTTCGGCATCTGTAACCGATTCCGATGCGATCTCCGAGGCGATATCACCGCTTTGAATACTGTCCGACCCGCTTTGCTCCGACCCGCAGGCACAGAGAAGCGTAGCCGACAAAAGCAATAATGAGGTAATGATTTTTTTCATTTTATACTCCTGTAATATTTACACCCGGCGATCATCTTCCGGATGAACGTGCAGATGAGTGGGCTTGAGTGGAAAGCTCGTTTTCAACGGGTCTGTATGCATATCTGAACACGCCCGTGCTGCCTAAGCTTTCTTTGAACGGCTGACCGGTTCTGCTGTATGAAGCAAACGAACCCTCACAACGTATACGATCGACCGATCCGGCATCGTATCGGTAATACGTGGTTCCTCGCTTGCTGTTGCTTCCGGAAACTTCGCCGGCATGAAGGAATGTATGTGCGGGGTATTGCGGAGCGTTGGGATAGGATCTTACGAATATGATATCTCCCGCTTGTAGATCGCTTTCGTTTTCGATTTTTTCGAATCCCATTTTTTCGCACCAGGCGGTGAGGTTGGAATCGGGATTGTCATTTGTATTTACGCAAAGACCGTGCTGTACAGGCTGATTTATAAGCCCCGAATCGTAAAGTATCCAACAAACGAGACGGTCGCACGAAACGAGTTTTTCGGAGGTACTGCCTCTGTAGGTGGGATCGTTCCGTCTTGCATACGTAACCGCAGGATGTATGGAAGCGTTGCCGTAGGAGTAATCGTTCATGTCTATGTAATCGGCAACGTGCTTTGCGTTGTAAAGCACCTTCGTTACGAATTCGCTGTACTTGCCGAACAAAAAGTTTCCCGTGTTGCCGTCCTTGCCGTCGGTATCGTAGACCGCATATCCCGTCGAAGCGTACTTATCCTGAAGTGCGACTTTGCACGCTTCTTCGTAATCGGAATACTCGAGTACTTTTCTTTGCAGCTCCTTTTCTATCGGCTGTTCGGGTGTGCGGACGTAATAGACCTGCGGTACAACGGGTTCGGTTTCGGAGTCCGTCGATTGTTCCTGCGTTTGCGGCATCTGCGACTCCGTTGCGGGTTCGGTGTGGCTGCTATCGGCATTGCAGGCAACGAGGCAGGTCATGCCTAAAAGCAATGCGGCGAGCAATCTTTTTTTCATAAGTGTTCCTTTCGATAATTAATTCGATCATAGCGGTGGTTTACCTTGAGAATTATACCATGTTTTTTCGTTTTCGTCAAGCGTATCAAATAAAAAAATGCACAAAATGTGATGACTTTTACCGATTTTTTCTTGACAAATTACTTTTCTGCGTGTATAATTAATACGGTATCCTTATCATACACTTTAAAAGCGGAGAAAATTAAAAGTATGAAAAGATTGATCTGCATTCTTTTGACTGCGATAATGCTTCTGTCGTTCGTTTGCTGTTCGGGTTCGTCGAACACGCAGACCGACACGGCGGAAAACAGCGGAGAGGGAACGACTGCGACGGAAATTCCGGAAGATGACAAAAAAGAAGTGTTCGTGTATACGGAGGGCAGTATAAGAGTACAGCTTTATTCCGATACGCTGCTTCGGGTAGAGGAAGCGTTAGACGGCAAATTCGAGGACAGAGCCTCGTTTGTCGTTGTAAACAGAACGAATTTCGACGGTGTTGATGCGACGGCCGAAAAGTCAAACGGCAAGATTACGATCAAGACCGATACATATACCGTCAGTATGCCCGAAAATGCGGAAAGCGTAAAAGATGTTACCGTCACGGGAAATGACGGTCACGAGCTTTGGGAATATACGAGCAAGCTTTCGAATACGAGATATTTACCCGACCCCGGCGATACGCCCGAGGTGTGGGCGTTCAACGACTGTCCCAGGCTTATCCCCTCGGAAAACGCATTTGACAGCAACGGCGAGGAAAACAACGGTTGGGAATATTCAAAGGATGCAAGGGACTACTTCATATTTATCTCCGATCACGATTCCAAGCAATTGAGAAAGGATTTTGTCGAGCTTACGGGCAGTACCGAACTGTTGCCGCTTAAGTCGCTCGGCTTGTGGTTCTCGCGCTTCTACGCTTATTCCTCGAGCGACATACTTTCGCACATAAAAAGCTTTAGAGATCACGGTTACCCGATAGATTATTTCGTTGTTGACACCGATTGGAAAAAGGGTGCAAGCACGGGATATGAAGTGAATACAGATCTGTTCAGAGATATGGAGGGTTTTATAACCTCCGCACACAGACTGAATGTAAACATAGTGATGAACGACCATGTGAGGGATTGCTCCGATACAGTGCTTTCCTCGAATCAGCTTACGTGGTTCGGTGAAAATCTTACCGCAAAGCTGAATATGGGACTTGACAGCTGGTGGTACGACAGAAACTGGGTATATTCTCTTAATTCTCCCTATAAGGAATATTCGGGAGATCTTTTGGGACAGGCGATGTATTTATACTTCACCGATAAGGTGAACGGAAACAACAGAACGATGCTACTGTCCAACATTTATTGGGATTACAGCGGAACTCTTACCGGAAAGCCGAATCTTTCCGCACACAGATTTTCCATTCAGTGGACGGGCGATATAAAGAGTGAGTTGAGTTCGCTTGAAAACGAGCTTAAAAATGCGGTGTATATCGGTGCGAAATCGAGTGTATCGTATATTTCATCCGATATCGGCGGTCATTTGGGAAATCCCGGCGAGGACGATTTTATTCGTTGGACTCAATACGGTGCACTGTCGTCGATAATGCGTTATCACAGCTCCGGTGCAGACAGAACGCCGTGGGTAGTCGGCGATACGGCAAACGAAGTGGCAAAGAAGTACATCAATATGCGTTACAGACTTTTGCCGCTTTACTATATGCTTGCATACGAAACGTACGAAAACGGTATGCCTATTATGAAGCGTCTTGATTTCGAATATCCGCAGTATGATGAATCGAAGGATAATACGCAGTATATGCTCGGCGACGGTATAATAGTCGCTCCGATATATACGGGCAGGCAGGAGATCGTTCCAACAAAATGGCTTACACACGGCGACGGCAAAAGCGGACTGTATGCCGAGTATTACGACAATTCAACGCTTTCGGGTGAGCCGAAAGTGACAAAGACCGACAGCAAGATCAATTTCGAGCTGACTACGGGAGCATTTGACAACAGCGTCGGTGCGGATAACTTCTCCGTACGTTGGACGGGCAAGATAACTCCCAAATACGATTGCAATTTGGCGATGCTCGGCGATGACGGAATCAGAGTGTATATCGACGGAGAACTTATAATAGATTGCTGGAAAGCCGCCGACGGCGTAATTACGAAAAACGAAGAATTCGTACTTAAAGCCGGCAAAAGCTACGATATCAAGGTAGAATATTTCGAATTGACGGGAAATGCCGCCGCACAGCTTTATTATATAGTGGACGGCGTTGACACCGACAGCAGAGAGGTGTTTATTCCCGACGGAGAATGGATAGACGTGTGGACCGGTAAGGTCTATACGGGACCGCAAACATATACGGTTTCGCACGGAATCGAAACTTCGCCCATATTCGTAAAGAAAGGCTCGGTAATACCGCTTGCGGACACGTACGATTATGCCGATGTCAGTCAATGGGAAAAGCTCAAGCTCGATGTTTATCTCGGAGATGACTTCGAAACATATCTTTACGAGGACGACGGAAAAACCGACGATTATAAGAGCGGAAAATACAGAACCACACCGATAACAATGAAAAGCGAGGGAAGCAAAACGCTCGTAACGGTCGGTGCGGCGACAGGCGAATATAAATCGAAATATGACAAGCGTGAGGTGACCTTGCGTATACATACGTTCGGCAAGAGCGTTTCGGGCGTTACCGTAAACGGCGAAAGCGTTACCTTTAAAACGGTAAAGCAAAGTGTCGATTCCGTTCCGTTTGCCGCAGAGGGTGCGGCACTCGATTCCGACATTGTCACTTTTACCGTTAATGCGGAAATCGATTCCGAAACGGTTATAACAATAGAATGATTTGACATTTACAGGGACGGACTTAAGTTCGTCCCTGTTTTCGTTTTATACTTATTGTATTTTTTTACAAAATGTTGACATAAGATAAAATGTATGCTATAATATAAACGGATATATGGCGAATTGAGAGGTATCGTTCCTGTGAAAAATATAATGTTTTCTCCACCGGATATATCGCAAAGAGAAATTGACCTCGTCGAAGAGGTGTTACGCTCGGGTTGGATAACGACCGGCAAAAAAACAAAAGAATTCGAGAATAAGCTCTCGGAATACTGCACGACGGAAAAGACTGCTTGTCTTAACTCGGCGACCGCCGCACTTGAGATCGCATTGCGATTGCTCGGAATAGGCGACGGCGACGAGGTCATAGTACCGGCGTACACATATACCGCAAGTGCCAGTCCCGTGCTTCATGTCGGAGCAAGGCTTGTGCTTGTCGATGTTGCGAATGATACGTATGAATTCGATTACGATCGGCTGGCGGAAAAAGTAAGTGAAAAAACAAAAGCGATAATACCCGTAGACATAGCCGGAATTCCGACGGACTATAAACGCATATACGAAATCGTCGAGGATAAAAAGCATCTGTTCAAGCCCGAAAACGAGTTGCAGGAAAAAATCGGACGTGTGTCGGTCATATCCGATTCCGCACACGGACTCGGTGCGATGCGGTACGGTGTAAAAACCGGAAGGCTTGCCGATATAACGACGTTTTCTTTCCATGCCGTTAAAAACTTGACGACCGCAGAGGGCGGTGCTTTAACGTGGAACGGTGAGTTGTTCGATTCGGACGACGTATATCATCAAATACAACTGCTTTCGCTTCACGGTCAGTCGAAAGCGGCACTCGATAAGACCGTACTCGGAAAATGGGAGTACGATATCGTTTCGCCCGCTTACAAGTGTAATATGACCGATATATCGGCAGCTCTTGGATTGGGGCAACTTGAACGCTATGACAAAATGCTCAAACGGCGTCACGAGATCATAAAATATTACGACGAAGCGTTTACGAACCTGAAGCTTGACACGGCAAAGCACATGGGAAACGACTATATTTCAAGCGGTCACCTGTACCTTACGAGAGTCGGCGGAATAGATGCGGAAGCGAGAAATTTGCTCATAAACGAAATGGCACAGTGCGGGATCGCCTGCAATGTCCATTATAAGCCGCTTCCCATGATGACGGCGTACAAAAAACTCGGATTCGACATAGAAGATTTTCCCGCTTCGTACAGACAGTACGAAAACGAAATAACATTGCCGCTTCATACATTGCTTACAGACGGCGATGTGGAGTATATAGCGGAAAAATTTTCGGATTGCGTAAAAAAACACTCGAAATGATGTTGAAAAAATGGGAAAATATCCCCGATTTTATGCAAAACGGCGAGGTCGAAAGATATTATCGCATTCTCGAACGAAAGAAGCTTTCGCTTGTATTTAAACGTGTTTTCGACATCGTGCTTTCGGCTTTGTTGCTTATTCTTCTGCTTCCCGTTATGCTCGTCGTGGCGGCGTGTGTTAAATGCTCGTCGCCGGGTCCGGTGTTTTTCAGGCAGACAAGAGTAAGTACATACGGTAAAGAGTTCAGGATCTTCAAATTCAGAACGATGACCGTCGGCAGCGTAAACGAACTTCAGATAACGGCGGCGGACGACGAAAGAATAACGAAGCTCGGCAGAAAACTCAGAAAATATCGAATTGACGAGCTGCCGCAACTTATAAATGTACTGCTCGGTGAAATGTCCTTTGTCGGAACGCGTCCCGAAGTGAAAAAATATGTCGAGCATTATACCGATGAAATGAAAGCAACATTGCTTATGCCTGCCGGAATAACGAGCAGTGCAAGCATTGCATTCAGGTGCGAGGACGGCATTTTGGCAAATTCCGAAAATGCGGAAAAAACGTATATCGAGGAAATATTGCCGAAAAAGATGAAATATAATCTCGAAGAGCTTGAAAATTTCGGCTTGTCGAGCGATATTAAAACAATGTTTTCAACCGTTTTTACGGTTTTTTTGAAAAACGAAACGCAAAAAGAAGTAGTGAAAAAATGAGGTCGGTTTGATATGAGCAAAAAGGGACTCGTTGCTCTGCTTACAAATCACGATGACGATGTGTATTGCTTCAGAAAAGAGCTTGTGGAGGGACTGATAAACGACGGCTACGAGGTTTTGATAAGCTGTCCCTACGGCGAAAAGCTCGAAATGATGAAGCACGTGAAATATATTTACGACGATGTCGTGATAGACAGGCGAGGTATGAATATATTCAAGGACCTTAAGCTTTACCGCCATTACAAAAAGCTTTTTGAAAAGCATCGTCCGTGTGCCGTGCTTACATATACGGCAAAGCCCAATGTATACGGTGCGGCGGCGGCGAGAGCCTTGAAAATACCTTACATTTGTAACGTGACGGGGTGGGGAAGCACTCTCGAAAAAAACAGCATTGTCAAAACGGGAATACTGCTTTTGTATTCTCACTCTCTTCGGCACGCCTATCATGTGTTTTTTCAAAACAGAGAAAATATGCATTTTGCAGAAAAAAAACGCATGGTAAAGGCTTCATACAGCCTTATTCCAGGCTCCGGCGTGTCCCTCGAAAGATTTAAGCCTCTGCCGTATCCGAATGACGATAAGGTCGTGTTTAATTATATTGGACGTGTCATGAAAGAAAAGGGAATTAATGACTATATTGAAGCGGCAAAACGGATCAAAGAAAAATATCCCGATACGGAATTTAATGTTCTCGGCTTTATAGAGCCGAGCGAAAGCAAATATGCCGATATATTGGACGAGCTTGGAAAAAAAGGTACGGTCAATTATTTGGGACAGCAGAAATATGTGCAGCCGTTTATCGAAAAGGCTCATGCACTGGTACACCCGTCCGAGCATGAGGGAATGTCAAATGTGTTGCTCGAAAACGCCGCCTGTGCAAGACCGCTTGTGACAACGAATATTTTCGGCTGTGCGGAAGCTGTCGAGAATAATGTTACCGGTTACTTATATGAAAAGGGAAACGTCGATGAATTAGTCATGAAAATAGAAAAATTTTTAAGCTTGGACAATTCGATAAGAGCAAAAATGGGACAGGCGGGAAGAGAGAAAATGGAAAAAGAGTTTTCCCGCGATATAGTTGTAAAAAAATACTTAACGGTGTTGAATACCGTTGCCGAAAGGGAGTGAATATATCAAAATGTCGGTATACGAACGACTTGTTGAAAAAGAGGAAAAATTATCGGTCATAGGACTCGGCTATGTCGGTATGCCTATTGCCGTTGCGTTTTCCGAAAAAATAAATGTTATCGGATTCGATGTAAACGAGAAAAAGATCGAGCTGTATAAAGCGGGGATCGACCCGACAAACGAAGTCGGCAACGAAAAAATATCGGCGTGCGGCGTGTACTTCACCTGTGACGAAAAAAAGCTTGCCGAAGCGAAATTTCACATCGTCGCCGTGCCTACACCCGTAAAAAACGACAAAACACCCGATCTGTCGCCCGTTGAAGGAGCAAGCGAGATTTTGGGCAGAAATCTTACAAAAGGCTCGGTTGTTGTGTTCGAATCGACCGTGTACCCGGGCGTGACTGAGGATATATGCGTGCCGATACTCGAAAAGTATTCCGGACTTAAATGCGGCACGGATTTCAAGATCGGCTATTCTCCGGAGAGGATAAATCCGGGCGATAAGGTACACAGACTCGAAACTATAAAGAAAATAGTGTCCGGTATGGACGAGCAAACGCTCGAAGAGGTGGCAAACGTGTACTCTTTGGTGGTCAAGGCGGGAGTACATAAAGCACCGAGCATTAAGGTCGCCGAAGCGGCAAAGGTCATAGAAAACAGTCAGCGTGACATAAATATCGCATTTATGAACGAGCTGTCGATAATATTCAATAAAATGGGTATCGACACGCAAGAGGTGCTTGAAGCCGCAGGCACAAAATGGAATTTCCTTAAGTTTTATCCGGGACTTGTCGGAGGTCATTGCATAGGTGTCGATCCGTATTATCTCACTTATAAAGCGGAACAGATCGGATACCATAGTCAAGTGATCTTGGCCGGCAGACGCATAAACGACGATATGGGCAAATATGTTGCCGAAAATATCGTAAAAAGTCTGATCAGAGCGGAGAAAAACGTAAAAGGAGCAAGAGTTGCGATACTCGGCTTTACCTTTAAGGAAAATTGCCCCGATACCAGAAATACAAAGGTGTACGATATAGTGAAAGAGCTTGAAGAATACGGAATAGATCCCATTATATCCGACCCGCATGCCGATAAGGAAGAAGCGAAAAAGCTTTACGGAGTACACTTTGCACGCGAGGACGAAATAAAAGATATGGACTGCGTTGTACTTGCGGTAGCCCACAGCGAGTTTTCAAAGCTCGAAAGAAAAACACTTGATGCCATGTTCCGTGACGGCAAAAGGGTCTTGCTTGACCTAAAGGGCATACTTGACAAAAGCGAGTACCCCGACTATGTTTATTGGAGATTATAATTGTGCATGCCGCAGATGAGTTGTCTGTACGCATTATATGCGGAAAAGTTTGAGTGTGGTTGATTTATGTATAAGAATTTGAAATTTCCGAAGAATTCTCTTTTTTTGGTGACGGGCGGTGCGGGCTTTATCGGCTCTAACCTTTGCGAGGCATTGCTCGGTATGGGCTTTAAAGTAAGATGTCTTGATGATCTGTCTACCGGAAAACAACAGAACGTCGATATGTTTTCGGATAACAAGAATTACGAGTTCATTAAAGGTGACATTAAAGATTTAAATACGTGCATTTCGGCAACTCAGGACGTTGACTATGTGCTTAACCAGGCTGCGTGGGGCAGTGTTCCTCGCTCTGTGGAAATGCCGCTTTTTTACTGTGCGAACAATATAAACGGCACGTTGAATATGCTCGAAGCATCACGACAAAACGGCGTTAAACGATTTGTCTACGCTTCCTCCTCGTCCGTTTACGGTGATGAACCGAACTTGCCGAAAACGGAGGGACGAGAGGGCAATTTGCTTTCGCCGTATGCTTTGACAAAAAGATGCGACGAGGAATGGGCAAAGCAGTATACACGCCATTACGGACTTGATACATACGGCTTGCGTTACTTCAATGTATTCGGTCGCCGTCAGGATCCGCACGGAGCATATGCGGCGGTGATCCCGAAATTTATAAAGCAACTGATGAACGGAGAGGTGCCGACGATAAACGGCGACGGAAAACAGTCACGCGACTTCACCTATATAGAAAACGTTATAGAAGCTAATTTGAAGGCTTGTCTTGCTTCGGACGGTGCGGGTGAAGCATACAATATCGCTTACGGAGGACGGGAATATCTTATCGATATATATTATGCGATAGCGAAAGCCTTGGGAAAGAATATCGAACCGAATTACGGACCGGATCGTGTAGGTGACATCAAACATTCGAATGCCGACATTTCAAAAGCACGCAAATATTTGGGCTATGACCCGGAATACGATTTTAAAAGAGGTCTTGACGAGGCTATAACGTGGTACAAAAAGAATCTTTAAAAGCTGATCCCGAAAAAGAAAAACGCAGAAGCCTGTTGCAGAAGCTTTGCATATTTTACGTTACTCTGTGGAGCATAGCACCGCCGCTTCAAATCGATATGCCGTTTAGATTGGCGGCACTCGGCAGTGTTTTTGTGTGGTTTGCGATCGAAATGTCGGGTAGCTTTGAGTTTACGAAATTCGAGCTTGCGGCAATAGCATACGCAATGGAGGTCATTGCGGTTGCCTATATACGAGGCGGTACGGGCATTATATTGAAGCAGATTGCCATATACATGTTCGTGTTGCTGCTCATTGTGAACCGTTGTTATAGGGACAGATGGAAAGACCTCGGAAATATTCATATAGTAATTATTTTGCTTCTTACGGTGTTTAATTTGATCACATATTCCGAGCTTATTGTGAATCCCGAAGTTTCAAGATTGCTTGTGCGAGATACCGAATCGCTTTATCCTTATTATCGAAAAGGTGTCGGCGGGTATGCTTTGATATATCCGCAGATATGTATAGCCGCCGTGGGCTTTCAGTGGGCGGCATCTCAATTCAAAAAAAGCAAATGGAAAACGTGTATTGGCATCGTGTGGATAATTTCACTGCTTTTACTCATTTTGGAAGCAGGTTATTCCATTGCAATTGTTACATTTGTAATCAGTTTTATTATATTGACACTTTACCGGCAGAGAAATCCGATACCGGCTATAACTATTGCACTTGCTCTGTTTATTTTGATGCTGTATGCGATAATGAAATCGACGGCACTTCAAAATTTTCTTCTTGATTTATTTGACGGAACAGCTGTGACAAAAAAAATAAACGATTTTGTTTCGTCTATCAACGATGCCGAGGCGGAGGGATCGATAAAATCAAGGCTCATTCGTTATGAAAAGAGCTTTTTCGGATATATAAGCAGTCCCATATTCGGAACACTTACCGAGTATGTCAGCGGCGGTCATTCGGCTGTGATCGATTCGTTTGCGGTGTACGGACTGATGGGAATCGTCAATTTGCGTATGATCATATCGGAGCAATTTAAGGAATTGAGAAAAAGAACGGAGAACAAAACGATCATACGTTCCGTGAACGCCGCAATGGTTGCGATTACATTTGTTTGCATGCTCGACTCCGCAACTTATCAGTTTGCCGCACCGATAATGATAATTATACCGCTATTTTTGCGGGATATAGAAACCGATGATGATAAAGAAGAAAAAACCGATGAAAATGAGGATTTTACAGACAGCCAATATATGCCCTACGAGCTTAAGTGAAAAGCTCGGAACGGAAAAAACGGCTTTGGGCGGCTGGGTCGAAGCCATGGCGGAGCAGCTGAAAAAGCATGACGATATAGAGCTTGCCATTGCGTGTAAGACAGACGGCGATAGGGATATATGCATTCAAATCGACAATATAAGGTATTATACCATATCGTATAAAAACAATAAAACGCTTGCCGATCTTGAAAAAAGATGCAGGTTTATTTGCGATGATTTCGGACCCGATATAGTTCATATCGAGGGGACCGAATTTATGCATTCGAGTGCGATGATGAATGTGTGCGGCTGTAAAAGCGTCGTTTCCTTACAGGGAATATTGCACGGTCATTACGATTATCAGTGCGGAATGCTGCAAATGGACGAGTTGATGCTGTCGTCGTCGCCGACCGAGTTTGTGACGGGGTGGCTTTTGCATTTAAGAAAAAAATATTGGTTTAAAAAAAGACTGAAAAGCGAACGCAGTGTAATGGAAAAAGCCGATTACTTTATCGGGCGTACAAGCTGGGATAAAGCACATTCTTATACGATAAACCCGAATGCCGAATATTTTTCATGCAGTCGAATACTTCGAAAACCGTTTTATACGCACAAATGGGGCGAAAACGGGGTCATACCGCACTCGCTCTATATCGGAAACGGATATAATGCATTAAAAGGAGTACATTTCGTCATTCAGGCACTTCCTCAATTGATACGGGAATATCCTGATGTCAAAGCTTATGTGGGTGGGGTAAAGCCGTTTTGTAAAGGCGATAAGCGGCCGCTTTATAAGCGAGGATACGGTGCTTACGTCGAACGGCTGATAAAAAAGCTCGGGGTGGAAGAGCATATAGAATTTTTGGGCGAATTGACTGCCGAGCAAGTAGCCTGTCGCCTTTCGCAAACACACGTGTATGTCCTTTGCTCGACGATAGAAAACAGCCCCAATACATTGGGCGAAGCCATGATGATCGGCACTCCGTCCGTTGCCGCATATGTAGGCGGCGTGTCGGATATGGCACTTGACAGAGAGGAAGTGCTTTTCTTCAGAAGCGGCGATCCGTCTTATATGGCATGGCGAATAAAGGAAATATTCGATGACCCCGAACTGGCGAAAAAGCTTTCCGAAAACGGCAAAATACGTGCGAGAAAAAATCATAACGAGAAAGAAAACGCCGAACGACTGCTCGAAATTTACAAAGCAATATCGGAGGACAAAAAATGAATTACTCGCCCGTAATAATATTCGCTTATAACAGGGCAGGGCATTTTGAACGAACCTTCGAGGCTCTGTCGAAATGCGAAGAGGCAAAATACACGCAGCTGTATATTTTTTCGGACGGATCGCCGGACGAAGCAAATGACGCAAAGGTTGCCGAGGTGCGTATGAAAATACGTGAGGCGGCAAAGAAAAATGTGTTTTCATCCGTCAACGTGACAGAAGCGAAAAAAAATAAAGGCTTAGCCGCCTCCGTTATTTCCGGCGTAACGCAGGTGCTAAATGAATACGGGCGTGTTATCGTTATTGAGGACGACTGCATTTGCTCGCCGTATTTTTTGAAGTTCATGAACGCCTGCCTGGAAAAATTCGAAAGCGACAAAAGTGTCGGTTCGATAGCGGGCTTTTTACCGATTTTCAAACTGCCGAAGAACTACGACAAAGATATATTTTTGGCATACCGCTCGTGCAGTTGTGGGTGGGCTACCTGGTCGGACAGGTGGGAAAATGTCGATTGGGAAATGAAAAACGCAAAACGCTTCGTCGCCGATGCCAAATTGCGTAAAAAACTGAACAGTAACGGTTCCGACAGGTTTTTAAGGTACTACAGACAGAGTAAAGGTATCGGAAACTCTTGGTCGATACGCTTCGGTGTGCATCACGTGCTTAACGGATATACGGTCGTGTATCCGACGCACTCGTATATCGAAAATATAGGTGCGGACGGCAGCGGAGTGCATACCTCGCCCGAAGAAGCCGATTCGGTGAAAACCGATATCAAAAATGCGAAAAAGGATTTTGTACTCGATGATGTGACGATCGACAAACGGATACAAAAGAGCATGAAACGCTTTTATTCCGGCGGAATTACGGGAGAAATGAAAAAAGCGATAAAAACAAAGCTTACGTTGATGAAAGATAAACGAAAATGAATCATTTGATAAGCGTAATAATTCCGGTTTACAATGTCGAAAAGTACTTGAAACAGTGCGTTGACAGCGTCCTCGGACAGACCTACGGAAAGATCGAGATCATACTTGTCGATGACGGAAGCACCGATTCGAGCGGCGAGCTGTGCGATGAATACGCATCAAAAGACGAGCGGATAAAGGTTATCCATAAGGAAAACGGCGGACTTTCTTCGGCAAGAAACGCGGGAATCGACGTTTGCACCGGTGAATATCTGATGTTTTTGGACAGCGATGACTATTACGACAGTCAAACGGCGGAAAAGCTTTTGAAAAACGCAACGGATAACGGCTCGGAATTGGTGTTCTTCAATGCACATTCGTTTGCCGATGCGGAATATGACAAAACGGTCACACAAGGCTACGGTCATAAGCTCGATTATAAGACCGACAGCGGAGAAAATATCGTGAAGCTTATGCTCGAAAACAAGGATTTCCGATATGCTTCCTGCCTACTGTTCATTAAACGCAAGCTGCTTGTGAAAAGCGGTATACGCTTCATAGACGGCATTATAAACGAGGACATGACTTTTACATTCGAAATTACGGTATCGGCAAAAACCGTGAGTTACGAAAATTCGTCATTATACGAAAGACGTGTGCGAAACGGTTCGATAACGACAACGAGAAAAACGGAGCTTGCATACAAAAGCTCGCTTGGGATATATTACGACCTGTATGAATTTTACGAAAAAGCAAGCGGCGAAAAAAAAGAAGTAACCGCAAAATACATATCGCAAAATGCCGTTCGAGTGTTTAATAAATACGGGCAGCTTGATAAACAAAAGCGAAACGAATACGAGATCGCACAACGTGAGTTTAAAGCTCATGTGATAAAAAACGACGCATACGGAGATAGAGCGTTGAAATATAAGTGCAGGAACGAGCTGCTGTGGCTGTGCTTTAAGCTTAAAAATAAAATTTTCGGTCGGTAAAATGAAAGAAATATTATTTGCCATTGCCCGCATGAAGGGCGGCGGAGCCGAAAATGTAATGTCGGCACTCGCAAATCAAATGAAGAAAAACGGCGATGATGTCACACTCATGGTGACCGATCAACGCAGTTGCGATGTCGTAATAGGAAGGCTTGGTGAAACTATCCCGCTTCTTTCCCTGCTTGAGATGACGGAAAAACCTACATTTAAAAAAAGAATCAAATATGCGGTCGTTTCCGTTTTCAACAGAATATCGTGCGGCATTTCGGAAAAGCTCGGACATCGTGTAGGAGCGAAAAGCGCATATAATAGCTTTATGTGGCAACAGTATACAAAGATAGAAGCACTTCGCAAATATTTGCTTTTACACCCGAATGCTTCCGTCGTCGCGTTTTTACAGCCGACCATACCGCTCGTTCTTCTTGCCGCAAACGGATTGACGAACAGAATAATTATTTCGGAACGAGCCGATTCAAAACGACTGCTCGGATCACGCTACGGGTATAATTTCGTTGACAAATACTATATGCGTGCCGACATAATCGTCTTTCAATCTCCCGATGCAATGAAAGCTTATCCGGAGAAGCTGCAAGCAAAAGGCAAGGTGATATTTAACCCGGTAAAATCGGAGCTGCCGAGCGTATATACGGGTGAAAGAAGAAAATGTATCGTTAATTTTTGCCGTATAGCTTATCAGAAAAATTTAGCATTGCTTATAGAAGCGTTCGCAAGTTTTTACGAAAAATTTCCCGAATATACACTCGAAATAATAGGCGATGCCTACAGCGAAAAAGAAGAAAAACTCAAAGCCGATCTGATACAACTCGCAAATGACCTGAATATCGGAAAAAGCGTAAAGATCCTTCCGTTTACAAGTAACGTTCATGAATATGTTAATGACTGTGCGATGTTTGTTTCCTCGTCGGATTATGAGGGAATGTCGAATTCAATGCTCGAGGCTATGGCACTCGGATTGCCCGTAATATGCACCGACTGCCCGGCGGGAGGTGCGAGAGCCGTTATCGAAAACGGAAAAAACGGCCTGCTTGTTCCCGTCGGCGATAAAGACGCATTGTCACGGGCGATGGTAAAGCTCGCATCGGATAAGGAATATTCCGATGAATTGTCGCATAACGGAGCATTGCTGAAGGAGAAGCTCGATATAATGAGTATATCGGAGGAATGGAGCAAATGTATAAACGGAAATGACGGATAAGAAAAAGCTGCTTGTTGCGGTGCATAGTATGTCGTTCGGCGGTATACAGAAATCTCTTATCGAAGCTCTCGGTGTTATTGATCGCAAGAAATACGATATCGGTCTGTTTGTATTGCAGAATAAAACGCAACTGCTGTGTGAGATTCCCGAATATGTAAAAGTCACGGTATGCGACGACCGCCGCAACTTTTACAAAAATCCGAAATATTTGTTGCCCGATATCATATCAACGGTACTGAACAAGGCGGGAGCGAAAAAAGCGGGAGAAAGAGTTTACAGATATAACAGAGATAAAATAAGCAAAAGCCGACTGAAATACGCCTATAATAATTATTTTTCTTCGCAGCCGAAGTACGATACGGCGATAGCATACGCTCCCGAATATACCGCCATGTTCGTGGATAAATATGTAAACGCCGAAAAAAAGCTCGTGTTTTTTCATACGAGCATTGACGAAAACGAAAAAATACATAAAGAGGTGTTTTCGCACTTCGACAGGATCGTCGCAGTAAACGAAAGCTGTGCCGACACGCTGAAAGATCTGTATCCGGTACTTGCCGAAAGAATATGCTGTGTCGCAAATTATGTTTCGGTTCGAAAAATACGCCGCCTCGCAACGGAAGAAAAGGTCGAGCTTGATAAAAAGAAATTCAATATCTGCTCCTGCGGAAGATTAAGCTTTGAAAAAGGGTTTGATCTTGCGGTGAGAGCGGCAAAGCTGCTCGATGAAAAGGGCTTGGATTTTCATTGGTATTTTATAGGTGACGGTGCGGAGCGGAAAGAAATTTGCCGACTTATCGGTGAATTGAATATCGAGAAGCGTATAACGATAACGGGAATGAAAAAGAATCCGTATCCGTATATCAAAGAGTGCGATATATTCGTGCAACCGTCGAGAAACGAGGCGTTCGGGCTTACCCTTGCGGAAGCAATGGCATTGTGTAAGCCGGTAGTATGCACAACGACCGACGGAGGAAAACGGCTTGTATGCGATAAAGTCAACGGTCTGCTTTGCGAGATCCTTGCCGAGGATATCGCCGATAAGCTTATGTACGCATATGAAAATGCGGATTTCGTAAAAAAGGTGATCGACGTGCTTGAAGGTGTAGATCATTCGATTGCGGAAAGAGAGTACGCATCGAGCTGGAATAAATTACTTGATTGCTGACCGAAAAGGTCGGTTGCCCGGAGGGAGAAAAAGCATGGATCCGATATTCAGTATATTGATACCCGTGTATAATGTCGAAAATTACCTTGAGCAGTGCTTCGGATCGGTACTGGATCAAACATTTAAGGATTACGAAGTCATAGCGGTAGATGACGGTTCAACCGATAAAAGCGGCGATATCTGCAATGTGTACGTGCGGAAATACGGCAATTTCAATGTGATACATAAAAAAAACGAGGGACTGATTTCCGCAAGGCGAACGGCTATAGCGGAGGCAAAGGGTGAGTATTGCGTATTTTTGGACTCGGATGACAGCTTGAGCGAGAACTGCCTGCAAAAGATATATGAGTACGCAAAAAAATACGATTCCGATACGGTCATTTATACATATTACAGATTTGACGAAAAAGGCACGAGTGAAAGAATAGACGGTGTTTTTCCGTCGGGCAGAGTGTTTGAAAATGACGAAAAAAAAGAGCTGTATAAGCTTATGTATTCCGGCGGATCGATAAACAGCATTTGGACAAAAGCCGTAAAAACGTCGGTTCTGAAAGCCGATAAAACGGATTATCGAGTATATTACGGGCGTAATATGGCAGAAGATGTCCTTCAAAGCCTTCCGATATTGTCGCTGTCGAAAAGAATAGTGTATTTGAATGAGCCGCTTTACCGTTACAGATATAATACGCAAAGTGTGTCGAGAAGCTATTCACTTGACTGTGCGGAGAAAAAAAACACACTCCATGTTTATTACGAATTAAAAAAATATCTCGAAATATGGAATTGCAACGACGACGACGATAAGCTGAGGCTTGATGCAAATCATTTCAATTCGGTGATGTATCGGCTTTTCAAGACATATCGATACGAAAAAAACAAGAGTGCGGTCTTGAAATACAATTGGTCGCAATTTCTTCCGAGTGAACCGTTCGTTCCGTTTAACGAAAACAAATACGTAAACGGAAAATATCTTAAGGTCTTTCAATGCATAAGAGATAAAAGACTTCTTACGGCACATTTTGAAATTACGAAAAAAGCATTGTACGATAAATACAGAAGCTTGAAGAAAAGAATAAACGAAAAGCACGGATAACACAGATATATGGATAATGTGGATAGTATTGTATTTCTGATCGATAAATTTTCCGGCGGCGGAGCCGAAAGGGTAATAAGCATACTCGCAAACGAATTTTCGAAAAGAAATAAAAAGGTAACGGTTGTTTTGACCGATCAAAAGAGGAAAGCTTACATCGGATATGACTTGGACGATAAGATCGAATGCGTGTTCTTGTGCGATATCTTAAAAAAAGCTCCGATGCGGACGGCGAGAAGAATAAAGCTTATGTATAAAATGCATAGGCTGTCGGAAAAGCTTATCGGCAGGCAAAAGAAAAAAACCTCCGTTTACCGTTTTGTACTCAGAAATATCGACAGCATATATACACTGAATAAGTATTTTGTCGAGAATAAAAGCCGTGCCGCCGTCGCTTTTCTGAATCATTCTATCGAATTGACACTTCTTGCCGCTTATCGACTTGATATGCGTGTCGTAATATCGGAACGCTGCAGTATAGGGCATTGCGATATAAACATATTCGATCATATCTATACATACTACGACAGAGCGGATATGACCGTTTTTCAATCGGAACAGGCATCGCTTACGTATCCGGAGCATATTCGCAAAAAAAGTACTGTGATATTTAATCCTCTGAAAGAGGAGCTGCCGATGCCGTATTGCGGAAAAAGAGAAAAAATAATAGTGAATTTCTGCCGTATAAACTTTCAAAAAAATCTTCCGTTGCTGCTTGAAGCGTTTTTGCGGTTTCATAAAGAGTTGCCGGAGTATAAGCTTCAAATCATAGGTGCCGCAACAAGCGACGAGGATAAAAAACTTCTCGATGAGTTGAACCGTTATATAAAGAAAAACCGCCTGACACAATGTGCCGAAATATTGCCGTTTTGCGATAATATACACGAAAAGATCAAAAATTATGCGATGTTCGTTTCTTCGTCCGATTTTGAGGGGATGTCAAATTCCATGCTCGAGGCAATGGCTATAGGCCTGCCGACAATATGCACCGATTGTCCTGCGGGAGGTGCTGCGGCGATCATAAAAACCGAAGAAAACGGACTTCTTACGCCTGTCGGAGATGCGGAAAAGCTGTATCTTGCGATGAAGCGTGTCGCCGAGGACGCGGAGCTTGCCGAAAAGCTGTCAATGAACGGCACAAAGCTGCGTGACGAGCTTTCCGTGCGAAACATCGTAAATAAATGGGAAAGAGCGATATGTAATGAGTGATATAAAAATAAGTGCGATAATTCCGATATATAACGCCGAAAAATATCTCGTACAATGTATCGACAGTGCCGTAAATCAAACATTGAGTGATATAGAAATAATACTCGTGAACGACGCATCGACCGACGGCTCGCTTGAAATATGCCGAAGGTATGAAGCGTCGGACAAGCGTGTGAAGCTGATAAATAAAAAGGAAAATGCCGGACTTGCCGCAGCGAGAAACAGCGGCTTGAATGTTGCCCGGGGAGAATATATAGCGTTTATAGATTCGGACGATTGGCTGGAGCTTGATGCTTACGAAAAAATGTATGCCGCAGCAAAAATGAACGATTCCGATATCGTTTTTTGCAATTGCAAGGAGAACGAAAACGACTATTGTTTCCCTAAATATATCCGTTGCGGAGCATATGACAGGGAACAGATAAAATCGGAGATCCTGACTCGAACACTTTCGGGATTGAATGCAAAAGGCGGAAAAAGTACGATCCGGTGGAGTAATTGCCTGAGAATATATAAGCATAAAACGCTTACAGAGCATGGCATATGCTTCGATGACAGATTTCGTCGATGTCAAGACCTGCCGTTTACATATGAAGCAACTCTCGCAGCACAGAACTATTACTATTTGGGAGACGATTACCTGTATCATAACCGCACGGTAAAAACATCACTGTCAAGAGGCTATACGAAAAATATGTGGACGCTGTTACGACCGCTTATAGAAAGACTTTACGAGGATACCCGCAATTTCAAAGAGCTTGACTTGACGGACAGTATGCACCTGTGTACGTTTTTCTTCGTTATCGACACCATCGCAAACGAGATCGTCGATTTCGCTCCCGGTGATAAAAAAGACAAAATATCAATGGTAAGCGAAATTATAAACGATCCGATATGCGTAAATTGCCTTGAACATATCCCCACAGACAAGCTGAACGAATATTTGAAAAATCAACATAAAAACATATTCGACCGCAATGCCGAGAAGGTATATGACTACTATTTTAAGTATCAAAAAAAATCAAAGTCAAGGCAGAAAAAAAGAAAATTGACAGCAAAGATAAGCGAAATCGGCATTGTGAAAAAACTCAGAGAAAAATAACAAAGTCGCTGCGTGATCAAGCAAGCTTTTCACGCGTTGCTCCGATTTAAACTTCGGTTTATCAAAATACTTGGATAAATACAAGGTCAAAAACATAATGAGCGAATCGAAAAAGGTAATTTTTATAAGCGGAATACTTAAAAACGGCGGTGTGGCGAAGCAAGTTTCCGTCATTTCAAAGGATTTGTCAAAAAAAGGCTTCAAGGTCGTGTTTTTACTTACTGTCGGAGTTGATGACGATGTTTATTTTGATTACGGTGACGGAAGCGAGATCGTGTCGCTTCCCGAGTACTGCGAAAAGGTAAAAAACAGCAAGTCTTATATCAAAAACGAGCGAAATATCAGACGGCAGATAGGAGCGATGAAGAAAGCGGCGAAGCTTTTCGGAGCATTTAATGCGAATTATAAAAGCTTCAGCCATTTCAAACGTTCGAAGCTTCGCAAATGTGCCGCGTTATGTACATTTTTACAGGAGAACAAAGGAAGTGTTTTGATCCCGTTCGGAATAGAATATTATACCTTAGCCTATTTTGCGAAAAACGGGACAAGGTGCAAAATAATATTTGCCGAAAGAAATTCTCCGCAAATCGAAAATTGCGATGAAACACACAAGATTTGCAACAGCAAATGCATAAAAAAAGCCGATTGGGCAATTTTCCAAACAAAAGAAGAAGCGGATTATTATAAAAACGAGTTGACGGGAAGAACAAGCGTAATACATAATCCCGTAAGCTCAGCATTGCCGGAAAAATACAACGGCAAAAGAAAGCATGAAGTAGTGAATTTTTGCCGACTGTCAAAACAGAAGAATCTGCCTCTTTTGATAGACGCATTTACGGTTTTTTCAAAAAATCATTCGGATTACAGCTTGTTGATTTACGGAAATACTGTATGCGAAAGCGAAGAATTATTGAAAACAGAGCTTGAGAATTATATTGCCGGCATAGGTATGCGGGAAAAAATATTCATTTTGCCGCCGAGAGCCGATGTCTGCGACGCTGTCAAAGATTGTGCCATGTTTGTGTCATCGTCGGATTTTGAGGGCTTGTCAAATTCGATGATTGAAGCACTGTCTGTCGGCTTACCGACGATATGTACCGACTGCTTGGGCGGCGGTGCGAGAGAGTGCATAGAAGACGGTGTAAACGGACTGCTGACTCCTGTCGGAGATGTACGAGCTTTATGCGATGCTATGTGCCGATTTGCCGATGATGAAGAGTTTGCCGAAAAATGTGCAATTGAGGGATACAAAACAAGACAAAGACTGTCGGCGGATTCGATATGCGAAAAATGGGTTGAGGTTATAGAAAAAGTGCTTGGTGAATGAGAGGAAAATATATTTTAAGAAAGCTTAATAAGCTCGATAAGAAAATTAAAAAAAAGGTATATGCGAAAAAAAGGCAGCGGTGTATTAAAAAACTCAAAAATCACGATTTCACCGTGATTTCAAACAATTGCTGGGCGGGTAATGTATACAGATACTTCGATATGCCTTATATGTCGCCGACCGTCGGTTTATACTTTTTTGCTCCCGATTACATAAAATTTGTTTCAAATTTAAAGTACTATTTGTCCCGTGAGCTGAAGTTTATCGCCCCCGAGCAGTCACGCTATTATGACGTGTTAATCGAGCGAGAGCAAGACACGAACCCCATAGGAATAATAGATGATGTGGAGATCGTCTTTTTGCATTATAAAACGCAGGAAGAAGCAAAGGAAAAATGGGACAGGCGAAAGACACGTGTGAATTTTGACAATGTTATTTTGAAATTTTCGCAAATGAATCTTTGTACGGAAAAAGAAATGCGGAAATTTGATTTGCTTAAACATGAACGGAAATTTATGTTTACGGCACGCAAGCACCCCGAACTGTCGTGTGCGAAATATTATTCCGGATATGAAAAAGAAAATGTTGTGAAAGCTGACACAAACGAATTTCCGAAGGCTGTTAATCTTTTGAAAATTCTCAATGCACCGAAGTGTAAATATGAGATTGTTGCGGAAACAAATGAAAAATAAATATAACTCACTTATTCAAGTGTTGAGGTGAAAATGGAAAAGGAAAGTACTCAAAAATGGGATGTCGTCGTTAAACCGTCAAAGGGCTGGTTCAATGTCGATGTAAAAAATATATGGCGATATCGCGATCTCATAATGCTATTCGTCAGAAGAACATTTGTTGCGGCATACAAGCAAACGATACTGGGACCTGCGTGGGCGATAATTCAGCCGTTCATGTCAACCGTGGTATATTCGCTTTTCTTCGGCGATATCGCCGGACTCGGAGCGGACGGAATACCGAATTTCGTGTTCTTTTTGGCGGGCAATATAATGTGGGGACTGTTTTCGGGCTGTCTGAATTCGTCGGCAAGCACATTTACCTCAAATTCCGGTATCATGGGCAAGGTTTATTTTCCCCGACTTGTTATGCCGATAGCGTCCACTTTGTCGCAGTTTATATCTTTCTTTATTCAATTTGTGTTTTTGATATGTGCGGTCGTGTACTTCGTGATGACCGGAGCAAACGTACATCCCAATGCGTATATGCTCATGCTTCCGTTATTGCTGATACAAATGGCACTGCTCGGTCTCGGTATAGGAACGATGATATCGTCGCTCACCACAAAATACCGTGACCTCGTAATGCTTATCGGCTTCGGTGTGTCCCTTTGGTCGTATTGCTCGCCGGTGGCTTATGATATGTTCTCAAGAAACGCTATAATGAACAGTAAATGGTACAATTTATATATGTTAAACCCGGTAACGCCCATAATCAACATCTTCAGATACGGCTTCATCGGTTGCGGCGGCATAGATTGGTTTTATTACGGAATAAGCTGGATAACGACGGCGGTGTTCCTG
>CAZCJU010000021.1:0-22626 GCA_964498965.1 uncultured Lachnospiraceae bacterium
TGCAGATCACTATCATTTCCTGCTTTTCAAACTGATGTATGCGGTAAACGCCTCTTTCCTCTATGCCGTGCGCACCCTTTTCCTTGCGGAAACACGGGGAATAGCTCGTAAGAGTGTAGGGAAGCTTTTCCTCGGGAATTATCGTGTCGATAAAGCGACCTATCATCGAATGCTCGCTCGTGCCGATAAGATACAGATCCTCACCCTCGATCTTATACATCATCGTACTCATTTCGTCGAAACTCATAACGCCCGTTACGACCTCGGAACGTATCATGAACGGCGGCACACAATAGGTGAAGCCCTTGTCTATCATGAAATCTCGTGCATACGTTATTATCGCCGAGTGAAGCCGTGCGATATCGCCCGTGAGATAGTAAAATCCGTTGCCGGCAACACGTCTTGCACTGTCGAGGTCTATGCCGTCGAGCGATTCCATGATGTCGGTGTGATACGGAATATCGAAATCGGGAACAACAGGATCACCGTATCTCGTGACTTCTACGTTTTCACTGTCGTCCTTGCCTATCGGCACACTGTCGTCGATGATATTCGGTATCTTGAGCATTATTTCTCTGAGCTTGCCCGAAAGTTCCTCTTCGTCACGCTCGAGCTGTGCCAGCCTGTCCGCCGCATCGTTTACCTTCTTTTTAAGCTCTTCCGCACCGGCACGGTCGCCCGCCTTCATCAAGCCGCCTATCTGCTTTGAGTAACGGTTTCTGTCGGCACGAAGCGAATCCGCTTCCTGTTGAGCCGCACGGCTCTGTGCGTCGAGCTTCAATACCTCGTCCACGAGCGGAAGCTTATGGTCCTGAAACTTCTTTTTTATATTTTCGCGTACCTTGTCGGGGTTTTCTCTTACAAATCTGATATCGAGCATTTTATTTATCCTTTCGTTTTCACCGCACGACCGTGCGACCTATGACGGTGTGACCGTATGACGGTTCGACCGTATGACGGCACGACCGATGACGGTGCGACCGTATGACGGTGCGACCGTATGACGGCATGGTTGCGGCAAAAATATCGATTGTAATTTTCAATTATAATATAATTTTATATATACAAAGTGGTAAATGTATGAAAATTCTTTTAATTTTGGCTTCGCTCGCCGAAATCGGAATGATCAGAAGTCGAATATGTCGTCGCCGGCGATAGCCTTGAGTAAGGATTCCAGATCGTCGTTGTCGGTGTAAGTCAGCTCGACCGTTTTTTTCTTGCCGTAGGACACCTTGACACGCCTGCCCATACGCTCGAGCAGTCGCAGATCGAGTGCTTTTTCGTATGCCTGCCTGTCGGTCACGACCTCGCTCACCGTTTCCTCGTGTGAAGCGTTCAGCTTTTTCACCGCCGCTTCCGTTTCCCGGACGGACATTTTGTATTTAACGATCTTTTCCGCAAGCTCGATAAGATCGGACTTGTATTTCACGCCGAGCAAGACCTTTGCGTGACCCGTCGTGATATCGCCGTTTTTGAGCATGACGAGCAGCTCTTCGGGCAGCTCGAGCAGCCTGAGCATATTCGCTATCGACGACCTTGATTTACCGATCCTTTCGGCAAGTTCCTC
Source organism: uncultured Lachnospiraceae bacterium (assembly GCA_964498965.1). Lineage (GTDB taxonomy): Bacteria > Bacillota > Clostridia > Oscillospirales > CAG-272 > CAZCJU01. Next base: position 1,568 of record CAZCJU010000021.1, read on the forward strand.
CTGCGTCAGTCCGTAGACCTCCATGAGCGTTTTGTATGCACTCGCTTCTTCAACGGGATCCAAATTTTCACGTTGTATATTCTCTATTATTGCAACCTCCGCCGCCGCTTTGTCGTCAAGCTCGCGTACTATTGCGGGAATTTCCGACAAGCCCGCCATTTTTGCCGCCCTGAAGCGTCGCTCGCCGGCTATTATCTTGTAGAATCCGTCGCCCGAGCTTTTTACCACTATCGGCTGTATAACGCCGTGCGTCGCTATTGATTGCGAGAGATCCTGCAATGCCGCCTCGTCGAAGCTCTTTCTCGGCTGTGATCTATTCGGCTCGATGTCGCAAATTCTGATTACCGACACGAGCGAGGACGGTTCGGCGGTATTCGAATCGAATATTGCGTCAAGTCCCCGTCCCATTGCGGATTTTTTAGCCATTTCACCTGTTTCCTTTCAATACGCTGCCCGAACGCTCTGTTCGAACGTTCGGGACTGCGTGTATTCCGTTTATTTCAAATGTTCTACGTGGAACAAAGCACTATGTGGTGTCTTTCGGAAGAAATGTTCTACGTGGAACAATTATCATCATTGTATTCTCGATAATATCTCGTCGGCGGCTTTGTTGTACGCCTCTGCACCCTTACCGACCCGCTCGTAGTATTGTATCGGCTCGCCGAACGACGGTGCTTCGGAAAGCTTTACCGCTCTCGGTATCGCCGTTTTGAACAGTTTGTCGGCATAATACTTTTTCAGCTCGTCCAAAACCTCTTGCGAAAGGTTCAATCTGCCGTTGAACATCGTTATCAGTATTCCGATAAGATCAAGCGACGGATTGTATCGTTTTTTGATCTCACGCATGGTTATCATCAGCTGTGTCAAACCCTCAAGCGAGAAATATTCGCACAGCATCGGGATCACCACTCCGTCGCTTGCCACAAGGGCGTTTATCGTCAAAAGCCCGAGCGAAGGAGGGCAGTCAACTACTATGTAATCGTATTCGTCCTTCAGCTTCTTTAATGCGTTTTTGAATCGGTGTTCGCGTCCGTTCGTTTCGACAAGCTCAAATTCCGCACCCGCAAGTCCGATATTCGACGGAATTATATGCAAATTGTCGAATTTCGTCTTGATGATCGCCGCTTCCGGCTCGCCCCTGCCGATAAGCACGTCGTATGCCGAAACCTTGATCTGCCTTTTGTTTATACCTACTCCGCTTGTCGTGTTTCCTTGTGGGTCGAGATCGCACAACAGTGTTTTTTTGCCTTTTAAGCCGAGTGCGGCGGCGATATTGACCGCACTCGTCGATTTTCCGACGCCGCCCTTTTGGTTCGCAAACGATATTATTTTTCCCATTTTCGCTCCGTACAGACCGTATCAGCTCATTTCACGGTCTTAAGTCCGTTTTTTATGATGTGACGCGGGCATTTCGTAACGCACGTGCCGCAATCAACACATATATTATAATCTATTACGGCGTGATTGTCAATAACCTTTACGGCATTGACGGGACAATTTTTTTCGCAAATACGACAGCCGATACAGCCGGCATCGCAGGCATTCTTCGTTTTTAAGCCGTTTTCCGCCGACAGACATCGCACATAATGAGGAGCTGTGTACGGGATAAGCTTGATTATTCTCTTCGGACAGGCGGAAACGCAAGCTCCGCAACCGACGCATTTCACATGATCGATTCTTGCTGCACCGTTTGTGACGGATATCGCATTTTGCGGGCAAGCGACAACGCAAGTGCCGTAGCCGATACAGGCATTCGGACAGAGCTTTTCACCGCCGTCGAGCTTCATTGCCGAAACGCAGTCGTGTTCGCCGTCGTAATCGTATTTTTTTCGTGTATATTCGTTTTCGCCCATGCACATAACGACCGCACGCATACGGACGGTTTCTTTTGCCTCTACTCCCATTATACGGGCGATATGCTCGGCACATTCCGCACCGCCCACGGCACAGGCATTGACATCGGCTTCGCCCGACGCTATTTTTTCGGCGGCGACACCGCAACCGGTATAGCCGCAACAACCGCAATTCGCTCCGGGCAGGCAGGCACGTATCTTATTTACTTTGGGATCTTCTTTTACTTTAAGTGCGTGAGAAGCGACGGCGAGCATAGTACCGAGCAGAAGTCCCATTACCGCAAAACAGATAACAGCGTAAAGTACGTTCATTCCGACGCCTCCTTAAGAGAAATTGATGCCCGAAAAGCCCGAGAACACCATTGCGACGAGTGCGGCGGCGATAAGCGTCAGCGGCATACCTTTAAAAGCTTTAGGAGCATCGCACACCTCAAGACGTTCTCTGATTCCGGCGAATATGAGTATTGCCAAAGTAAAGCCTATTGCGGCGGCAAAGCAATATGCGACGGTTTGGATAAACGAATAATTTCTCTGCACACAAAGTAAGGATGAACCTAAAACGGCACAGTTGGTCGTTATCAGCGGCAGGAAAATGCCCAGCGAGGAATAAAGCGACGGCAATATCTTATGCAGGAGCATTTCGATAAGCTGTACGAGCGAGGCTATGACCAAAATGAAAGCGACGGTCTTTAGGTATTCGAGGCCGAGCGGAGCGAGTACGAATTCGTACAACGCCCACGTTACCGCACCCGACACCGTCATAACGAACGTAACGGCACAGCCCATACCGAACGCTTTTTCGCTGTCGTCGGACACGCCGAGAAACGGGCAGATACCGTAAAATTTTATAAAAATGAAGTTTTCGGCAAGCATTGCCGTAAGCATCAACACAAAGATCTCTTTCATTCTTCTTCCTCCTCCGCTTCGCCGTCCTCCGTATCTGCGGCCGCTTTTCTGCGGCGTGCGTTTTCGGCTTCGAGCTTGATCTTATTTACCGCGGCAAGCAGTACGCCGAGAGTAAGAAAAGCTCCCGACGGCATAACGAGCATGGTGACGGGGGAATAAAACGACGGTGTGACGGTCACTCCGAAGAGCGTACCCGCACCGAACACCTCACGTATACAGCCTATGAGAGTCAATGCGACGGTGAAGCCCAAGCCGGTTCCGATACCGTCTATGACCGATGGCAGAGGCGAATGCTTCGACGCAAACGATTCGGCACGTGCGAGGATAATGCAATTGACGACGATAAGCGGTATATACAATCCGAGAGCGTCGTAGAGCGACGGTATATATGCACGCATAAGCAGCTCGATGACGGTCACGGCACCGGAAATTATGACGATATACGAGGCGATTCTCACCTGTTTGGGGATAAATTTTCGCAAAAGCGATATTATCAGATTCGAAAGCACGAGGACGGCTGTAGCCGCAAGTCCCATGCCGAGTGCGTTGATCGCACTCGTTGTCGTGGCAAGCGTCGGACACATTCCCAGTAGTTGTACAAAAGTGGGATTATTTGTTATTATACCGTCTTTAAATATTTTTTTAAGGTTATTCTTCATTTTTACCTCAACTCACCTCAACCTGCTTCAACCGACCTCGACATTTTTCCCGAGAAGCGTTTCCACTGCAGTGACGGCGTAGTTCACACCCTCCGCAACGGCTTTCGATGACACGGTCGCACCTGCGATCGCATCGACGTTGACACCTATAACGGCTTTTTCGGTCTTTCCGTAAAAGCCCTCCAGAAACGATCTGTTTTCGACTTTCGCTCCGACACCCGGCGTTTCGCTGTGCGAAAGGATCTCCACCCCCGACACCTCGCACGAAGGAAGCACGGCGACGAGCATGGATATATCACCGCCGAAGCCGGACGAGGTGAGCTTCACGGTGTAGCCGACGACAGCTTCGCCGTCGGTTATTTTGCAAACGGAAGCCACGTTATTGCCGAAATCCCCGGCGACGGCGATTATATTTTCGTCGCCCGCATCGGGAAACAGCTTCCTTATGCCCTCGTACTCCGTAAGGCGTTCTCTTTGCGAAATTTTTTCGGCTGTGAGCGAATAAGCTCCGGAAACGAGCAGTGCGACCGCCGTACAGATCACCGTTAAGCTGAGGCAAATATAAGCGAGTGAATTACGTTTCATTTTTTGCCTCCGTTTTCACCGATCTTTTTTCGGCTTTTTCCTCCGATTGGGGTCTTTTGCTCATACCGAACGGCACGGGCTTTGTAAGCTTATCTATATAACCGACGAGCAGATCCATTATCAAAATTGCGAACGAAACGCCCTCCGAATATCCTCCGTAGGTACGGATAAGCACGGTAAGCAGTCCGCAACCGATGCCGTATATGAGTTTTCCCGTCGGATTCACGGGTGAGGTCGTATAATCCGTCGCCATAAATACGGCACCGAGGATAAGTCCGCCCGAAAGCAACGAATACATCATACTGCCGTTCGGTCCCAGCTGCTCGCTGCACGGAAAAACATACGACAGAACGGCGACCGTACCGAGATACGCTACGGGGATATGCCATGTGATAATGCGACGCACGATAAGATACACACCTCCCGCAATAAGAAGCAGTGACGACACCTCGCCGATACAGCCGGGGATATTGCCGAAGAACATATCCGCAACGGAGTAATCGGGATTTAAGCCCGCCGACAGGTCGGCAAGCGGCGTTGCCGTCGCATATGCGTCGCAGGAGGAGAAGAACGGCAATGAAGCGAACGGAACGGTGAATTTCGTCATTTCGTTCGGCCACGAAAACAGAAACGCACGTGCGGCAAGTGCGGGATTTAAGAAATTCTTACCCAAGCCGCCGAAAAGCTGTTTTACGACGACGACGGCGAAGAAGCCGCCGACAACGGGAAGCCAAAGCGGAACGGACGGGGGCATATTGAGTCCCAAAAGCAGTCCTGTGAGCAGAGCGGAGCAATCGGAAACGGTATTCGGTTTTTTCATCAACAACCGATACAGCCACTCGAACAGTACACAGCTTGCACACGATGCGGCGACGACCGCCGCCGCACGGACTCCGAAAACGTAAATTCCCCAAACGAGCGAGGGGACAAGAGCGATCATCACGTTGAGCATTATACTGCGTGTCGAGTCGGGCGTGTGGATATGCGGCGACGAGGACACGGTAAGCGTTTTTTTCATTTGTTTTTCTCCGATCTATCCGATTTCAGCTTCGCCTTAGCTCCCCGAATGAGCTGGACTATCGGCACTCCGCCCGGGCAGGAATAAGCACAGCTTCCGCATTCGACACAGCCGAATATATCGTATTTTTCGAGCTTGTCGTATTTTCCGGCACGTGCGTAGGAAGCGAGATACAGCGGTTGAAGCCTCATCGGGCAGGCACGAACGCACCGCCCGCAACGAATGCACGTGCCGTCCTTGCCCGACTGCTCCGTTTCGTCGTACGAAAGTGCGAGTACGGCATTAGTTCCCTTTGTCACGGGTAGGTTCGTGTCGTATTGAGCCGTACCCATCATAGCTCCGCCGACGATCAGCTTCGACAGCGAGGAATAAGTTCCCGAGCAAAATTCGAGCAGCTCCGAAACAGGCGTGCCGATCGGGGCGTAGACGTTTTTCGGGTGCTTGACGGCACCGCCGTCCACGGTCACCGCCCTTTCGATGAGAGGCTTGCCGAGTGCCACAGCTTCGAATACCGCACAGCACGTAGCGGCGTTGAATATCACACAGCCGACATCGGCGGGAAGCTTTCCGAACGGTATTTCGACACCCGTAAGAGCGTAAACGAGCTGACGCTCGTCACCCTGCGGATATTTTGTTTTCATAATTCGGATATCGAACATATTCGGGTCCTTGATCGCCTTTTTTAACGAGGGAACGCAGGACAGCTTGTTGTCCTCCAGTGCGATATCGCATTTACGTAAGCCCAACGCACGCATGAGAAGCTTCGCTCCGCCTATGACCGCTTCGGGATATTCGATAAGAAGTCGGTTGTCGGCACATATATACGGCTCACACTCACAGCAGTTTATTATTATCCTGTTCACGCGACCGAGAGCGGAGGTGATCTTCGCATAGGTCGGAAACGACGCACCGCCCATACCGGCTATGCCCGCTTGCCGCACACGCTCGATTATGAATTGCGGGTGCAGGTCCTTTATGCTTCCGTCGTAAGGAGTCATATACTGTTGCGTGTCGGTGAGATCGTTTTCCACGATAACACATTCGACCGCCCGCCCGTCGGGATATCGAATCGACGATATTTCCCTGACCGTACCCGAAACACTGCTGTGTACCGGTACGCCGAGCTTGTCTTGAGGCACATCGCCGAGCATTTCGCCTTTTTTAACGGTGTCGCCGACATTTACCGTAGGCGTACACGGCACGCCGATGTGCTGAGATAGCGGAATATATACGAGCTTCGGAGAAGGCAGTCTGCGGATCGCACGCGAGGCGGTATTTTTGTTTTCTTTCGGGTGTACCCCGCCGATAAAGGTAAATGCCATCGTATAGTAAGCTCCTTTCGGTCGTAAAAATCGTAGTATATATTTATTCTATCAGGTGCGGCAAAAATAATCAACGAATATAAAATAAACTTTCGTCAATTTTTTGTTACTTAAGTAAAATACGGTAAAGTGCATTAATATTATATTCTTAACTCAAATGCGAATACACTCACTTCGTTCACCGTAATTCCCATCCCTTTTAAGCCTTTCCTCTATTATCTCCCTACGAGGGAAGGCTGCAACGAAGTCCTCTCTCGTAGCCCTCGCCCTCCGAGGAAGGACCGTTCTTATTTTGCCTCCCCCGTTTTGGGAAACGTGGCGATCCGAATGATCGACGGTTGAAGGGGTATTGTGTTGCACGCAAAAGGACCGCAGTCGGTTGACTGCGGTCGACGGAGCTGTTCAAGCTTCGTTATTTTTTTCTGTGGATATGGATATGCGATAATTTTTCGTACATATCGAAGTCGATGCTTTTGAGAATTTCCTCAAGCTCGCCGTCGCCCATCACGGTATTTCTTCCGCAAGCATATTCGTTATCGACACGTTCTTTCATAAGCGTGATTATTTCCGCACGTTTATCGAGTCTTTCGTCGCCCTCCAGCTTATAGTAGCCGTTTATCCAATGTGCGATACCCGCCGCACCGCTATGCGAATCGACGGCGACGGTAACGGGGCGATTGAGGATCTTTTCGGTATTGAATATATTATAGATCTCCTCGTCCTTGAGCAAGCCGTCCGCATGTATACCGGCACGTGTGGTATTGAAGCTTCTGCCGACAAACGGGGTGCGTTCGGGGATCTCGTAGCCTATTTCCTGTTCAAAGTATTCCGCTATTTCCGTAATTGCCGATAGATCCATGCCGTCGGTCGTTCCTCTCAGCGAGGCATATTCTATCGCCATAGCCTCGAGGGGACAGTTGCCGGTTCTTTCGCCTATGCCGAGCAGGGAGCAGTTCACGCCGGAACAACCGTAGAGCCATGCGGTTGCGGAGTTCGAAACGACCTTATAAAAGTCGTTATGACCGTGCCATTCCATATTTTCGCTCTTCACTCCGGAAAAGTGCATGAGGCCGTATATTATGCCCTGTACGCTTCTCGGCAGAGCTACGCCGGGGTACGAAACGCCGTAGCCCATCGTATCGCACGCACGTATTTTGACCTCGACACCGTACTTCTCGCCCAAATTCGTAAGAGCCTCGGCGAGCGGGATAACGAAGCCGTAAAAATCGGCACGTGTTATATCCTCGAAGTGGCAACGGGGGCGAATGCCGTGGTTTATGACGGATTCGACTATTTTAAGGTATTTTTCAAGAGCCTTTTGTCTTGTCAGACCCATTTTGTTATATATATGGTAGTCGGAGCAGCTGACGAGAATGCCCGTTTCCTCCAGCCCGAGATCGCGTACGAGTGCGAAATCGTTTTCGTTGGCTCTTATCCAGCTTGTCACCTGCGGGAATTTGTAGCCGAGCGACATACATTCCCTGACCGCTTCCCTGTCCTTTTCGGAATAGACGAAAAATTCGCTCTGTCTTACAATACCCTTTTCGCCGCCGAGCTTATGCAGGAGCTTAAAAAGCGTAACTATCTGCTCTACCGAAAACGGGGAGGTCGATTGCTGGCCGTCGCGGAACGTCGTATCGGTTATCCAAATGTTTTCGGGCATATTCAACGGCACGTTCCTGTGGTTGAACGCCACCTTGGGAATGCTGTCGTAATCGAAAAGGTTTCTGTACAGATTGGGAGTTTCACGCTCCTGCAATTGGTATTTGTATGCCGCCTGCTCGAGCAGGTTCGTTGCGGGCGAGTATGTTATTGTTCTTGCACTGTTTCTTTCTTCAAGTTCTTTTTTATCATTATTCATTATTTTGCCCTCATTACCTATGTGTATTACAATATTATACCTCAAATATGCAATATTTCAAGTGATATCTTGCATATTTTACAATAAATTAATATTTTTTTGTTTCGGGCGAGCATATACTGTCGGTGACGGTGCAAATTTATTCGCCGTGCGAAACGTAAAGACCGCTCTTTGTCGTTTCGATTATCCCGTAACCTCTGCCGGAATATTCGTTGCGTGAAGCCGAGCCGGGATTGAACAGGTATAATCCGTCTTTGTATTCGCAGTGTCGCACGTGAGTGTGACCGAAAAGAGCTATGTCGCACTTCAGCTCCCGTGCGTATTTTTCGTAAAGAAAAAGCGAATACTTCACACGATGCTTATGCCCGTGCGACAGCAGAAAACGGTAGCCGTCAATGTCGAGAATCAGCTCGAACGGCACACCTTCGTCCGCCGCAAGGTCGTTGTTGCCTCGAACACATACGAGTTTTTCCTCTCGGCATTCCTTTATGTGTCGCATATCCGCTATCCCGTCGCCGAGATGAAATACGTAATCGGCGTTTTCGTGTGCGAGCAATGCCCTGCGTGCGATATCGACCGAGCCGTGCGTATCGGAAAAAACTATTATTTTGCTCATGATATGTTTCAAAAACCTCCTTTGTCGCATATAATGTACCGTATCGAAAAACGAAAGGCAGTGTGTTATGGATATCAACGATATCACGCCCGACGCAGTAAACGCTCTGGACGACGCAACGCTCGAAAAAAGCATACGTGCGGCGGCAAAGCTTTGCAACGGCGGCGATGTGAATTTAAGTAAAGCCGAGCTTGCCCGCATAAAAAAGCGGCTGTCGGAGCTGACACGGAGCGATATCGAGCGTGCGATAGGCTCGGGCAGTGCGGAGCTTGAGAAAATTGCGGGTATGCTCGGAAATTCGAAATTCCGAATCGATCGATAATCGATCTGTTATCGATCATCGATCGTCGATCATCGATCATTGACTGCGGTCGATGTACGATATACGATGTACGATGTACGATGTACGATGTACGATGTACGATATACGATATACGATATACCGAATGTTAAATTTTAAATTGTCGCGGCATTGAGTCCGACGGAGGTGGCGATATGGACGGCGATATTTCGACAAAGCTGAATGAAATTCTCAACGACCCGAAGAAAATGTCGGCGGTTATGGGCATAGTGTCGCAAATGACGGGCGAAAAAGGCTCAAACGAAACTTCGGGTGAAGCTTCGGACAAAAAATCACCCGAAACGGAAGCCGAACCCGCCCAAGCGGTGTTTGCGAACGGCTTTTCGATAAACGACGACAGAATAAATCTGGTACGTGCGTTAAAGCCGTTTCTTGACGAGAAAGGGCGTGAAAAAGCCGATAAGCTGATAAAAATTCTCGGTCTGTACACGCTGATGAGCCGAATGAAGCTGTAAAAATTTTGTTTACGGGGGATAATTATGTACAGTCGGACATATACGGAAAATTCCGGCGACGGCGGAGGACTGCCGAAAAATTACAGCGGCTACGCCAAAGCTCCGAATGCGGAACGGGTGACGCAAAACGTCGAGGAAGTACCGGAAAACGAGGTCACCTCGACCGCCGCCGTGCAAGGCTCACCGTGTCGGGAATGCGAACGCAGGGAAAAACAACGCCGAGATGACAGACTTTTGCCGCTTCTCGTCCTTATGCTGGCAAACGACGAATCGTCCGACGACGGACGAGGCGACGAGCTGTTGCTTTTCGCCGCACTTCTTATGAGCGGATTTTTTCAGATGTGACGGAAAACGGCAAACGGCAAACGGCAAACGGCGGATGATACGCAATATTTGCGGGATCATACGGTAGGTTAAATATCGTAAAACAAAAAACGGAAAGCATAACGACAAGGACCCGTAATGGGCCGTGCTTTCCGTATGTTTTGTTTTTTCGCACATAACGCGTCGAAACGTTCAAAATAACGTCGGTAGCCCGAGCGTCAGTCCTCGACCTTGATTATCTCTTTGCCGTTGTACGTTCCGCAAGCCTTGCAAACCCTGTGTGTAAGGTTGTATTCGCCGCACTTGGGGCATTTTGCCATACCGGGCATATCGAGCTTCCATACGTTGGAACGCCTTTTATCGCGTCTTGCTTTACTTACTTTTTTCTTCGGTACTGCCATTTTATAACATCTCCTCTATATAACTTATTTATCTTCTTCGTCTTGCAATAAGGACAGCAGGGGTGCGAGCCTCGGGTCGATATCTCCCTTGCAGGAGCAATCACCGTCGTTGAGATCCTTTCCGCAGGTGGGACATAACCCGCGACAGGAGTCGTCGCACAGAAATTTTTGAGGGAAACAGAGGATCATCTCCTCGTACAGCTGCCCGTCCGCATCTATATGCGAATTTTCAACGGGAAGCGAGTCCTCGTCATCGCCGCCGACAGTGCATTCGAATACCGCATCGAAGTCACCGTGCAGTGCCTTAAGACATCTGCCGCAGCAGGCGTTGTACGAAACGGATTCGTTCGCACGGAGGAACATACAGCCCCCCACGCTCCTTACGCTTCCGCTGACGTGCAGCTCGGACACTTCGACACCGAAGCCCAGGTCGCCCAAGCCCTCACCGGGAAGAGTGAAGTCGAATTTGATCTCGTTTTTTTCGCCCGATACGAGCGGTGAAACATCGATAAGCATTATTACCCTTTCGTCCTTGCGTCATAACGGTATTTTCGGTTGCCATACCGCATTGCCGAAGTTACGCAAAGTGTATTATACAACTTTAATTCCGTTTTGTCAACAGCGATAAAAGAGATTTTATAAAGTTTTTGTAAATTTTTTCACAGTGTGGTCAATTCCGTGAAATTCGTATTGTTCGGATAACAGGTGACATCGAGAAGTCGCTGATTGTCACTTCCTCGGAAAAGAAGACTTAAATTCCGTTTTTCAAGCACGAAACGACCGTCAACGAGATAGTTTGTTTGACAAAGCAGTTCGTGTACACCGACATCTTTTTTCGCAAGTGCCAAAAGCTGTTCGGCGGTGTAGCCCGAGTATGTCATGACGTTCATTCCCCGACTGCGTGCGGCGTGTCCTATCTCGGCAAGTGCCGCCGCTTGGCAAAACGGCTCTCCGCCCGAGAACGTGACACCCTTGAGCAGCTTGCCCTCGGTTATTTTTTTCCATAACGCCGTTGTCGTCGTCATGAATCCGCCGTCGAAATCGTGTGTTTCGGGATTGTGACAGCCCTCGCAACGGTGCGGACAACCCTGTACGAATACAACGAAACGAAGTCCCGGCCCGTCTACGATACTCTCCCTTATTATCCCCGCCAACCGTATCGGAAGCTCCTTCGGCGTGTATCCCAAGTCTATTCTGAGCATTTTTTATCTCCGTTTTAAATTCGATAATCGTTGTCGATAAGTATAGCACACCCGAACCGATTTTGCAAGACCTTTTTGAAATAAACGTTTTTTTGAAAATAAGCAAAGTGTATGATCCCCATAAGTCAAAAGAAGATCGGCATAATATCGAAAAGAAAATTCTCCCGCCTCGTTAAGGCGGGAGAAGCTTAAATAATTTTATTCGATGTGAAAACGTGTCAATGTATGAACAGCGAAGCGATATAGGAGCATACGCACGCCGTAACGGCAACGGCCGTGAGGTTCTTGCATTTGAGCGAAAGCAGTACGGCGGCGACTATGCCGATCGACGACGCAGGCACGCTGCCCGTCGCATTGAATGCCGCAGGTACGGTCATTGCCGTAAGCACGGCATACGGAATATAGTACAAAAACGACCTTATAAATCGATTTTCTATCTTTTTTTTGAACAATACAAACGGCAAGGCACGTATCAAATAGGTAGAGCCGGCAATTATAAGCAGATATATAAAAAATTTTCCGTTATCCATTATCCGTCACTCTCGCTTTCCGTCGGGAACAGCATCGCCGCAATGACCGCCGCCGAAACGGCAACGGCACTTATCGCAAGCCCGTCGGGAACAGACGACAAAAGCGGCAAATATTCAAACGCACACGACAGTGCGGCGGCAACGGCGATAAGCAAAAGCACCTGTTTTTCCCGTTTTGCCGCAGGCACGATTATGGCGATGAACATTCCGTATATGGCAAGACAAAGCGAGTTCATTATGTCCGGGGGTAAAACACTTCCGATGTACGCACCGATAAAAGTGCCTGCCGTCCAGCCGAGGTACGGCATGACCGACAGACCGGCAAAAAACGAACGAGTGACTTCTTTTTCGCCGCTTGCCACGGCGAATATCTCGTCCGTCATAAAAAAGCCGAGCAAGGCACGCGAAAGCGTGCCGAATTTTTTATCCGTTTTCTGGCTGAGCGAAACAGACATAAACGAATACCTGACGTTTATCGTCAGCTGAGAAACGAGCATTTCGGCATACGAGCCGAGAGCGGACATTACGTTTACACCCGCAAGCTGACCCGCCGACGTAAGCGTCGTCATTGATATGAGCAACGCCTGCCACGGGTAAAGCCCGCAGGAAAGTGCCATAATGCCGAAGGTAAAGGACACGGAAAGGTAACCCAAGCCTATGGATACACCCGACCGCAAGCCCCTCAAAAACTGTTTTTTTTGCATAAAAGTGCCGTTTTGACCTCTTATTCGCACGGAGCAAAGAAATATTTCCCGTTTTTATCGACATCGACAACGGCAAGCGAGTGCAGATTCACCCCACGCTCACGCAAGATCCGTCCGCCGGGCTGAAAAGCCTTTTCAATACATATTCCGATCCCGATAAGCTTCGCCCCCGCCTGCTCGACTATGCTCATTAAGCCGAGTGCGGCGTTGCCCTGTGCCAAGAAATCATCGACGATAAGCACGTTGTCGTCGGAGCTTATGTAATTTTTGTCAACTCTTATAACAAAATCTCTGCCTCGGGTAAACGAGGTCACATTCGCCGAGTAAACACCGTCGCTCATGTTCTTTGCCTCGGATTTTTTCGCAAAGACCACAGGCACGCCGAAATATATCGCCGCCATGCAGGCGATGCCTATGCCCGATGCCTCAACTGTCAATAGCTTCGTTACTTCGTTGCCCGAGAAAATGTTGTACAGCTCCTGCCCTATCTCGTCAAGCAGCTTGATATCCATTTGATGATTCAAAAACGAATCAACCTTGATAACGCCGCCGGGCAGAAATTTTCCGTCCCTTGTTATCCTTTTTTCCAACAGCTCCATTTATTCATTCCTCCGAACGACAGATAATTGAGTATTGTCTTTTCATTATACACGATATTTCGACAAATTGCAATAGAAAATGAAAAATTGTTTTGCGTTTTTTCCGTCCCGCAATATGTGCAAACGATAAAGTCGAAGGAAGCGAAAGAAATCGTGCAAATTAACTCGGTAAGTGCTGCGGGATATGCCCTCATTCGCCGGCTATGCCGATACTTTCCCCCAAAAAGAAGGAAAGTTTAAGAGAGGCGAAAAGATGGGGGATTGTATAAAGATGGGGTATTGTATAAAGAAAAAGGAGGTGCGAGGGTATCGCATCTCCGATTTTGCAATTTGAGGGTAAACTATGACTTTCGAATATTCCGAATTTTAATATTTACTGCGGTTATGAATCATTCGGCTGCGGACTCGGTTGCGTTTTCCGAGGTCGCATCACCGGTAAGGTCGCCGAAGTCTATTATATTTTCGCCCGTTTCGCTTGCGGTCGTAGTATCGGCAGTTGTGTCCGCCGCAGTTGTGTCCGCCGTAGTTGTATCTGCCGACGTGGTATCATCGGATTTATTCTTATTATTTGCCGTATGAACGAGCAAAACATACGTTACGAGGAGTATTACCACGAACGCAACTGCGATATATGTCGTCCATCTGGACAATTTTCTGTCCTTAAATCTCTGTTTGTTTTTGCCCGCATAGTTTTCGGAGCTTCCGCCCGCTATCGTCTGCGAGAGCTTACTGCTTTTTCCGCCCGACTGCAGCATAATAGTCACCACGAGAGCCAGGGCGGCGATAATCAAAATAATTGCAAGTACGATTTCCATTTTATCCTCCGTAATTATGTACACCGAGTACGGCACACCGAGTACGCGGTAATTCATTTTGTGCATACATCAGCGTTCATTGTATCATAAAAAAAGAAAAAAAGCAATAGTTAAAAGCAAAAAAATGCAAATTTGCTCTGCATTTTTTGTAAATTTTTATTTTTTTCGTTCAAAATGCTTTTCGATATGTACCGATATAAGTCAAAAGCGTTTCTCTTTCGTTTTCGAGTTTATCGTCAAGCACCTCGTCAAGCACGGTTTTAAGTATTTCACCCACCGTTTTACCCGTCACGCCGCAAACACGCATAACGTCGTTCCCGTCGATCCTCAGATCGGATACGTGCATGGCTTCACCGCTTTGACGAAGCTCGTTCGCCGTTTCGCGTACACGCTCTATTTTTTCCGCACGGAACAAATATTCGGGCGATTGCGACAGCACGTCGGCTATTTGCATATCGAGCAATTCCGAAAAGGCATCATAGCCGAGCTTTGCCGCAAAGCGGCGTATCGTTTTTCTTTCGTTTTCGAACCGCACGTCATGATATTTGATAAGCGTGCAGACCGAATCGGTAAATTCTCCGCTCGCTTTCAGACGTTTCAATATTTCTCTCGCTTTTTTCTCGCCGATATCGGGGTGACCTTTAAAATGGGAAACGCCGTACCCGTCGGTCGTTTTCGCTTCGGGCTTTCCGATATCGTGCAACAGTGCCGCCATACGCACTCTCGGCACCGGCGGTGTGTTTTGTACGCAACGGATCGTATGCTCGTACAGGGTATGGCAATGGTTGGGATTATTCTGATCGAAGCCGTTTTCGACCTTGAGTTCGGGAATTATTTCGAAAATAATGTCCCTGTATTCATCAAGACATTCGAATGCGTTTTTTCCGCACAAAAGCTTCAGCAATTCGACAAGCACCCGTTCTCTGCTCACACAGCTCAGCTCTCCGCACATTTCATGCACGGCTTTTTTCGTGTTTTCTTCGATCTCGAATCCGAGAGTCGAGGAAAACCTCACCGCACGGAGTATTCTGAGCTTATCCTCCTCGAATCGCTTTTCGGGAACTCCCACGCATCGTATAATACCGTTTTTTATATCGTTTATTCCGCAAAAGAAGTCCTTAAAGCCGTTTTTTTCGTTATACGCCACGGCGTTTACGGTGAGGTCACGTCTTTCAAGATCCTGTTTGAGCGACGAGGTAAAGGTCACGCTGTCGGGACGTCTGCCGTCCGAATATTCGCCGTCGCACCGATATGTTGTGATCTCGACGGCGTGATCGCCGACAAGCACGGTGACCGTTCCGTGTTTTATTCCCGTTTCTATCACGCGGTGATCCTCAAAGGCTTTTTTTATCTGCTCCGGCAGAGCGGAGGTGGTCACATCGTAATCGTTACATTCCTTGCCCATGATGTGATCTCGCACCGCTCCGCCCACGACATACGCCTCAAAGCCGCATTCGTCAAGTCTTTTCAGTACGCCGCATATCTCGTTCGGCAGCTTCATTTCGTTTTACCGCCATTCATGCTGTTGATTTGTTAATAAACTTATGGTATTATTACTTCGTACCCTTAGAGCAGGTTTCGCAACAACCGTCACAGCCGAGATCTATATTATGCTCGATGCCGTTTTTATCGTAATAATCCGCGACCGCTTTTTTAATGGCTTCCTCGGCAAGCACGGAGCAGTGGAGCTTTTGCGGCGGCAATCCTCCGAGCTCGTCTACCACCTGTTTATTCGTTACGGCAAGTGCTTCGTCGATCGTTTTGCCCTTGATAAGCTCCGTCGCAACCGACGAGGACGCTATTGCGGAGCAACAGCCGTAGGTCTTGAATTTCACGTCCTCGATCACATTATCCTTGATCTTGAGGTAGATCCTCATTATATCGCCGCATACGGCGTTGCCTACCTCGCCTATTCCGTCCGCATCGGGTATTTCGCCGACGTTATGCGGCTCCATAAATTCTTTCATTACTCTTTCGTTATACATTTGCTTCTTCTTCCTTCCTTACCGCATCGTACAGGGGACTCATATCTCTGAGCCGTTGTATTATCGGCGGCAGTACCTTAAGTATATATTCTACGTCCTCGTGTGTGTTTTCGTGTGACAGCGACAATCTGAGCGAACCGTGGGCTATCTCATGCGGCAAGCCTATAGACAACAGCACGTGCGACGGCTCAAGCGATTTCGACGAGCAGGCGGAGCCTGTCGAAGCGTATACGCCCGCCGCCGAGAGCAAAAACAGCATACTTTCGCCCTCTATAAATTCAAACGAGATGTTCACGTTGCCCGGCAATCTGTTTTCACGACTTCCGTTAAGTCTGCTGTACGGTATTTTTTCGAGTATTCCGTCGATAAGCTCATCTCTCAATTCGCGTACCCGCTTCATTCCGTCAAGCCGTCCGACCGCTATTTCGAGTGCCTTGGCGAACGCCGCCGCATATGCGGTGTTTTCCGTTCCGCCCCGTCTGCCTTTTTCCTGACCGCCGCCCGAGATAAGACCCTCGATGCGAACGCCTCGCTTGATGTACAGTATTCCGACACCCTTGGGTGCGTGTATCTTATGTCCCGATGCCGAAAGCATATCGACACCTAAATCGGCAATGTCGACGGGTATGTTTCCTATCGCCTGCACCGCATCGGTAAAGCACGTTACCTTATGTCTGCGGCAGACCTCCGCAATTTCTTTTATCGGCAATATAACGCCTATTTCGTTGTTTGCGAACATGGTGCATACGAGTATCGTATCCTCCCGTATCGCATTTTCGACATCTGCCGCCGTAATGTTTCCCTCGCTGTCGGGGGTAAGGTACGTTACTTCGAAGCCCGTCTTTTCGAGCTGTTTCATCGAATTGAGTACCGCATGATGTTCGAATTTCGTCGTAATGATATGCTTTCCCTTTTTCATATTCGCCAGAGCATAGCCTTTTATCGCCCAGCTGTCCGATTCGCTTCCGCACGAGGTGAAATAAATTTCGTCCTCCCGACAGCCGAGGATATTCGCAACACGGCGACGCGAATCGGCAAGTGCCTCCTTCGCTTCCTCGCCTTTTTCGTAAAGGCTCGACGGATTTCCCCACAGCTCGGTGAAATACGGCATCATTTCCTCGACGACCTCCGGCAATACGGGCGTTGTTGCCGCATTGTCGGCATAAATGTATTTATCCATTGCTTTTCCTCTTATTTCCGTGTCTTTCGACTTGTGTTTGCTTTGCATTGCTATTGTATACCAAAATACTGCACATTGCAAGTACCGACAATAAAAAAGCTGTGAACTTTTATTTTATATATTGTTAAAGGTCTTATTTATGACAGAAAAAAACGACATATTAAAGCAAACGAAACAGGCGTTGTCCTCGTCGCTTAACGGAGTATACATATTCGTCGGCAAAGAGGAATACCTGAAGCGGAGCTTTCTTAACGACATTAAAAATACGCTTTTCGCCGACGAGCTTTCGCTCGGACTTGACCTGTCCGTATTCGACGGCGAGGACTGTGCCGCAGACGTATCCGACGCACTCGATTCTCCTCCCGCCGTGTCGCAAAGACGACTTGCGGTCTGGTACAATTCGGGCGGCGGAAGCGACAAAAGCCGAGAAAAAAGCTTTTTTTCGGTGCTTGAATCGGCAAAAAAAGGCGTTGACACATTGCTTATCGTTTATTTTTACGCCGACCAATTCGACACATCCGACAACGCAAGCCGTTCAAGGCTCGCACGCCTTGCGAGCTTCGGCACGGTGTTCGATTTCGCCCCGTTTACCGAGGCACGGCTTGCCAAATGGGTGGTGCGTCATTTCGCCTCGCACGGCTTTACCGTCGGCGAGAGGGAGAACGCTTTTTTATGCGAACGGACCTGCTGTGACATGACCGTGCTTGCCTCGGAGATCGAAAAAATATGCTGTTATATGGACGAAACGGGCGAAAAGACCGTGAGCGTCGGGCTTATCGAACGGCTCGTGCCGTGCAGACAAGAATTCGGGAGCTTCTATCTCGCCGGACGCATAGGCGAGCGTGACTGCGACGGGATATTGAAATATTTTTCGGCACAATATTCGGCGGGAGTCGATCCGATACAGCTGCTTGCCCTGTTCACGTCGGAGGTCGAGCGGCTCGCAAGGCTGAAATTCGGGGCTGTCGAAAGTCTGCCGCCCGAAGTCATCGCAAAAAACGCGGGAATGCACGAATACGCCGTCAAGCTCAAGCTGATATCGTTGCGGAATTACAAGGCGGAAGAGCTGGAAGAGCTGCTCCATGTCTGCTACGAAACGGATCTGGCAATGAAAAGCACTGCCGGCGACAAGTACGTCATGCTTCAGGCTCTTGCCTGCAGGGTGAACTGATATGGAAAAACCTAAGATAAAATACCCGATCGTTTGCGAGGGTAAATACGATAAAATAAAGCTCTGCTCGATAGTCGAGGGGCATATAATAACGACCGACGGCTTCGGAATATTCAATAACAGGGAAAAAGAACTGCTTATAAAGCGGCTGTGCGGCGACGGAAAGCTCATCGTGCTGACGGACAGCGATTCGGCGGGTATGCTCATACGCAACAGACTGCGTGATTTCATTCCGAAGGATCGGCTCATAAATCTTTATACCCCGTGCATATGCGGCAAGGAAAAGAGAAAGACCTCACCGTCGGCACAGGGCTTGCTCGGGGTCGAGGGAATGGAGCGGGAATTGCTGTACGAAATGCTTTTGCCGTACTCGTGCGACGAGATCAAAAGCCCGGGCGGGCTGAGTAAGGCGGATATGTACGCCCTCGGTCTGTCGGGACATGACGGTGCCAAAGCGTTGAGGGAGAGAGTGTGCCGACATCTTTCGCTGCCGCCTCTTTCGGCAAACGCATTGCTCGAAGCGTTGAATATGCTTTATTCGAAAGAAGAAACGATCGAAGCCGTTGATGCGGTGAAAACAAACACGGAGAACGAAAACGATGAATATAATGAATGATTTTATGTTAGCCGCGGACGGACAAGCTCCGCTCATGGATTTCCTGACCGATAATTTGAGGCTTTTGCTTATAATAGGTGCGTGCTTGCTCGCTTTTTGTGCGATAATTTACGTGATATTCCGCAAAAAGCTCAATGCGTTGATAATAAAATATAAAGAAGCGATAATGTATCTCGTCTTCGGCGTGCTTACAACGGCGGTGAATTTCGCCGTTTATATTCCGCTGACGATGATATCCGATAATTCGGTGTTCGTGCTGGCGGCGAACGTCGCCGCATGGGTGTGTGCCGTCGCATTTGCGTTCATCACCAACAAGCTGTTCGTGTTCGGCAGTAAAACGACGGAAAAAAAGGCGTTGCTCAAAGAACTCGGTGCGTTTGTGGGAGCGAGATTGCTGTCGCTCGGTGCGGAGGAAGTCATACTTTTGATATTCGTCGTGCTTCTGCATCTGAACGAAATAGCGTTTAAGCTCGTAACGCAGGTCATCGTGCTTGTGATGAATTACGTTTTTTCAAAGCTGTTTATATTTAAGAAAAAGGATTAACGCCGCACTTACGATGCCTCCGTCCGCTCGTTCGTAAGCCTTCACCGTAAGCCTTCCACCTGCGGGGAGGGCGGCAACCGTCGGACCGACGAATAAGGGCGTTATCCCGTACATTTCAAAAAGGCACGGGGTGTGATATTGACGAATTTATCGGAATTTTACCGAATTTTATAAAAATGTTTCTTTTAAGTATTGCAATTGCATAAAAAATATTGTATACTGACTATCGTATATCATGAAAATCCGTTCGGAAAGGAAATTTGCCGATGCTTTCTTCGTTTAAAAGCTTTGCCATTGCATTCGTTATCGCAGTGCTGATATTCGGCGTTGCGGCTTATTATACATATCCGCTTTTGGAAAACAGTATTCTCGGCGGCTTTGATGCCGAAAACGAAGCGGACACATCCGTTTCGACGGGTGAAGCTGTCGGAAGCGATACCGCCACCGTCGAAGTTACGCCGCCCGAGCAAGACGACAAACTCGACGGCAAGTCGTTTACCGTGCTTTTCGTCATTCACGACAAGCAGAGCGATCTGTTCAACGACTACAGAGCGGATATCGAGAGTAGCTCTTCGGCGACGATCGAGCAGCTTGCACAGGCTTCTCGGCACTACAAAGCGGACACCTTGGTCATTATGCGTGCGAGTGCGGACACACGGACTTATATGTTCACCGCATTGCCGAACGACACGTACGTTACGGTCGGGGGAGCGGAGCTTACCCTCGGTTCGGTATACGAAGCATACGGAACGGACATATTGAAAAGCGTTGTACAGGCCGTGACATCGCTTACGATCGACAATTACGTTTTATTCGATTTCAACACATTTAAAGCGGCGATAGACGTTTTGGGCGGGGTAAGCTTTAACGTACCTCAAAACATGGACGATGTTTACGAGGATGAGAGCGTAAACGGAGCTATGTACACGATAAACTTGAAGAAAGGCACGCAGAAATTAAACGGCGATGCGGCACTTCAGCTTCTCCGCTATGACAAATACGACACCGGGTCAAAGGGCAGGGCCTCCGTTGCGGCGAAGTTCATGAAAAGTATTGCCGATCAATATTTCAATGCTTCCTCGTTTCAAAGTGTCAAAAACGCATTTTCGACGATAAAAAATTCGCCCTCGGCAAAAACCGACATTTCGACGAAATCGCTTGACGAAGCCCGCACGATGATAGAGGCGTATTCGCTCTGTAAGCAAAAGACGGAGGAATTTAAAGGCTCGTATCAGACGATAAACGAAAACAGGGTATTTATCTACAATCAAAAAGAAGTATATTCGGCGTATATGCCGTACAAGGACTAAAAAATACGTAGCGGTCTTTACCGTGATATTTGGAGTGAAAGA
>CAZCJU010000022.1:0-22225 GCA_964498965.1 uncultured Lachnospiraceae bacterium
GGTCAAATACTTTGAACCTACGGGTTCGCCGTTTTCGATGTGTGCATCGATCAGAGCCTTTAATATTTGCTTTTTTCTTGACGATAACTCGTCGCCGACGCCCATATCGACCTCCTTGAATTAGCACTTAATACAGTTGAGTGCTAAACTATGGATAAAATATACCATTGCAAACGGTTTAATTCAAGGAGATTTTTGATATATTTTGTGAATTTTTTAATTTTTGCTTTCGCTGTGCCACACCGTGCCGTTCGCAACATGTCAAGCACCGGAAGCGACCGATATCGATCATACCCATGCGAAGTATCGTTATGTTATCGAAAACAGCATAATTTCACAGTATATATAAACAATATTAACAAATAAACAGCTGATTTCTGATAAAATGTCATTGATAATATTATTATATACACGTTCTCGGTATATGTAAGGAGTTTGTTATGAAAATTGCGGTTGCCGGCACGGGCTATGTCGGGCTTTCGATGGCGGTTCTTTTGGCACAGAAAAATACGGTCACGGCCGTCGATATCGTCAAAAGCAAGGTCGATATGATAAATATCGGAAAATCGCCGATCGCAGACGAGAAAATAGAGGAATTTCTGGCGAACAGACCCTTGAGGCTTACGGCAAGCACGGACGGCGACAGAGCATACGGAGAAGCGGAGTTGATCATTATAGCCGCTCCCACGAACTACGATCCCGATAAAAACTATTTCGATACATCCGCCGTGGAAAGTGTGATCGAGCAGGTACTAAGGGTGAACGATGAAGCGGTAATGGTCATAAAATCCACCGTTCCCGTAGGATATACCAAATCAATAAGAGAAAAGTATAATTGTGACAGGATATTGTTTTCACCCGAATTTTTACGGGAGGGTCATGCACTTGAGGACAACCTTTATCCGAGCAGGATAATAGTAGGTTGTCCCGCAGGCAACGAAAAAATGCGTCAAAAAGCGGAAATGTTCGCAACTCTGCTGAAGGACGGAGCTGTAAAGGAAAATATAGATATTCTTTATCCCGATCTGACCGAGGCGGAAGCGATAAAGCTGTTTGCGAATACTTATCTTGCCCTGCGTGTGGCGTATTTTAACGAGCTTGATACATATGCCGCAACAAAGGGACTTGATACACGCTCGATAATCGAAGGAGTGTGCCTTGATACGAGAATAGGTGATTTTTACAATAATCCGTCGTTCGGCTACGGCGGCTATTGCCTGCCCAAGGACACAAAACAGTTGCGTGCGAATTACGCCGATGTCCCGCAAAACCTGATATCGGCTATCGTTGATTCGAACAGCACGCGAAAGGATTTTATTGCCGATCAGATAATAGCGAGAAAACCGAAAACGGTCGGTATATACAGATTGACGATGAAAGCCAACAGTGATAATTTCCGCCAGTCGTCCGTTCAGGGCGTTATGAAGCGTATAAAAGCAAAGGGCATCGAGGTGGTCGTTTACGAACCTACATTTAAGGAAGACGATTTTTATAACAGTAGGGTGATAAAGGACGAGAACGAATTTAAGAGAATATCCGACGTTATAATCGCAAACCGCAACAATCCCGCACTTTCCGATGTGATCGACAAGGTATATACAAGAGATCTGTATTTCCGAGATTGAAAAAGCGAAGCGGCGTTGTCGATAATTGACAAAATAAGACGAAATAATTTAACGGCACGGGCAAGTTGTGTTTTACCTGTGCCGTCTTTGTATGGGATATGATTGATACGAAAAAAATTTAATTATTTTGCAAAAAGGTATTGACAACTGCACTTTTTTGTGATATGATGTTATCACTTTAGCAAACTAAAGCGATAAAAGGAGAAAATGAAATGAAAAAATCGATCAGAGTATTATCGTCGGTACTGGCATTATTGACGGTGGCGATGTGCTTTACACTTACCGGATGTAAGAGCGAAAAGTCGGAGTCGGATTTGAAATACGTTACGGAAAAAGGCAAGCTCGTTGTCGGGATTACGGATTTCGCCCCGATGGATTACAAGGAAAACAACGAGTGGGTAGGTTTTGATGCCGAAATGGCAAAGGCGTTCGGAGAAAGCCTCGGCATAAGTGTCGAATTTGTCCAAATAAAATGGGACAACAAAATAATGGAGCTTGATAATAAGAGCATAGACTGCGTTTGGAATGGCATGACGCTTGACGATGCGGTTAAAAATGCGATGGAAACCTCAAATCCCTACTGCACGAATATGCAGGTGGTAGTCGTTAAAATCGATAAAGCGGATCAATATAAAACACTTGACGACGTAAAGGGACTTTCGTTTGCGGCAGAAGGCGGTTCCGCCGGAGAAAAGCTGCTCAATTCTTTGGGCTATAAGGTAAACCCCGTCGAGGCACAGTCCGATGCACTTATGGAAGTTAAAGCGGGAACGTCCGATGCGGCGGTAATAGACCTGCTCATGGCGGGAGCTATGATAGGCGAGGGAACATCTTATTCGGATCTTACATACACGGTAGCTCTCAATGAAAATGAGAAAGAACAGTACGGAGTAGGCTTCAGAAAAGGCTCGGAGCTTGCCGAAAAGCTTAACGAGTTCATGAAGAAGTATTACGAAGAGGGCAAAATGCAAACGCTCGCAAAGAAGTACGGTGTTCAGGAATCCCTGATCGAACAAAAATAATAGATAAATTTAATATCAAAACCTGCTCCGATATCGATTGTCCGGGGCAGGTTTCGATGTGTCTGTATGGGAAATATAAAATGGTTGATATACTGTCGTCGCTTTCAATAGGCTTTTTGAAAACTCTTGAAATATTCGGTGCAACGCTTTTGGGTGCCGTTCCGTTCGGACTCTTGATTTGCTTCGGTTCAATGAGTAAATTCAAGCCTCTTAAACTACTGATACGGGGAATAGTCTGGGTAATAAGAGGTACACCGCTTATGCTCCAGCTGATCATAATTTATTACGGTCCGGGGATCATTCTCGGCAACAATATATGGGGAACGGGTAACAATTCGAGATTTGTGGCTACGATAGTTGCATTCGTGTTGAATTACGCTTGTTACTTTTCCGAGATCTACAGAGGCGGAATAGAGAGCATTTCGAAGGGACAGTATGAAGCGGGACAGGTCCTCGGCATGACGAAAAGTCAAATATTCTTTAAGGTAATACTATTACAAGTCATAAAGAGAATAATCCCTCCGATGAGCAATGAGATAATCACGCTTGTAAAGGATACCTCGCTTTCGAGGATCATCGCCGTTCAGGAGCTGATATTCTTCGGCGAAAAGTACATAAAAAATGCGGGAATAATCTGGCCGCTTTTCTTCACCGGAGTTTTTTATCTCGTTTTCAGCGGTATTCTTACCGTTGTGTTTTCTAAAATCGAAAAAAAACTTGATTACTTGAATTGACGGAGGAAAGCATGCCTGTACTTGAAATTAAAAATCTTTGCAAAAGCTTCGGCAAAACGGAGGTGCTTCGGGGCATTGGCTTTTCGCTCGAAAAAGGAGAGGTACTTGCCGTTATCGGCTCGTCCGGCGGAGGAAAAACAACACTTTTGCGTTGCATAAATTTTCTCGAATTTGCCGATAAGGGTACTATTTCCGTGAATTCGGAGGTCATATACGACGGTGAGGGCGGGAAGATGACAGAAGACGAGATAAGAAGAAACAGACTTCATTTCGGACTTGTTTTTCAGTCGTTTAATCTGTTCCCGCAGTATACCGTGCTTCAAAACGTTACACTCGCACCTACATTGCTGAAAAAGGGTACGCCGCAGGCCATAGAAAAACGTGCATATGAGCTTATAGCACGTGTCGGACTTGCGGATAAAGTAAATAATTATCGTTGTCAGCTGTCGGGAGGTCAACAGCAGAGAGTCGCCATCGCACGGGCGTTGGCACTCGATCCCGATATCCTGTGCTTCGACGAGCCGACATCTGCACTCGACCCTGAGCTTACCGCAGAGGTACTTAAGGTCATGAAAGAGCTTAAGGAAGCGAATACGACTATGCTCGTCGTTACACATGAAATGGAATTTGCGAGGAACGTAGCCGATAAGGTGATGTTTATAGCGGACGGCATGATAGAAGAAATGGGTACTCCGGAACAGGTTTTCATGCACCCGCAAAGCCCCAAAACAAAGGCGTTTCTGTCAAAAGCCTGAAGAGCTTAAACAAAAACGATCGGATCAATGATATTTGCCGAGGAACATCAGCTCCTCGGCTTTTTTTCGAAACGGATTTTTCTCACCGGCAGAGTGAAAATCGCACGACCGTAATGCACCACCGCTAAATTTCGTAATCGAAGCAGCTGCGTATTGCGGTGTAGGGACGAACGTATCGATTTGCCACCGCAACGTGCAACTCGTGCGACGAATATCGCTTCAGTGAATCGGCATTTTCAAATGTCGAATCCAGCATGATATCCGAAGTGGAAGAAGCAAGTCCGTTTGTGTGTACAGCTATGTCGATAAGACCGTCGAGCTTTCCCGCAAGTCCTTCAAGGTTTTTCTTAATGTTCAGCTTGATTTCCGCCTTTTCGGAATCCGTGTATTCGTTTTTTAATGTCCAAAGAATAATGTGCTTTACCATGTTTTTTTCTCCTTTTTGCGATTACGTGAAGTGCTTGTTTAAAAGTGTAGCATAAAGATCCGAAAAAATCAAGTCGGAATAAAGAAAAAAGCAGAAATGATTGTGTATGGGAAAAAACATAAATCGATGAGAAATCGGTGAAAGGTAAATAAAAACAAGTTGATCCTGTAATATCAAAACGCTTGGTTAAACATATCATTTCACCAAGCGTTAATAAAATATTATCATTTAAACGTTGAGTACGGAGAGTGTTTTTGATACAATTCCGTTAGAGTGTCATGCAAGCGATTTTTCGAGCTTCTTGTTTCTGAAGTATATAAGCACATTCAAGCTTACAATCGCAAGATTGAAGAAGTATACCGCAAGCACGTATGAAAAATTGTGAGTGATGATCTTTGCTGTTATTCCCGCAACATAGCCCGCTATGATGAGAAGAATGAACGCAAGGCTCATTCCCTTCGTTGAGCATGACTTGAAATTACGGTATACGTTAAGCGGCCACGAGAAGCCGAAGCAAAGCAACATCATACATTCGAGTAATTCTGACATTTATCTGTACCATCCTGTTCGGTTATTTACTGTCGCTATTATATCATCAAAACGCACATTTGTAAAATGTATGTTTGATATTTTGGATATACCAAATTGATATGGTAAAAATGATGAACATTAGCTACGATTACTACAAGATCTTTTATTACGTCGCAAAGTACGGGAGCATTACCCGTGCCGCCGACGCTATGCTCTATAATCAACCGAATATTACCCGTGCGATAAAAAAACTCGAAAGTGCGTTGAATTGTACTCTGCTCGTACGTTCGAACCGAGGTGTTAAATTGACGCCGGAGGGGGAAAAGCTTTTTTCGCATATTTCGGCTGCCGTAGATCAAATAGAAGCGGGAGAAGCGGAAGTGTGTGCGGAACGAAGTCTTTCAAACGGCTTGGTTACCATAGGTGCGTCGGAAGTTGCGCTGCACTGCTTCCTACTGCCGGTGCTGAAACGCTATAAGGAAACATATCCCGGAATACGAATCAAAGTTGCGAATTATTCCACACCGCAGGCGATTTCGGCTCTTAAAAGCGGAAATGTCGATATTTGCGTCGTGACCACGCCGACGGGCGATTGCGGCTCACTCAGAATGAAAGAATTGTGCAAATTTCGGGAAATAGCAGTTTGCGGAGCCGCATATGCGGAGCTTGCAGAACAGTCACTTTCGCTCGACGATATCTCCAAACAGCAGCTTATCGGCTTAGGCAAAAATACGAAAACGTATGAATTTTACAGAGATATATTCGCTCAAAACGGCTTGGTATATTCGCCCGATACGGAAGCCGCAACGGCAGATCAGATATTGCCGCTCGTTAAAAGCGATCTCGGTATCGGTTTTGTTCCCGAGGCGTTTGTTTTGAGTGATTACGATCAAAAAAGTCTTTGCGTGCTTGAATTGCGTGATGTTGTGATAGAACGGTATGTATGCTTGCTGAAAAGCGGCGATCGCCCGATGAGCATCGCAGTGAAAGAGCTGGAAAGATTTATGAATGCGGAAAGCGAACGCAAAAAAACGGAACCGGGCTATCGTTATTGAAAAGTTTACATTTTTCCGATTTGATCCGAACCGACGGATCCATAATAGAAGAACGGATCTGTATTTTATATAAAACAAGCGAGGTATGATATGAAAAAAATAACCGAGGACGTTATATACGTCGGTGTGAACGACAAAATGATCGATCTGTTTGAGGGACAGTATAAAGTACCTAACGGCATTTCCTATAACTCCTATGTGATAAAAGACCGAAAAACGGCGATTATGGATACCGTTGATAAAAACTTTACGCATGAATGGCTCGATAACGTCGGCGAAGCTCTTGACGGCAAAATTCCCGATTATCTTATCGTACAGCACATGGAGCCGGATCACTCTGCGAATATTGTCAGCTTTATGAAAGCTTATCCGGAGGCGACGGTGGTTGCGTCGGCAAAGTCGTTTGCCATGATGAAAAACTTTTTCGGCGATGAATTTTCGGAGCGACGCGTCGTTGTCGGGGAAGGAGATACGCTTTCTCTCGGTCGTCATACGCTTACGTTTGTTACCGCACCGATGGTGCATTGGCCTGAGGTTATCGTGACGTATGACGGCTATGATAAAATTTTGTTTTCCGCAGATGGCTTCGGCAAGTTCGGTACTCCGGACACCGTTGAGGATTGGGCGTGCGAAGCTCGTCGGTACTACTTCGGCATCGTCGGAAAATACGGTGTTCAGGTACAAGCACTTTTGAAAAAAGCGGCAAAGCTCGATATAGAGAAAATATGCCCTTTGCACGGCCCGGTGCTGACGAATAATTTGGGATATTATGTCGATTTGTATAATACATGGTCGTCTTATGAAGCGGAAGACGACGGAATAGTGATCGCTTATACCTCCGTTTACGGAAATACGAAGAAAGCCATAGAACTTTTAGCCGAAAAGCTCAGAAACGGCGGATGTCCCAAGGTAGTCGTGAACGACCTTGCCAGGGTCGATATGTCGGAAGCCGTCGAGGACGCATTCAGATACGGAAAGCTCGTCCTTGCGACAACGACCTATAATGCCGATGTTTTTCCCTTTATGAAAGAATTTATAAATCATCTGACCGAGCGTGCATATAAAAACCGCACGGTGGCGTTTATCGAAAACGGAAGCTGGGCACCGCTTGCCGCAGATGTAATGAAAAAAATGCTTGAGGGCTGTAAAAATCTGTCGTTTGCGGAAAATAAGGTCACGATAAGGTCCGCTTTGTCCGAGGAAAGCAAAGAGCAGATATGCTCGCTTGCCGATGAGCTTTGTGCGGAATATAAAGCACGCTTCGATTTGAATGCGAATAAGAACGATCCGAATGCATTGTCCAAAATCGGCTACGGACTTTATGTTGTAACCTCAAACGACGGAAAAAAGGATAACGGCTTCATTGTAAACACCGTAATGCAGGTCACAAATACACCCGACAAAATTGCCGTTACCGTGAGCAAAGAGAATTATTCGCACCACGTCATCAAACAAACTGGCAAAATGAATTTGAATTGCCTGACGACCGACGCACCGTTCAGAGTATTCGAAAATTTCGGCTTTAAAAGCGGAAGAAATACGGATAAATTCGCCGATGACACTGTTTACCGCTCCGATAACGGCCTGGCAATCCTCGGAAAATATATCAATTCGTTTATGTCGCTTTCGGTCGAGGAATACGTAGATCTCGGCACACACGGAATGTTCATTTGCTCGATAGACGAGGCGAGAGTCATAAATAACGCCGAAACGATGACGTATGAGTATTATAAGAAAAACGTTAAACCGAAGCCCGAAGCCGAGATTAAAAAAGGCTTTGTTTGCACGATCTGCGGCTATGTATACGAGGGCGAAACGCTCCCGGACGATTTTGCATGCCCGCTCTGTAAGCACGGTGCAAGTGATTTCGAAAAGCTCGATTGACCGGTTGTGTAAAATCGCAGAATAATACTGCGTGAAACTTGCCGCCGAAAGGAGAAAGCGTACGTTCGTTTCCTCCTTTCGTAGGCAACGTGAACGATAAGATAAAGCGAAAAATTTTCTTAAAAACACTTGACAAATCGAAATCGATGTGATATAATAACGGAACAATAAAGAAGTAACGAATTCCGTACTCACCCCAGCCGACAGGGTAAAGGGTCAATATTGCATGAGCCGATTTGTGGCTTGTTGTTTGTGCGGACGGAGTTTGTACCGCACGTTTTTTATTTTGGAGGTGTTAATATCAGCACAAAAGATCTTATGATCAACGAGAACATACGGCTTCCCCGTGCGAGGGTTATCGATGAAAAGGGAGAACCGCTCGGAATAATGTCCTCGGACGAGGCTCTCAGAACAGCATACGACAGAGGTTTGGATCTCGTGCTTATCGCTCCGCAGGCGGAAATACCCGTTTGTCGTATAATGGACTACGGTAAATATCGCTTCGACCGCGATAAAAAAGACAAGGAAGCACGTAAAAAACAGCAGAATGCCGAGATAAAAGAGATTCAGCTTTCGTATAAAATAGACACGCACGACTTCGAAACGAAGGTCAAACATGCCAAACGTTTCCTGAACGGAATGGATAAGGTAAAGGTTGTCCTCCGCTTCAAAGGTCGCCAAATGACTCACCAGGACATCGGATACAATCTGCTTAAGCGTTTTGCCGAGGCATGTGCAGATTCGGGTACACTCGATAAGCCGCCGATAGCCGAGGGAAGAAATATAACAATGCTCATAAATCCGTTGAAGCCCGACAAAAAATAAGTTAATAATTTCCGTGTGATTGCGGATTTATTATATAGGGCGGTCATGCCCGTGCGAAAATCAGAAAGGAAGAAGATACAATGGGAAAAATCAAAACACACAGTGCCTCTGCAAAGAGATTCAGCCTTACCGCTTCGGGAAAGGTTAAGATCAATCATACAAATCGCCGTCATAAATTGGGACTTAAATCTACGAAGCGTAAAAGAGATTTAAGAAAAACCGGTTATCTCAGCCCCGCCTTTACGAAGAATGTAACGGCAATGATACCTAAGCACTGAGTGATCGAAACGATTTATGAATTTGGAGGAATAATGAAATGGCAAGAGTAAAGGGTGCAATCGCAACGCGCAAGAGAAGAAATAAAATGCTTAAGCTGGCGAAAGGCTACTGGGGTGCTAAGAGCAAGCACTTCAAGATGGCTAAACAGCAGGTAATGAAGAGCGGTAACTACGCTTTCGCCGGCAGAAAAATGAAGAAGAGAGATTTCCGCAGACTGTGGATAACGAGAATTTCCGCAGAAGCTAAAGTAAACGGAATGAACTATTCTACGTTTATGAACGGCTTGAAGAAAGCCGGTATTACGCTTAACCGCAAAATGCTTGCGGAGATCGCCGTATATGACAAGGAAGCATTCGCACAGCTCGTTAAAAAGGCTG
This sequence comes from uncultured Lachnospiraceae bacterium, assembly GCA_964498965.1. GTDB lineage: Bacteria > Bacillota > Clostridia > Oscillospirales > CAG-272 > CAZCJU01. Next base: position 9,515 of record CAZCJU010000022.1, read on the forward strand.
CCGAGGCTCTGGCATAAGTTTGTGATATTCGAGCTGTCGCACGGGTTTTTCCGTGCGACAGCTTCTGCTATATGTGAAATGATATACAGTAATATGCGGTGATATATGAAATCATATAAAAAAATAGAAAGCAGATCCAATCCGCTTATTGTCGAATGTGCTAAATTGAATTTGAAAAAATATCGAGAGAGCTGTCAAAGATTCTTTACGGAAGGGAAAAAGCTCGCACTCGAAGCCGCAATGGCGGGTATCAGCCCGATATATGTTATTTACGACGAAGAATTTGCAGACGAAAATGTAAATTTTTGTCGCGATATTGAGGAACGTTTTGATAACGGCACTGAGTATTTTGTTACAAAAAATGAAAATTTACGTAAAATAAGCGGTGAGGCTTCCCCCGAAGGGATCATTTGTGTATTTAAACATATTGACAAAATCAAAAAAATAGATAAAATAAATACAACTATGCCGGAAAAAACACCGCATAAAACCGACGGCTGTGCAGTGGTGCTTGAAAGCCTTCGTGACCCGGGAAATCTCGGTACGGTCATAAGAACCGCTTTGGCATTCGAGATCGACGAACTTTTTGTTTCACCCGACTGTGCGGATCTGTATAACCTTAAAGCCTTGCGAGGCTCAATGGGGGCGGTATTCAGACAGAATATAACGATCTGCGACAGTCTGGATGCCGTGGCATATCTGCGTGCCACCGGCAGACGTGTGTATGCGACGGCATTGCATGATAAAGCACTGCTTTTGGGACGTATCGAGATCGACGTCAATACGGCGTTTGTCATAGGAAACGAAGCCAACGGTCTGCGTCGCGAAACGGTGAATGCCTGCGACGGATGTATGTTGATACCTATGGGAAAATATTCAGAGTCATTGAATGCTTCCGTTGCTTCGGCGGTATTGATGTGGGAGTTGACAAAAAACAAACATAATTAACAAATATCGGGAGTGAATAATTTGCAAAACGATCAGCTATACTTTTTATGGCTTGCATCGAAATTTCCGGTAGGCTCGGATATCTTTTCACGCTTGCTTGAAAAATTCGAATGCGTAGAGGAAATATATTTATCGAACAAATACGAGATCAGCTCAAAGGGCTTCGGCAGCGATGTGGTGTATCCGTTGCTCGGAAAATCGCTCGAAGAAGCCAAACGTGTTCAGGATCTTTGCTATAAGAAAAGTATAGGTATATTATGTTGTACCGACCCGAGCTATCCGTCGTATCTTTACGACATTCCGAATCCGCCGATACTTTTGTTTTTCAGAGGATATATTCCGAATTTGGACGACAACGTGGCGATCGGAATGGTGGGTACGAGAGATATGAGCGATACCGGTAAATTCGTCGCTCACCGTTTTGCTTTCAACGCCGCAGCGGCTGGTGCTATAGTCGTAAGCGGTCTTGCCGTAGGTATAGATTCGATGTGTCATATGGGTGCTATTGACGGCGGCGGTGAAACGATAGCCGTATTGGGTAACGGCGTAGACGGAGTTTATCCGAGAGAAAATTCCATATTGTACGACAGAGTACGGGAACATGGTGCGATCATTTCCGAATATTTTCCCGGCTCCGCTCCGAGCAGAGATAATTTTCCGGTGAGAAACAGACTTATCGCAGGCTTTTCGAGAGCGGTGGTCGTGGTCGAAGCACCGGTGGGAAGCGGAGCGTTGATAACGGCAAGCTATGCGGAACTGCAGGGCAAGCCGGTGTACGTCGTACCGGGTACGCCGATAAATCCGATGTGTGCCGGATCGAATTCGTTGCTTCAGCTGAATGCCAAGCCCGCACTCGACGTTTTTGATTTTTTGGCGGGCTACGATATGACGTTCCCGCACAGAATATCCGCTCAAAACGTATCAAAGAAGAAGTATTATATGTCCGGCTACGAAAAGCCCATCGAAAGCGGTAAAAAAGTGCTTTCGCTCAACTCAAAACGAAATGTAAGACCACCCGACGGCTTGTACGGCGACGAACGGATCGCATATGAAACCATTCTTTCGGACGGACTTGTGATCGCCGATATGCTCGTCGAAAAGGGAATGGAGCGTAATACCGCCATACGTGCCTTTGTCCAGCTCGAGGTCAGAGGATACGTTACCTCCTTGCCGGGAGGATTTTATACGGCAAAGCTTATTCAGGAGAAGAAAGAATAAATGTCAAAGCTCGTAATTGTCGAATCACCTGCAAAGGCAGGTACTATAAAAGGCTACTTGGGCAGCGGCTATAAGGTAGTGGCATCTAAGGGCCATGTGAAAGATCTGCCGAAAAGCACGCTCGGCATCGATATAGAAAACGGATTTAAACCGAATTACATCAACATAAGAAGCCGCTCCGAACTTATAGCGAATTTGCGTAAAGAGGCTAAAGAAGCCGATCAGATATTTCTCGCAACAGACCCCGACCGGGAGGGAGAAGCAATATCGTGGCACTTGGCGACCGCACTTGACTGCGACGCTTCGAAAACAAAAAGAGTGACCTTTAACGAGGTGACCAAAGATGCGATCAAAAATGCGATAAAGAATCCGAGAGAGATCGATATGAATCTCGTTAATTCACAGCAGGCACGGCGAATGCTCGATAGGATCGTCGGTTATAAATTGAGTCCGTTTCTGTGGCATACGGTGAAAAGCGGTCTGTCCGCAGGCAGAGTTCAGTCCGTTGCCACGAAAATAATAGTTGACAGAGAAAACGAGATCAGAGCTTTCGTCCCGAAGGAATATTGGAGCATCGACGCATTGCTGAAAACAAAAAACGGAGAAGAGCTTACGGCGAAATTTTACGGTATCGACGGAGTTAAAACGGAAATAAACCGCACCGAAGATGCGGAAAAAGTATCCGACGAGATAAAAGGCTCGACGTTCGTTATAAGCGACGTAAAAAAAAGCTTGCGAATGAAAAATCCGCAGCCGCCGTTTATTACCTCGACATTGCAACAGGAAGCAAGCAAAAAGCTGAATTTTCGTTCGCAAAAAACGATGAAAACGGCACAAGAACTTTATGAGGGAATAAATTTAGGCAGTGAATTGGGCGGCACACAGGGTATCATAACGTATATGAGAACTGATTCGTTGCGAGTTTCGGAAAGTGCGATAGAGGACGTGAGAGCCTATATAGGTCAGAGATACGGAGAAAAGTATCTGCCCGCAAAGGCACGTGCCTTCAAAACGAGAAGCGGAGCTCAAGACGCACATGAGGCTATAAGACCGTCAAGCTGTCGTTTCCCGCCCGAAAAAATTAGGGATAAGCTGTCGTCCGATCAGTATAAGCTGTATAAGCTTATATGGGACAGGTTTGCGGCAAGCCAAATGGCAAGCTGTGAGCTTGATACCGTAAGTGCGGAGATAAAAGCGGGTAAATACGATTATCGTGCGGGCGGATATACGGTAAGATTCAAGGGCTATACGGCAGTGTACGAGGTCGAGGACGAGGAAGAGGACGGAAAAGGCGTAAAGCTTCCTCAAATGGCAAGCGGGGATGTATTGACGCTTGAAGAACTCAAACCGCTGCAACATTTTACAGAGCCTCCGGCAAGGTATAACGAAGCGTCACTCATTAAATTTCTCGAGGAAATGGGAATAGGACGCCCGTCAACATTCACACCGATAATAACAACGATAGTTGCGAGAGATTACGTAAAGCGTGTGGGAAAGACCCTCGTTCCGACATCTCTCGGAGAGGTCACCACTAAGCTTATGAGCGATAACTTCGCAAATATCGTCGATTATAAGTTTACGGCGAATATGGAAAATGATTTGGACAGTATCGCAAGAGGTGAGGATACCTACGAAAGAGTTTTATCGAGCTTTTGGAGCGATTTTAAGACCGAGCTTGAAAAAGCCGAAAAAAGCTCTGCCGATACCGTGTACAAATACGACGAGGAAAGTGCGGATATAGTTTGCGAAAAATGCGGTGCGGTTATGGTCATCAAAAACGGTAGATACGGAAAATTCGCCGCCTGCCCGAATTACCCGAAATGTAAAAATACGAAAAGACTCGATAAGAACGGAAAAGTGATAACGACACCGTTGGCGGAGCCGGTCAGAACCGATATCAAATGTACGGCGTGCGGCGGAACGATGCTGTTACGTAGCGGCAAATACGGAGAATTTTATGCGTGCGAGAATTTCCCGAAATGCAAAAATACGATGCCGAAAGCCGATGAAACAGGTGCGGCTTGCCCCCTTTGCGGCGGTACGGTGGTCAAAAAGCACGGACGCGGAAAAAACGTGTTCTATGCTTGTTCGAATTATCCGAAATGTAATTTTTCCACATCGTATGCACCGAGCGAAAGCAAATGCCCGTCGTGCAAATGTACATTGTTCGAAAAGAAAAATACAGGCGAGCTTGTATGCCTGAACGGCGAATGCCCGGAGTGCAAAAAATAAATATTTACCGAAATGAAATATATTAATGTTATAGGTGCGGGACTTGCGGGTTGCGAAGCGGCGTTTGCCGCCTCCCGTTGCGGCGTAAAAGTCAGACTTTACGAAATGAAGCCGCATAAATACTCGCCTGCACACCATTCCCCCGACTTTGCGGAACTTGTATGTTCTAATTCGCTACGCTCGGACGAGTTGTATAATGCCGTCGGAGTGCTTAAATACGAATTGCGTACATTGTCCTCACTTGTCATGGAAGCGGCAGACGCTTGCAGAGTACCTGCGGGAACATCTCTTGCCGTTGACCGTGAAAAATTTTCGAAATATATCACCGAAAAGATAAAATGCGACGAAAATATCGAGGTCATAACGAAAGAGGTTGACAATATCGCACTTGACGAGATAACGGTCGTAGCAACAGGTCCTCTTACCTCGGAAAAGCTCGCACGTCGAATAGGCGAGCTTACGGGTGCGGATTATCTTCACTTTTTCGATGCTGCCGCTCCGATCGTGTCCGCTCAAAGCGTCGATATGAGCCGAGCGTTTATTGCAAGCCGATACGGAAAGGGCGAGGCGGCATATATAAACTGCCCGATGAACAGAGAGGAATACGAGGCGTTTTGGAACGAGCTTGTCAATGCAAAGCAGGCTAAACTCCATGAGTTCGAAAACGATCCCAAGGTGTTCGAGGGCTGTATGCCCGTCGAGGTAATGGCAAAGCGGGGAATCGATACGCTTTTGTACGGACCGCTGAAGCCCGTGGGACTTGTCGATCCGATAAGCGGCAAAATGCCGTATGCCGCAGTACAGCTCAGAAGCGAAAATAAAGAGGGAAGTATGTACAATATCGTCGGCTTCCAGACGCACTTGACTTTCGGAGAGCAGAAAAGAGTGTTCGGCATGATCCCGGCACTTTCGAATGCCGAATTTTTGCGGTACGGCGTTATGCACAGAAACACCTTCATAAATTCACCGCAACTTCTCGATCCCGGGTACATAATGAAAAAATATCCGAATATCTTATTCGCCGGTCAAATAACGGGCGTTGAGGGATATATCGAATCGACGGCGTCGGGCCTGCTTGCCGGCAGAAATGCGGCGGCTGTGGCGTTGGGCGAAGAACCGCTCGTTCCGTCCGATGTGTCCGAAATAGGTGCTATGGCTCGCTATGTTGCGATGCAAAACGACAATTTTCAACCGATGAATGCGAATTTCGGAATAATCGCACCGTTGACGGAAAGAGTAAAAGGCGGCAAAAAAGCGAGGATCGACAGAATAAGTCAACGAGCCGTCGAATACGCAAACGAATTGAAAGGCAGATTTTGGTTATGAAAATAATACTCGATATAATGGGTGCGGATAACCCCTCGAGCGAATTTATAAATGCGGCGGTATCGGCACTTGATGAGATAGACGGAGAAATAATACTTGTCGGCGACCGAGGAGCCGTCGAGGAAAACGAAGCATATAAAAAAGCCGATAAATCAAGAATATCGATCGTACACGCAGACGAGGTGATCACAATGGAGGATCACCCGACAGACGTGCTACGTACAAAAAGAAATTCTTCCATGGCAAAGGGCTTGAAAATGCTTGCGGATGGTGAAGCGGATGCCATGGTAAGTGCCGGAAACACCGGTGCGTTGTTCAGCGGTGCAACGGTCATAGTTAAACCGATAGAGGGCGTACGCCGTGCCGCAATAGCGACCGTGCTTCCTTTGAAAAAGCCCGTGCTTCTGCTCGATTCGGGTGCGAATACGATCGCCGGTGCGGAGCTTTTGGAACAGTTTGCCGTTATGGGAGCGGTATATTATTCATGTATGTTCGGAACGGAAAACGCAAGCGTGGGACTCCTGAATAACGGTACGGAGGAGCATAAGGGTACACCTGCCGTTGCGGACGCATACAGATTGCTTAAAAACTCCGATTTGAATTTTATCGGAAATATAGAGGGCAAGGACATTCCGTTCGGTAAATGCGATGTCGTGGTGACCGACGGTTTTACGGGCAATATAATCCTTAAATATACCGAGGGAATAGGCTCTATGCTGTTCTCGACACTTAAAGAAATGCTTACGGCAAATCCCGCCGCCAAATTCTCGGCGTTGTTTTTGAAAGATTCGCTCCGCGATATGAAAAAACGTTTTTCTTCGTCCGATACGGGCGGAGCCCCGTTTATAGGCATAAGTAAGCCCGTTATAAAAGCTCACGGCAATTCGGACGCCGTCGCAGTTAAAAACGCAATAATAAAAGCAAGCGAATATGCCCGGCTCGGAGTGACGGAGCTTATCGCACAAAAAATCGCAAAATAAATTACAGTAGGTAATAAAATGTACGATTCCGATTTGACGCATCTTTATTCATACAGCGGTTATCATTTTAAAAAGACCGATTATCTTCAAATCGCACTGACACATTCGTCGTATTCAAACGAGCATGGAAAAAAACAGCTGAACGAGTGCAACGAACGACTTGAATTTTTGGGTGACTCGGTTTTAAGTATCCTCGTCAGCGAATATTTGTTTTTCAAATATCCCGATCTGCCGGAGGGCGAACTTACAAAGACACGTGCCGCCGTGGTCTGTGAGGAAACACTGTATATTTTGGCAAATCAGATCCGACTCGGTGATTTTCTCCTGCTCGGACGAGGCGAGGAACAAAATAACGGTCGGGGAAGAAAATCGATCTTGGCAGATGCCTTCGAAGCATTCCTTGCGGCAATATACATAGACGGCGGACGTAGCTCGGCGGCGGAATTTCTTTATAAATTGATAATCCCGCAAATAGAAAAACAGCTGTCGCCCAAGCACAGCTGCGATTATAAGACGATGCTGCAGCAATTCGTTCAGGAAACACCGGGAGAACAGCTTTCTTATGTCCTTACGGGAGAGGAAGGACCTAATCACGATAAGGTGTTTTTCGTCGATGCGGTGTTAGGATCGAATACCGTAGGTTCCGGCTCGGGAAAAACAAAACGTGCGGCGGAGCAGGCGGCGGCAAGAGCGGCACTGTTGCTTTTCGGAGTGATAAAAGACGAAGAATGAAAAAACACGCAAATATTCCGATATTCATTCCGCATATGGGGTGCAAAAACGAGTGCGTTTTCTGTAATCAGCGACGTATAACCGGGCAGAGAGGCTTCGAATTCGAGCGAGTGAGAGAACAGATAGACACGGCTTTGAGTACATTGGATGACAGAGAGGTACAAATAGCTTTTTTCGGAGGCTCGTTTACCGGTATAGACAGGGACGATATGATTGCTTTGTTGAAGCTCGGCAAGGAATATATCGACAACGGCAGAGTGTCCTCCTTGCGTTGCTCGACACGTCCCGATTATATAAACGACGAGATCCTTTCCGTTTTGGCTCAATACGGCATGAAAAGCATTGAACTGGGAATACAAAGCACCAGCGACAGAGTGCTTAAAGCGTCCGGAAGGGGACACAGCTCGGAATGTGCTTTGAATGCAATGCGAGCGGTGAAAAATGCGGGATTCGAACTTGTGGGACAAATGATGACCTCTCTCCCCGAATCGACTTTCGAGAACGAGAAGCAAACGGCACTCGATATATGTTCTTGCAATGCGGACGGTGCGAGAATCTATCCGACCGTCGTATTTAAGGATACACGCCTTGCGGAAATGGCGAAAAACGGAGAGTATGTTGTCACATCGTGCGACGAAGCCGTTCATCGTGCGGCAGAGGTAAAAAAAATATTCATATCGCACGGGGTAAAGGTGCTTAGAGTTGGACTTTCCGCTTCGGAGGGACTTACGAGCGGCAATGATATCGCATTCGGAGATTATGACGAGAGCGTCGGCGAAAGAGCGGAAAGCGAAATATTTCTTTCGCTGATCCGGGATAAGCTTGAAAGCCTCGACGAAAAGCCTCGAGAGCTTGTACTTGCGGTTAAAAAAGGCTGTGTTTCTCATGCGGTGGGCATAAGAGGCGAAAATAAGGAAAAGCTGAAAAAGCTGTACGGCTTCGAAAAGATAAAAACAGTCGAGGACGATTCACTCGAAAGATACGAGATAAAAATAGTAAAGGAGGGAGAGAATGTACCTAAAATCAATAGAGCTTCAAGGCTTTAAATCATTTCCGGATAAGACCGTGCTGTCTTTCGACCGAGGAATAACCGTTGTCATAGGACCGAACGGAAGCGGAAAATCGAATATCGCCGACGCAGTGCGTTGGGTCCTCGGCGAGGTGTCCTCGAGAAATATCCGAGGAACGAAAATGGAGGACGTGATATTCGGCGGCTGTGAAACGAAAAAACCAAGCTCTTATGCACAGGTTTCGCTGACATTGGATAATTCCTCTCCCGATAACAGACTTGACATAGATTACGATACGGTCACCGTTACACGACGTTACTTCAGGGGCGGTGACAGCGATTATCTGATAAACGGTAAAGCGGTAAGGCTTAAGGATATACATAAGCTGTTTATGAATACGGGTATAGGCCGGGGCGGCTATTCCGTTATCGGACAGGGTAAGATCGCCGAAATAATTTCGCAAAAAAGCGAGGACAGAAGAAACGTTTTCGAGGAAGCGGCGGGAATATCACGCTTTAAATTTTCACGTGACGAGGCTGAGAAAAAGCTGAAGGGCGTGAACGAAAATCTGACGAGAATATGCGATATAGCGGGTGAGCTGGAATCACGCATTCAGCCGCTCGAAAAGGCAAGCGAAAAGGCAAGAAAATATCTTGTGCTTTATGATGAAAAAAAGCAGGTCGATATCTCTCTTTGGCTTTACGATATGGCACAAAGTACAGAAAATACGGCAAAATTGAGAGGTACCTACGAGTTATATAAAAGCGAGCTTGAGCAGGCCACACAACAGCTTGCCGATATCGAAGAAAAGACCGAAAAGCTGTTTGAAATGTCACAGCAAAACAAGCGTGAAACGGAATGTGCAAACGACAAGCTGAATGAATTGAATGACATAAGAAACGGAAAAGGCACGAGAGTTATAGAGGTAAAAGCACAAAGCGAACATTTAAAGACTTCACTGGCGGAGCTTTTGTCGTCGATCGAAGAGCTTGAGCTGAAGCTGGAAAACGCAACAGCTGCGGAAAACGAAAAACGCTCATTGCTCGATACGTTGAAATTCGAAAGGGAAAACGTAAATATTCAAACGGCTTCGCAACGGAAAAAATACGATGAGATCACAGCACAGCTTGAAGAATTGAGTAAAAAAGCGGACTGCTTGACCGCCCGAATATCCGAACTGAAGAAAAACGAAACGGAACAACGTATAAAACTCACCGTGCTTGATACGACCGATAAGGCACAGGCGGAACAGGAAGAACAACTGCTAAAAAAACAGACGGAGCTTTCGGAAAATACCGCTCGGATAGAAAAAAAGCTTGCGGGAGCAAAACGGACGTGCGAAGAGTACGAAAAACAGCTGGATCAAAGAAAAAACGTTCTGAATTCGCTTGCGAGCAAGCTTTACTCGCTTAACGACGAAACGGAAAAACTCAAAAGCGAACGATCGGATAATTACGTTAAAACGTCAACGCTTTCGCACAGAGCCGATAATCTGCGAAGAATGGCAGAGCTTTTCGAGGGCTATTCCCACAGCGTTAAATTCGTAATGGACGAGTATAAGGCGGGAAGAATAAGAAATAAGGACGGGCGGGTGTGCGATAAAATATACGCACCCGTGTCAATGCTTATTTCCGTAAGACGAGAATATGCGACAGCGGTAGAAACCTCGCTCGGTGCGGCAATGCAGAATATAGTCGTCGAAAACGAGGCGGCGGCAAAAGCGGCAATGAATTGCCTGAAGAAGAATAACGCCGGACGCTGTACTTTTTATCCGATATCGACGATAAAACCGCAGTACCTGTCATATAATACGCAGGAACTGTCAAAAACCGACGGTTTTGTCGGCATTGCCTCCGAGCTTGTCGAATGCGATGATAAATTCGCCGATATAGTGAAAAACCTGCTCGGACGAACAGTCGTGTTTACCGATATAGATAAGGCGGCGGTGTTTGCGAAAAAATACGGATATAAAATAAAGATCGTCACGCTCGACGGTCAGCAGATAAATGCGGGCGGCTCGTTCACGGGAGGAAGCAGCAGAACGGACTCGGGAATACTGTCACGCAGTGCGGAACTCGAAAAACTTACCGAAAACATCGAAAAGCTGAAAAACGACGGGGTGCGTATCGAAAAACTGATATCCGAAAAGGAAAACGAATCGAAAAGCCTCGCCGAGGAAAAGACAAAGCAAGAGGGAAACGTAACGATACTGTCGTCGTTGCTGAACCAAGAGCGGCTACAGTATAATATATTGCAAAATCAATATAACGAAGAGCTTGCACGCATCGAGGAATTGAAAAATTCGGCACTTGACCGGGAAAGGTCGGATAACGAACGCAAAGAACTCAGAAGCAAGGGCGAGATCGAACTGAAAAGAACGGAAAACGAAATAACCGCCCTTGAAAAAACGCTTGCCGAAACCGAAAAGCAAATAGCGGACGGAAACGAATTGCAGGAAGATCACAGACGGCTCGGAAGCGAACTACTTGCAAGGCTCAGCGGACTTGACGGAGAGATATCACAAGTAACCTCCGTTTGCCGACTTTTGACGGAAAGCAGAGAAGAAGTACGGAATCAGGTCGATGAGAGCAAAAACAAAAAATGTTTCATCGAAAAAAAGCTCGAAGAAAATATGATCTTCACTCGGTCGGGCGATGAAGCCGTGGGAGAATACGACAGGCAGATATCGGAATTAAAAACGCAGATCGCACGGCTTAATTCCGACGGTGGAAACATAGAAGCACGTCTGAGCAAGGCACGTAATGACGAAAAGGAAAAAAGCAGAAGCAGGGAATTGCTTTTGCGAGAGTATACGCAGGCGGAAAACAGGCTGAATAATGCCGAAAACGAAAAAATAAAGCTCGTCGCATTCCTGAACGAAAATTACGAACTGACCTACGCCGAGGCGAAAGAGCTTGCCGCCGAGAAGAATTATCCCGAAATAACCGCCGCTCAAAGAAGCGAAACTGCAAAGCATCAGACCGAGCTGAAAAACAAACTTCGTGCCTTGGGCGAGGTCAATGTCAACGCAATAGATGAGTATAAAGCCGTCAGGGAAAGATATGACTTTATGAGCGGACAGATAGCCGACCTGGAAAAATCGCAAGCCGAGCTTGAGGGAGTTATATTCAAGGCACAGGGGGAAATGAAAACGGCGTTTCTCGACGCATTCGACAGGATAAACGGACAGTTCAAAAAGGTTTTCGTTCACTTGTTCGGCGGCGGAAGTGCGGAGCTAATATTGAAAGATCCCGAGGACGTGCTGAATACGGGCATAGAGATAAATGCCGCACCTCCCGGAAAGATAATCAAAAGTCTGTCACTTTTGTCGGGCGGTGAACAATCGTTTGTCGCAATAGCACTTTATTTCGCATTGATAAATGTGAACCCGACCCCGTTTATTTTGCTCGATGAGATAGATTCGGCACTCGATGAGGTGAACGTGGACAGATTCGGCAGATATGTGTCGGAGTGCAAAAGCACGACACAATTTATTCTTATCTCTCACCGCCGAGGTACTATGGAATCGGCGGATATGCTGTACGGCGTCACGATGCAGACAAAGGGCATATCAAAGGTGCTTAGCGTAAATGTGGACGAAATAGAACAGAAAATAGGAAGGTTGAATTGATATGGGGTTTTTTGACAAGCTTAAGCAAGGACTCTCAAAAACAAAGGACGCACTTTTCGGTAAGGTGAAAGACCTGTTTATAAATATGCGTTCCGTTGACGAGGAGCTGTTCGAGGAGCTTGAGGAAATACTTATAACCGCCGATGTCGGAGTCGGTGCTACCGAGGAAATACTCGATAAGCTCAGGTATAAGGTAAAAGCCGATAAGATCACAGACAGTATGCAGGTCTATGGGGAACTTAAAACGATAATAACGGATATGATCGGCGAAAGCGAGCCGCTGAAGCTCGATTCGAAGCCCTCCGTAATTCTCGTTATAGGCGTAAACGGTGTCGGAAAGACCACCTCAATAGCGAAAATAGCGAATAACCTTAAGCAAAACGGCAAAAAAACGGTGCTTGCCGCCGCCGATACATTCCGTGCGGCAGCTATAGATCAGCTCGATATTTGGGCAGGTCGTGTCGGAGTAGATATAATCAAGCATACGGAAGGCTCCGATCCCGCATCCGTCGTGTATGATGCCGTAGCGGCGGTAAAGTCGAAAAATGCGGATGTGCTTATAATCGATACGGCGGGCAGACTTCATAATAAGAAAAATCTTATGGACGAGCTTGCGAAAATCAACCGTGTGGTG
>CAZCJU010000023.1:0-21701 GCA_964498965.1 uncultured Lachnospiraceae bacterium
AAAACAATAATGCGATACTTGCCGTGAACGGTGATTATTACGGAGCCGACAGTGCGGGCTACGTTATAAAAAACGGTGTTGCATATCGCACGAGTGTACGAAAAGACACCGACAACGACGATCTTGTGGTTTACCGCAACGGTACGTTCGGGATAATCAACGAAAAAAATATAAGTGCCGAGCAATTGCTTTCAAACGGAGCATATCAGCTTTTCGCATTCGGTCCGACACTTATAAAAGACGGCGATATCTCCGTCGGACAAAATGACGAGGTAGGCGTTGCGATGACCAGCAATCCGAGGTGTGCTTTAGGATACATCGACACGCTTCATTACGTATTTCTCGTATCGGACGGAAGAACGAGCGAGAGCAAGGGACTTTCGCTGTATTCGCTTGCGACGGTCATGAAAGATATCGGTTGCACGACGGCATACAATCTTGACGGCGGCGGCTCGGCTACGATGTGGTTCAAGGGTAAGGTAGTAAATTTCCCCACCACTCACGGATATTATGATGAAAGGAACGTTTCGGACATTGTTTACATCGGCAGAGAATAAATTGCGTCGTAGGCTGAGATTTCAAATTTCGATTTCTGCGGCGTGTTCGGTTTTTCTTATCATATTCAATGCGATCTACACTCATTTCGGCTACGGGCAATATTCGCTGCATATGCGATATATGTTTTTGTTTCCGCTTACGATGTCATGCCTTATACCGCTTGTGATCTACTTATTGAAATTGCACGAAGCGGTAAACCGTTTGGCTTTCAATCTTTGGAACGCTTCGGTTGCGACATTCGTTTTCGGCTGTATTGTAAAGGGGGTCATAGAAATATCGGGGCGGCAGACCGATTTTGAAAAAATCTATTTTTCGCTCGGCTCGCTTCTCGCCATGATTTCCGTAATTTCTCTTTTCGTTGTAAAAAACGAACGCAATCGGACACAAAATTAACAGATGCTTATTGACTTTTTTCGATGAATATTATATAATTATCGTATGGATAACAGGATCATATTGCACATTGACGCAAATTCGTTTTTCGCCTCCGTGGAATGCATAAAAAAACCGCATTTAAGGAATGTGCCTATGGCTGTGGGCGGTGATCTGTCAAGTCGTCACGGAATAATTTTGGCAAAGAACGAGCTTGCGAAAGCGTGCGGAATACAAACCGCCGAAACCGTCGTTTCCGCCAAGAGAAAATGTCCGTCGCTCGTAATAGTGCCGCCGTCGCACGGCGAATACACGAAATACAGCCGTCTGTTAAACGGGTTATATCTCGAATACACGGATCTTGTCGAGCCGTTCGGGATCGACGAATCATGGCTTGACATAACGCATTCTCTGCATCTGTTCACCTCCGACGTATCTTACGTCGGTGCCGCAAAATTCGCCGACGACATACGAAAGCGTGTGGAAAGCGAGCTTGGGTTGACCGTATCGATCGGAGTATCGTTCAACAAATCGACGGCGAAGCTCGGTTCGGATTACAAAAAACCGAATGCGACCACAAAGATCGAGCCGAATGAATTTCGTTCCATAGTGCATCCTCTGCCCGTATCCTCGTTGCTGTGCGTCGGTCAAAGTGCCGAAAGAATCTTGGCGGAATTAAGGATACGAACCGTCGGCCAGCTTGCCGCATTCGACCGAAGTGTTCTTCTTCGTAAGCTCGGAAAGCTGGGAGGAACTATTCACGATTACGCAAACGGGATCGACGATAACGAGGTAAGCTCATACTATTCCGAAAAAGAGATAAAGTCCATCAGCTCCGGTAACACATTTCCCTATGATCTTACGACAAAATACGACATTGAAGCGTCGCTCATGCTTTTGACCGAGGAAGTCGGTTATCGGCTCAGGTCAAACGGTTTAAGCTGTTCGACCGTTTCGGTTTCCATAAAATATCCCGACTTAAAGACCGTTCAGCGGCAGTTGAAGCTTACGCCGTCGTGTTCCTCACGTACATTGTTTTCTGCGGCGATTTCTCTTATCGACAGATACAAGCTCGCATCGAAACCGATACGGGCGATGACGTTGTCGGTTTCCTCGTTGTGCGAGAGCAACGCACATATACAGCTTTCGGCGTTCGACAGCGGTCAAAACGAGATCAGGTCCGACAAGCTCGACAAAACCGTCGATTTCCTGAAAGAAAGATTCGGCAACGATGCCGTCGTACACGCAAGCATTATCAACAAAAATTCAAGCAGTGATCGATCCACCTGAGGAGTAGCATTATGACCGTTTTTCACTATGTTTTCGTCTATTTTGCAGTCATTTCGATAACAGCTATACTGTTGACCGTTTACGACAAATCGATATCACACATGGGACATTCCAATCGTATTTCGGAGCAGACTTTGTTTTTTGTGGCATTATTCGGCGGTGCATTGGCAATGTACATTACTATGCTGACTATCCGTCACAAAACACGTCACAAGAACTTCATGCTGGGATTACCTTTGGCGATCTTATTACACATTTTACTGTTCATTGTAGTTTATTTTTTCTTAATAAGGCATTAAATGGAATATATTTTCAACGGCATCGGAGAATATGTTGATTCCTCGCCGATAAGGTTTCATATGCCGGGGCATAAGGGGCGTAATATCCGTGATTTCGGTGATAACGTATTCAAGTACGATGTAACTGAGCTTGATGCTACCGACAATCTGTATTCGCCGAAGATCGGCGGCTTTGTTCAAAATCAGCTTGAATTTATTTCCGATGTATTTTCTTCAAATTCGAGTATAATATCTTGTGGCGGAGCGACGCTTTGTTTGCAAAGTGCATTATACTGTGCGAAAAAGCATTTTTCCCTGCCTTTTCTCGTCAATGTAAGTTGTCACAAGTCGGTAATCAACGCTTTAGCCCTGCTCCGTGCCGATGTAACGTTTTTCACCGACAAATTCGATATTGAACAGTTGCTTAAAACAGAAAGATACACTGTCGTACTTACCTCACCCGATTATTACGGGCGAATGTACGATATCGCTTACTATTCGGCATTATGTAAAAAATACTCCTGCCGACTGTTAGTTGACGATTCACACGGCTCGCATTTGGCTTTTTCCGATGAACACCTACACCCGAACGAATCGGGTGCGGATCTCACAATCGATTCTCTCCACAAGACCTTGCCCGTACTTACCGGCGGTGCATTGCTTCACAGCTGTTGCGAGCTTAACACGCACGAACTGCTTGAGGGTATTCGCATCTTCGGTTCGACCTCTCCGTCGTATCTTATTGCCTGCTCTGTCGGTACGGGAATAGAATATATGTGCGAAGACGGAAAAAAAGCATTATACGATTTAAAAAACAATATCGAATCGTTCGTTTCTTCCCTCTCGGATTCCGACTTTTACCGAGTTACTTTTCCCGTATACGATCCATATCGTTTGGTCATTTCCTCGAGAAGCGGAATTGACATGAGGGAAGTCGAGAGGTATCTCATATCGAAAAGCATTTACTGCGAATTTTCCGATGAGTCTGATTTGATACTCATTCCCTCTGTTCGGAACACACTTGACGAATTTATGTCTTTATCGAATGCACTTGTTTCTTTTCACGCAACCGCAAGCGAGGCATCGCACAAGGGTCATGCGGAATTATCATTTGACGATTGCTTCAAGCCGGAGCTTCCGCTTTGCGACGTAATGTTTTCGAGCGTCGAAACGCTTTCTGCGGACAAGTGTATCGGCAAGCTTTCGGCGGAAATGAAATATTCGTATCCACCCGGTATACCGTATATTCTTCCGGGAGTACGTATTAACAAAAAAATGCGGGACATGATGCTTATATGCGGCGTAGACCGCATTTCAACGGTAACGGAATGAAGAATTATATATTTCCGACATGGCTCGGAAACGAGGACAACAAAAAATATTTTTCGGCAAGGCTTTCCGAAAACGGGCTTTCGCACAGCTACATTATAAGCGGTGACATCGGAAGCGGAAGAAAAACGCTCGTTTACAATGTTCTTGCCGCCGCCTGCTGTGACAATCACGATGTGCCGTGCGGCGAATGCGAGTTTTGCCTGAAAATACTATCAAAGACGTGTGTTGACATATACACGATAAAGAAGCCGGACGGCAGAGTATACATTCCCGTATCTGCCGTACGGGCGATCTACGATACCATATACTACAAGCCGAACGATCTGCCGTTCAAGGCTTATATTATCGAGCAAGGGGAGCTTATGCAACCTGCGGCACAAAACGCACTTTTAAAATTACTTGAAGAACCGCCGCCGAACGTATATTTTTTTATAATAACGACCGACACTGCCTCGATACTGCCCACGGTAATGTCACGCTGTACAGTGATAAGCACATCACGGCTTGACGACACGGAGATATTCGGTTATCTCAAGGATAAGCTTCGCGAAAGCGACGCAAAAACAAGCGATGCAGTGCAAAGGTGCAACGGGAATTTAGGCACGGCGATATCACTGCTCAAGGGTGAAAAGGGTTCGGACAGTTCAGAGAGCAACGCCGCAAAATTACTGGATCTGCTATTATTCTCGCAGAGCAAGTTTGAATTTGTAATATGTCACCACAAACTTTTCAAAAAAAGCACGGAATTTTACGATGCCTATGTACAATTGCTTTCCGCATTCAGGGACATTGCATTATACAAAACGGCAGACGATTTCGAATTTATGTTTTTCGAAAGTACCGCCGAAGCGGAAAAATATGCGGCGAGCATATCATTACATTCCGTTTTATCCATATCGGATATCATATCCGAAGCGATATCGTCCTCGAAAACGGCAACTCGTCCTGCTTTGACCTACACCGATTACGCATCTCGCATATGGGATCGCAAATACAAGGCTTAGACCGAACACCCGTATTCGTTTAAGAAAAAAATTTTCGTTTTCGTCGTTCGACAGCGGGCGGCGGATAACATATTGAAAGGTATTAATATGTCAGAATACAGCAGCAACTACAAACCGAAATACATTAAGCGTCCTTACCGCATGGCACGCATGCACGAAAGCGATCAAGGCGTTGCCACAAAGGTGCGTCAAAAATACACGACACCGTTACTTGACGTCCCCGAAGCCATGGTAGACATGAGCAAGGTCGTAGTTGAAAATATCACCTACACCGATTTCGGCGATCAACCGATGATAGTTGAACAGCCGGCGATCAACGAATCAGCAGCACCCGCACCTGCGGAATACGAGGTCATCGGTGTAAAATTCAAAAGCGGCGGAAAAATGTACTACTTCGATCCTACAGACGTTCAATATCCCGTCGATAGCTGTGTTATCGTCGAAACGGCACGAGGACTTGAATTAGGTACGGTAAGTCAAGCAAACATGAAAGTAGATGAAGCTTTAGTTGTATTACCGTTACGCAAGGTAATACGCAGTGCCACCGAAAGCGATATGCTTCACCGCCGCGAAAACGAATTAAAGGAGCGTGAAGCATTCGAGGTCTGCGAGAAGCTGATCGAAAAACACGGGCTTCCCATGAAATTGGTACAGGTGGAATACACCTTTGACAATTCAAAGCTGTTATTTTATTTCACCTCCGAGGTCAGAGTCGACTTTCGAGAGCTTGTAAAAGATCTCGCTTCGTCGTTCAAGACAAGGATAGAGCTTAGGCAGATCGGAATACGCGACGAGGCGAGAATGCTCGGAGGCTTAGGTGTCTGCGGCAGACCCTTTTGTTGCAAGAGTTTTTTGAACGACTTCGTTCAAGTAACGATAAAAATGGCGAAAGAGCAGAATTTGTCGCTCAACTCCGTTAAAATTTCCGGCACCTGCGGCAGACTCATGTGTTGCCTACGATACGAGCATGATATTTACGAAGAAGAGATCAAAAAGACACCGAAAGTCGATTCGCTTGTACGCACTCCCGACGGTGACGGTGTGGTCACCGAAATTTCGCCGCTTACCGCCATAGTAAAGGTTCGTCTTTCGTCTTCACCCGATTCCCCTCCGAAGGCTTATCACCGCGACAATGTTAAGCTGATGGGTTATGTCAAGCGGGATATTAACGTGCGGGGAAGCTCCGAGAACACCGACACGGAAACAGAAGCATGAAAATACTGATTCTTTCGATAACCGCCGGTGAGGGTCACAATTCCACCGCAAAGGCATTACAAGATTGTTTTGCACAGCAGGGAGTAACCTGTGATATACTGGATACATTTGAATATATAAGCAAAATACTCGGAAAAACGGTCGACAGTGGCTATCTTGCGGCGACGAAGCGTCTGAAAAAGCCTTACGCCTCTGTCTATCGCCGTCTTGAAAACAGAAAAAAGATACAAGATGACAAATCGACGGTACGTATGTCCAACGCTTTAATTGCCAAAAAAATGTACAAATATCTGTGCGAGTATTCGCCCGATGCCATAATCGCAACACATTGCTTTGCTGCCGTACTGCTTGACGTTGTCAACTCAAAGTACGGAGTTTACTGTCCGACCTACGGCATAGTGACGGATTTTGCGGCTCATCCGTTTTGGGAGGAAGCGACGAGCTTTTCCTACATAGTGACGGCAAACGAATTACTCGACGTACAAATGAAGAAAAAGGGCTTTCGTCAAAAGCAGCTCTTACCATTGGGAATACCTATAAGATCAAAATTCGCAAACAAGTTGCCGAAAGCGGAGGCACGGCTCAAACACGGACTGGACCCCGACAAATTTACGGTTCTTTTGATGAGCGGAAGCATGGGCTTCGGAAACATCGAGAACACGGTAAGTCAGCTCGATAATGTGGATTCGGATTTTCAATTAGTCATAGTTTGCGGCAGGAACGAAAAAGCCAAGGAACGAATCGACAACATGACGTTAAAGAAAAAAACGCTTTGTTTGGGTTTTGTCGATTATATAGACGAGCTTATGGACGCTGCGGATTGTTTCATTTCGAAGCCCGGAGGACTGACGACTTCCGAGGCACTTGCAAAAGAGTTGCCGATAATTATTGTAAATCCAATTCCGGGAATTGAGGACAGAAACGCCGACTTTTTGACAAACAACGGTGTTGCCATGAGGGTTTCAACCACGTGTCCGCTCGACGAGGTGATCTACCAGTGCTTCCGTTTTCCCGAAAAGCTTGAAAACATGAGATCCAACATCGATCTTATCAAGCGTCCCGATTCGGCACGTGAGCTGTGCAAGCACGTTATCAACGAGGTTAAAAAGGAATCATGTTAAATGAATACGCATTAATAACCGGAGCTTCTTCCGGCATAGGCAGACAAATATCGGAAATATTGATAGACAGGGGCTATAATTTAATATTGTGTGCAAGGCGCGGAGAAAGACTTTCGGAGCTTAAGGAATACGGCAAAAAAGCAGGTGTTACCGTGATACCGTTTTGCGTGGATTTGTCGTGTCCTAAGAACTGTGTACTGCTTCACAGGTATTTTTCGGATGTAAACATTACTATCGTCGTAAATTCGGCCGGGTTCGGATTATACGGTGATTTTGATAAAAATCCGATAAAAAAAGAGCTGGAGATGATCAGCGTAAATGCGACCGGAGCATCTTTGATAACAAGATTTTTCGCAAAAACGATGAAAAAAGGCGTAATACTCAACGTATGCTCTGCGGCGGCGTTCTCGTCGGAGCCGCTTATGGCATCGTACGCCGCCTCAAAAGCGTATCTTTACAGCTACAGTCGTGCGGTCAATTACGAATTAAAAAAGCGGGGCAAGCCCGTACGTGTAGTTCTTCTGTGTCCCGGAGCGGTAAATACCGAATTCGACTCGGTAGCGGGCGTTTCCGAATCCCTGCCCGGGTTGACTGCACGAAAATGTGCGAAGATCGCCATCAACGGAGTCGATGCGGGAAAGGAATTTATCGTACCGACATTGCAGATCAAGCTCGGATATCTGTTTTCGAAGCTGTTACCCGACAATTTGACCACTGCCGCTCAATACAAGATACAAAGCTTCAAAAAGCAAGTAAGACGTCATTAGAATAAAGGCTGTCATGTGTTAAGCACATAACAGCCTTTTGTATGTTCTACGTTTTTTCGCTGAAATACGATGATAGGAGTATTACGACGGTACCGACAAGGAGTCGTGCGGTCATTCCCTCCCCAAGCAAAAGTGCGGAACAAAGGACGGAGCATACGGGATCGACATAGCTGTACAAAGCAACGGTTTGAGCATTCACGTGAGAAATCGAAGTGAAGTATGCCATATAAGCGATCCCCGTATGAAACACGCCCAAGATCGTTATAAGTATAACGGAGCTTAAAGTGAGCTTAATATTCGACATACCGTGTGTGCATACACAATACGGCAACAACAACACGCAAGCCGTAGCAAGTTGGATCACGGTTCTCTCATATGTTCCCGCATTTTCGAGTTTTTTATTTATCATTGTCAATGCGGCATAAAAACAAGCCGCACCCAAGGCGAGCAAAACGCCATTAAGCTCTCCGTCAAGCGTTTGTTCCGAGGCAACGCCCGATATCAACGCAGTTCCCGCTACAAGTCCGAGCAAACACAAAATCTTTCGAAAATTGATTTTTTCCTTAAAAACGAACGGTGAAGCCAATATAACTATTGCCGGTGAAAAATAGTAGCACAGTGTTGCCACCGCAACCGAAGTATAATTATACGCTTCAAACAACAACACCCAATTGAAGCCGAGGCAGATGCCGGAGATCAGCAACGGTAATATACTTTTTCCGATTTTACCGAAATCCAATTTGATTTTTCTGATTTTCACGACCAGCAGTAAAAACAACGTACCGATAAGCGATCTGAAAAACGCCACGGTGGCTGAGGACAGCGGCAGATATCTTCTCACGATGCCGACCGTTCCGAAAACGATCATCGTTATCAGCAGGCAAATGCGGTATTCGGTATTTGAATTATTTTTAGATCTCATACATACTTCCAGTTTAACGGTTTTAACAAAACAAACAAATCGTTTCGATAATAGGCTTGACGCATTGTTATAATATCACATTCGGACATATTTGTCAACCTGCGTATAAAATCGAGCCGTTACGGCATCAAAAATGAAAATAGTAAACAAAATTTATTTTTTTGTGCCGAAGGTATTGACAAATGACGTTTGATTTGATACAATTAACCGAATTAGAGAAAGGGGCGTTATTCATGTATATGAACGTGTATAAAGACGGTTCGTTTAAGAAATCGTATGATACTTCTTCCCTTTTTTCGTCTGTTGATCAAACTGTCTTTTCCTCTCGTAAAAAGCAAAACTTAATAGTCATTCCCGGACTTGTCGATTTGCACGTGCATCTCAGACAGCCCGGTTTTTCTTATAAGGAGACGATAGCAAGCGGAACAAGGGCGGCGTCGGGTGCTGGTTACACGACCGTTTGTGCGATGCCTAACCTAAAGCCGCCTCCCGATTCGCCGCAAGGTATCGCCGAGGAGCTTGATATGATCGAGCGTGATGCGGTGATAAATGTAATTCCCTACTCACGGATAACGAAAAGCAGTGGCGAGCTTGTAAACTTTGAGGAAATGCGTAAATTTACGTACATTTTTTCCGATGATGGGCGAGGGGTTCAAGACGAGGACGTAATGAGGTCCGCAATGCTTGCGTGTTGTAAAGTCAACGGCATAATAGCGGCACACTGCGAGGATGAAAGTCTGGTTAACGGCGGATACATACACGACGGTGCGTATGCGGCGATTCATTCGCACATTGGAATATCGTCGGCAAGCGAATACAAGCAACTCGAAAGAGATCTTCGACTTGTCGGGCAAACGGGCTGTCGTTATCACGTATGTCACGTATCGACAAAAGAAAGCGTCGAGCTTTTGCGTGATGCGAAGAAAAAGGGCTTGCCCGTCACAGCCGAAACCGCACCGCAT
Organism: uncultured Lachnospiraceae bacterium; assembly: GCA_964498965.1. GTDB lineage: Bacteria > Bacillota > Clostridia > Oscillospirales > CAG-272 > CAZCJU01. The sequence continues at coordinate 9,822 of CAZCJU010000023.1, forward strand.
TACTTACTGTTATGCGACGATGACATATGCGAGGATGGACGTTTCAAAATGAATCCTCCGTTACGGTCGGCACTTGATCGCAACGCCTTACTTGAGGCTGTTTCGGACGGCACGATAGATGTTATCGCAACCGATCACGCACCTCATTCCGCAGATGAAAAATCCCGAGGATTGAAAGACAGTCTTATGGGTATAGTGGGGCTTGAAACCGCTTTTCCTTTGCTTTACACCTATCTTGTAAAAGAAGGCATAATCACGCTTGAACAGCTAATCGAGCTTATGTGCGTTAATCCGAGAAGAATTTTCAACATCGATGATGACGGCATTTGCGTATATTCACTTGACGAACAATACAATATTGATTCAAATAAATTCATATCAATGGGAAGATCGACTCCCTTTGATAATTGGCAGGTCTGTGGCAAGAACATACTTACCGCAGTGAAAGGAGAAATTGTATGGCAAGAAGGAAAATAATACTTGAAAACGGAACGGAATTTTACGGTGAGGGCTTCGGTGCAAGGCGGGATGCGGTATGCGAGCTTGTCTTTAACACCTCGATGGTCGGATATCAGGAAATAATATCGGATCCGTCCTTTACCGACTTGGCGGTGATTATGACCTACCCACTGATAGGCAATTACGGCATAACCGATGAAGATTACGAAACGAAGCTTCCCACACTCGGCGGTCTTATCGTAAGAGAATACAACGACAGACCGAGCAATTTCAGATACACAAAGACGCTTTCGGAAATTCTCGAGGACTACAACATACCCGCAATAAGCGAGATAGACACGAGAATGCTTACCCGGATGATCAGAAACGAAGGAAGCATGAAAGCGATGATAACTGATATCGGCACGCCGCTTGACGAGGGTGTCGCTTATTTGAGCGAATATAAGATACCCTCCGACAGCGTGGCACGTGTAAGCTGTCGCAAAAAGTGGTACAGCCGAACGCCCAATCCGAAATACAACATCGTAGCGGTTGACTGCGGTATAAAGCACAGCATAATACGTCGATTAAACGAACGTGCCTGCAACGTCACCGTTGTTCCCTACAACACGACCGCCGACGAGGTAATGGCACTTCGACCCGACGGATTATTGATTTCGAACGGTCCGGGTTCTCCCGAAAATGTCGGCGAAGTGATTGCACTCATAAAGACGTTAAGAGGAAAGCTTCCGATATTTTCGGTAGATCTGGGACACTTGCTCACGGTAATTGCCTGCGGAGGCAAGACATACAAGATGAAGTGCGGTCATTTCGGTGAAAATCACCCGATACGAAATCTCACAAACGGCAAGCTTGAAGCCGGCAGTCAGGGACACATATACGCCGCAGAAGAAAACAGTCTTACGGCAGCCGGACTTGAAGTCACACATAAAAATGTGCTTGACGGCACGGTTGAGGGTTGCAGAAACGTTGATGACAAGATCATTACCGTTCAATTTCACCCCGAAGGTGCACCGGGGCCGCAAGACAGTATGTACCTTTTTGATGAGTTTATAAAACTGCTTAAATAAGGAGGAAAATGAAATGCCCAAACGTACAGATATACATAAAGTAATGGTTATCGGCTCCGGTCCTATTGTCATAGGACAGGCCGCCGAATTCGACTATGCGGGAACGCAAGCGTGCATTGCACTCAGAGAAGAAGGCTACAGTGTTATATTGGTAAACTCGAATCCCGCAACGATCATGACCGACACGACAATGGCCGACAAAGTTTACATGGAACCTTTGACGCTCGAATATGTTGCCAAGATCCTCCGTTACGAGCGTCCCGACGCAATCGTTCCCGGCATAGGCGGTCAAACGGGCTTGAATCTTGCTATGCAATTATACAAAAAGGGGGTTCTCGAAGAATGCGGAACACGCCTTTTGGGTACTTCATATGAAAGCATCGAAGCAGCCGAGGACAGAGAAAAATTCAAGGAGCTTTGCGAAAAAATAGGCGAACCGGTCCTTCCCTCCGAAATTGCTCATTCCGTTGAAGAGGGCATAAAAGCCGCAAATGACATCGGATATCCCGTTGTGCTTCGTCCTGCATTTACGCTTGGCGGCACCGGCGGTGGCTTTGCCGACAACGAAGAAGAGCTGTGCGAAATAATGAAAAACGCACTTGAGCTTTCGCCCGTCGGTCAGGTACTTGTGGAAAAGAGCATCAAGGGTTACAAAGAGATCGAATTCGAGGTAATGCGTGATGCAAACGACACCGCAATAACGATATGCGACATGGAGAACATCGACCCGGTCGGCATACATACGGGTGACTCCATAGTTGTAGCACCCTGTCAGACTTTAACGAACAAAGAGGTTCAGCTTCTTCGCGACAGTGCATTAAAAATAATCAGGGCATTGAAGATAGAGGGCGGTTGCAACGTTCAATTCGCACTCGATCCGCACTCTTTCGAATATTATCTTATCGAAGTAAACCCTCGTGTTTCCCGTTCCTCCGCACTTGCCTCCAAAGCAAGCGGATATCCCATAGCGAGAGTTACAGCAAAGATCGCCGTCGGAATGCATCTTGACGAGATCATGCTTTCGAATGTACCCGCTTGTTTTGAGCCGAGCCTCGATTACATAGTAACAAAAGTCGCACGTTTTCCGTTTGATAAATTTTCCGATGCATCGAACAAGCTTTCAACGCAAATGAAGGCTACGGGCGAGGTAATGAGCATCGGTCGTACAATGGAGGAAAGTCTGCTTAAAGCGGTTCGTTCGCTCGAAACAGGTGTATGTCACATTTATTCGCCGAAATTCGACAGAATGTCAAACGAGGAGCTGCTTGAGTATATTTCCGACGGTCGCGACGACCGACTTTACGCAATAGCACAGCTCATACGTAGCAAGGTCGATCTGGGAATAATTTACAATGCCGTTAAAATCGATATGTTCTTCCTCGAAAAGATCAAGAATATTACCGATCTTGAGGACACGATAAAAGCGAAAAAATTCGACATAAAGACGCTTCGTCGTGCAAAGCGTGTGGGAATTTCCGACAAATACATAGCAAGTCTTTGGGATTGTGACGAGTGTGAGATCTTTTCGATGAGGAAAGAAAACAAAATAATGCCCGTTTACAAGATGATAGACACTTGTGCGGCGGAATTCGACAGCTATGTACCGTATTTATATTCGACCTACGAGCTTGAAAACGAGAGTGCGGTAAGTGATAAAAAGAAGATAATAGTATTGGGTTCCGGACCTATACGAATCGGTCAGGGAGTCGAATTCGACTACTCTACGGTCCACGCCGTAAAGACGATCAAAAACAGCGGTTGCGAGGCGATAATAATCAACAACAATCCGGAAACGGTATCCACGGATTACACCACCTCGGACAAGCTTTATTTCGAGCCGCTCACGGTTGAGGACGTTATGAACGTGATCGAACTTGAAAAGCCTATGGGCGTTATAGCCTCGCTGGGCGGACAGACTGCGATAAACCTTGCTTTACCCCTGCAAAAGCTCGGTGTAAATCTTATAGGAACGGGTGTTGAAGCGATCGAGCGTGCCGAAAACCGTGACAAATTCGAAAAGATCATGGAGCAGCTCAACATTCCGCAGCCCAAAGGTGTAGCCGTTACAAACATTGAGGACGGCGTTAAAGCGGCTGAAAATATCGGATATCCCGTTTTGGTTCGTCCGAGCTACGTTTTAGGCGGACGGGCAATGCAAATAGTCGCAAACGAGGCTTCGCTGAGAAAATATCTTAAAAATGCGGTTGCCATAGATGAAAAGCAGCCCGTGCTTGTTGACAAATATATTTTCGGTAAAGAGCTTGAGGTAGACGCTATCTGCGACGGTAAGGACGTATTCATTCCCGGAATCATGGAACACGTCGAGAGGACAGGTATACACTCGGGTGACAGTATAAGCGTTTATCCCACATTTTCGGTATCGCAAAAAGCAAAGGACACGATAATCGATTACACGGTTCGTTTGGGCTTGGGTATCGGTATAGTCGGTCTATACAACATACAATTTATCGTAGACAAGAACGAGGATGTTTACGTTATTGAGGTAAATCCCCGTTCCTCGCGTACAGTTCCTTTTCTTTCAAAGGCTACGGGCTACAGCATGGGTGATATTGCCACGCTTGTCATACTCGGACGCGGCCTCAAAGAACAGGGTATAACCGATGTTTACCCGATCGAAAAGAGCAGGTGGTACGTAAAAGCTCCCGCTTTCTCGTTCTCCAAGATCAGAGGACTCGACGCATATCTTTCGCCCGAAATGAAATCCACGGGTGAGGCTATCGGCTACGATAAGACGCTTACACGTGCATTATACAAAGCGTTGCAATCCTCCGGAATGAATGTTGCCAATTACGGCACCATACTCGTAACCATTGCAGACGAGGACAAAGAAGAGGCGTTGCCGTTGATACGTCGTTTCTACAATCTCGGATTTAATATCGAAGCGACCGCAGGCACGGCAAGTTTCCTTAAAACGCACGGAATAAAGACGAGGACGAAAAAGAAGCTCTCTGCCGGTTCTAATGAGATCCTTGAATCGATCAGAAAAGGACACGTAAATTACGTTATAAGCACGCATGACATAAATGTTCAATCCGCACAAAGCGACGGCTTCCTCATTCGTCGTTGTGCAGTCGAAAACAACGTTACGATGTTCACGTCGCTTGACACGGTTCGTGTTTTGCTTGACGTGCTTGAAGAGATCACCATTACGGTTTCCACTATTGATGCGGAATAATATGCGATTTACGATAACCGAAAACAAGAGCATTGCCCCGAGCGTTTTCAAAATGACGCTCGAGGGTGATGTATCGGCTGTGACCGCTCCCGGTCAATTTGTCAATATAGCACTTGACGGAAAGTATCTTCGTCGTCCCATATCAATATGCGATATAAGAAGCACAGACGATTCGGAAAACGGCATTCTTACGTTGATATACAAGACGATCGGATCAGGCACGGAACAGATGTCGGAATCTAAGCCCGGCACGGTACTTGATATTTTGATTCCTTTAGGCAATGGCTATGACATTAACAAATCCTTTTCCCGTCCGTTGCTCATAGGCGGCGGAGTCGGTGTTCCGCCCATGTATATGCTTGCCAAGCGGCTTATCGAAAAAGGGTACACACCTAACGTAATTTTGGGTTTCAACACAAAAGCGGAAATATTTTACGAGGACGAATTCAAATCGCTCGGCTGCAATGTAACGGTAACGACGGCAGACGGCAGCTACGGTACAAAAGGTTTTGTAACAGCGGCGTTTTCAAGTATTGAATTCGATTACACATTTTCCTGCGGTCCGTTACCCATGCTCAAGGCGGTATATTATTCATGCGTCTGCAACGGTCAGTATTCTTTTGAAGAACGTATGGGTTGCGGCTTCGGTGCGTGCATGGGTTGCACGTGCAAGACGATAACGGGTTACAAGCGGATCTGCAAAGACGGTCCGGTTCTCGAAAGGAGTGAGATATTATGGTAGATCTCGGTGTAAAATTATCCTCACTCACTCTTGAAAATCCGATAATTCCCGCTTCGGGTACGTTTGGCTACGGCAAAGAGCATTCTCAATTTTACGATATAAACGCGTTAGGTTCGTTTTCGTTCAAGGGAACGACGAAGCAATCGCGTTTCGGAAATCCGACACCGCGTATAGCCGAGTGTCCGTCGGGAATGATAAATTCGGTCGGGCTTCAGAATCCCGGCATTGAGCATGTTGTAAATCACGAATTGGAAGAAATTAAAAGTTATTTTTCAAAGCCCGTGATTGCAAATATCGGCGGCTTTTCGGTCGATGAATTTGTCTACTGTGCCGAAATGCTCGACAAATGCGAAAATGTCGGAATACTCGAAATCAACATTTCATGTCCCAATGTTCATGACGGCGGCACCAATTTCGGCACAAGTGAAAAGGGTGCTTACGAGGTGACACACGCCGTGAAAAAAGCGGTCAAGAAGCCCGTATTCGTGAAGCTCACGCCGAACGTGACCGATATCGTTTCCATTGCCAAATCGGTCGAAGCGGCGGGAGCGGACGGCCTGACGCTTATAAACACGCTTTTCGGAATGCGTATCGACATTCATCGTCGTCGTCCGATACTTGCGAACAAATTCGGCGGTGTTTCCGGAAATGCCGTTTTTCCCATTGCATTAAGAATGATATATCAAGTATACGAGCAGGTAAAACTACCGATCATGGGTTGCGGTGGCGTTTCAACGCCGGAGGATGTGATCGAGATGATGCTTGCCGGTGCGACGGGGGTTCAAGTCGGTGCGGCAAATCTTATCGATCCGTATGCTTGTCTTAACATAATTAACGGGCTTACGCCGCTTTGCGAAAAGCTTAAAATCGAAAAATTATCCGATATCATCGGAGGAGGACACGTATGAGCAAGGATGTAATAATCGCTTGTGATTTTGACGGTATAGAAAAAACCGAGGAATTCATTTCAAAATTCGACGGATATTCTCCATATTTTAAAATCGGTATGGAGTTATATTACTCCTCCGGCCGTGAAGTTGTTTATCGCATGAAAAGCAGGGGTTACAAGGTCTTTCTCGACCTTAAGCTTCACGACATACCGAACACCGTGAGAAAATCTATGGCGGTATTGGCAAAGCTCGGAGTAGATATGTGCAATCTTCATGCGGCAGGCGGTTCCGAGATGATGAAATACGCACTCGACGGACTTTCGAACGGCGGCGGTGTACGTCCGCTGTGCATTGCGGTAACACAGCTTACATCGACAAGCGAAAGTCGTATGCATGATGAGCTTTTGATCAATCGTCCGCTTGACGAGGTTGTCATGAGCTATGCGAAAACTGCCGCCAATGCCGGACTTGACGGTGTTGTATGTTCGCCGCTTGAAGCACAAAAGGTAAAAAGCGTCTGCGGAGAATCGTTTTTGACGGTAACGCCGGGAATAAGACCTGCGGGCGGTGATCTCGGAGATCAGGTAAGAGTTACCACGCCGAAAAAAGCACGTCTGCTCGGTTCGGATTATATTGTTGTCGGCAGACCGATAACCGGTGCCGCCGACCCGTTAGAAGCATACATTAAATGTCGTAATGAATTTTTAGGAGTTGAAAACAATGGATAAGAGCATATCAAAGGATCTGCTTTCTATAAAAGCTGTATTTCTTCGTCCCGAGCAGCCTTTCACATGGGCATCCGGCATAAAAAGCCCCATATACTGTGATAACAGGCTTATACTCACCTCTCCCGATGTACGAACAAGAGTGGAAACGGCTCTTGCGGAAAACATTAAAAGGTACTATCCTGAATGTGAAGTGCTTATGGGTACAAGCACAGCAGGCATAGCACACGCCGCAATCGTCGGTCATATGCTCTCGCTTCCCATGGGATACGTTCGTTCCGGGGCAAAGGATCACGGAAGGGGAAATCAAATCGAAGGAAAGCTGAACAAGGGTGATAAGGTCGTAGTTGTTGAGGATCTTATCTCGACCGGCGGAAGTGTTATCGACGTTGTCAATGTACTTCGCGAAGCGGATGCCGAGGTACTCGGAATCGTAAGCATTTTCACCTACGGTCTTTCTAAGGGGGTTGCACGATTGGCTGAGAGCAATGTTAAAAACGTTTCGCTCACCGATTTCGACACGACGGTAGAGGTTGCCGCCGAAAGCGGTTACATTGCTCCCGAAACTGTGGCAAAACTTTTGAAATTCAGGCTTGACCCTTACGACGAGAGCTGGATGAATTAAATAGTTTCCCTTATAACTATACCTTTTAATTTGAAATTCACATTCTATGTAAAAATGTCCTCGGCTCGTTGTGAGTCGAGGACATTTTTATTCGTTTGTATCGTCGGCTTCAACCGTTTCGGATTCACCGCACTCGGTCGTTTGCGACTCAAGTTTTCGAATCGTTATCAAATAACATCCGGTATTCGGGATCAGCTCATATGCTTCGGCATCGATATCGGTTCTTACGCTTTTTGCAAGCTCGCTAATTCTATCCGTATTTGTGCTGTAAGTCGTCTTTATCTCAATCAACATTTTTCCTTCGCTTACATTGGCTTTCACAACATTTTTCACGACATCCTCACTCATACAAAGCAACGAATATTTTTCATAATAATCCGTATTTTCCGTACATGAGGGCAGACTATCGTCATCTACGCTATGAGTTTTCGACAAGTCGTCATCGCAAAGGGCGAAATAAGCGTGTCCCGCTCTTTCTCCGCCGTCGTCGGCGTATGCGTCCGCATTATAAAACTTACCGTCGAGCAATACGACGTTCCAACTGCTCGTCGTTCCGCTTGATTTTCCGTCGGCGATATACGAGATGATACCATACCGATTTAACAGGAGCTTATACGCCAACGCATATCCCTTACTGTCGCCTGCACACTCCACGAGCACTCCGTAAGAGCGTGAACAATACTGTGCGGCACTGCTTTTTTTGCTTATTTCGCAAACATAATCATGCAACACCAATGCCTTGGAATATTCGTCATCGCATTCACCGACAAGCATATCGGCTTTTGAGAGTGCCATTTCCAATCTTTTTTTCTTAAGCACAATCGTTTCCGTATCGTCGCTGTACGGTACTCGGAGCGAGGTATATTTTTCGTTCTCCACCTGCTTAATTATTTCGGTTACCCTTTCACGCTCTGTTTCGGTCTGCACATTTTCGGTAACTTCATCACTGTCTCGAATATGCGGGATATCCGGCGGATCGTCCGCATTGTACCTATTCGTTTCCTTTTCGGGGGCTTGAGTTTCGCTCTCGACCGTTTTATTATCGGCAACTTCGATCACGATATCGTCGAGCGAAAAGCCGTCGATATCGATATAGAATAACGACGGGTCATCAAGTACGAGAGCTTGCACCGCATTGTTAATTTCCGTCAAGCTCGGCACATACGCCATTTTTTCGGTATATTCATCGAGCTTATAAGCGGCTTGTGCTATTTTGTCGTACAAATACTGCTCAGCAGAAGACAGGCGGTTAAAATAAACCGCCTGTGTACGAAGCTGTATTTCGGCATTAACTATCTGTGACTTCTGCTTTTCATATTCGTTATTCTGCCTTACCTCATTGCCTTTTGTGAATGCCGAATACAGTATCAACGCAAGCACCGCGAAGGCAAGAGAAAGGAAAAATACTTTTTTCATTTATTTTTTGATTATGATATTCGGTACTGCAGTCATTCCCGCAGGAACAAACACATAATCGTTCGTCCAGTTATCACCGCCGGTCAAGAAGTTACCGGGACCGTAATTTCCCCATCTTGCGGGGAATGCATGGAGCGGACCGAATGTATTACGACGTGTGAGGACATACGTAATATCTATGACATTTTCGCCGTCGACGAGCATATCGGTTATATCGGCTTCATACGGCATCCAAGCTATTACCTTAGGTTCTTTTCCGTTTGCGGATATCTTAACGAGTGCCGCTTCGAAATCGGGCAAGGAAACGAATATTCTTTCGCCCTTATCGGCATTATACTTGACTTTAGCCTTATATGTAACGGCTCCGCTATAGAACGGCAAGCCCTTATTAACGATGTTTCCGTGAACGACGTGTCTAACCGGCGAAATTATCGTTTTATTGCTGTGATCGAGCTTAACACCGAAGTCACCGAGTATATATGTGGCTTCCAAATTAAGAGTTTCATAGAAATCGGCTGTCATTCTGACAACATTTTCGCCTTTTACGAGCAACGAACCGTCAAGATCGAATTTATGGAACGCTTCGTCGATCCATCTTCCGTTTTCAAGCTCTGCCGAGATCGGCTGACCGTTTATCGTTATATTCCAAAGTTCGGGAGTTTCGCACGCAAACGAAAACTTTTCGGGGATATACTCAGCATAGAATTTATATTCGAGAGCTATAGCACCGTGTTTTTTCTGTTCCGTCAAGCCCAAGAACCACGGTTGGATCATAGCACCGCCTCTGTGAGCGAGTCCGTACTTATCTCTGATCGCTCTGTCGGTCTTTAATATTTCGTCAAAGCCGAGTTCCTCGCCGTCTGCCCATGCGTTGACCATATCGAGAACAAGCACGTTATCCTCGTCAAGTGTGATGTCGTACTCCTCGTTAAGTGCATACGATGCAATCGGCATATACACGGGCTTGTGAGCAAGTTCCGACTTTTCTACGATCCTGTACACACGCTCGCCGACTGCGTAAAAGTCCGTTTCAAGCGTTATCACGCTGTTTTCGGACGTACCTGCAAACGTTTTCGATCCGTCATCAAGCGACCATTCTTCGCAATCGCCGTCAAGTCCGATCTCCACCTTGCAGCCGTAGTAGGATCTATCCTTACTCATATTCATAAGCACAACGGAGTATCCCTCGTCATCGTGTGTAAGCTGGCAGAATATATCGTCCATATCGTTTCCGCATCTGTCCTTAACCGTAACGGTCTTAGCCTCTCCGTCATACAGGGCATTTACGATAGCATATCTGTCAAAATCTACCTTTGTGAACGCTTTTTCGGCATTTACGAATTCATTTGAAGGCAACGCATCGATATGGTCGGGACCTTCACCGGCAACTATCACCTTACCGCCCGCGGCTGCGAATTCCTTAAGAAGCTTAAGTGTACTTGCACGCATAATTCTCATGCCGGACACAATCACTTTTTTATACTTCATTTCGCCGAATATTATATAAGGTGTGCCATCGATCGTTTCGACCTTGCAATAACGGCTCATCATTTCTTCGTCGCCGTAATCAAAGTCGATCTGCGACGATGCGAGCCAATGGAACTGCTGTGAATACATTTGTTCAAGTCTACCTACCTCGGGGTGTGCCGTTCCGAGGTGTCTGCTCCATCCGGGATAAATCATGGCAAATGTGCTTTCAACGGGATTGACAACGAGTATATCGCACATTGACTTGCCCGAAAGAGCCACGTGCAGTCTTGAGAAATAATCCTCAACTACGGAATAATCCTTATACCATGCACTTTGATGAAGTATACTTGCGGGGTAATCTCTTTTCGCTTCACCCTGCATAGAATACCACGAGAGGTGGTGGCAGCGAAGATTGATTCCGAAAAGTGCCTGCCATCCGCCTGTCCATTTATGGCTCTCGAAATCCATTTGCCAGCCCGAGCAACCGTAAAGTTCGGAAAGAAGCTGTTCCTTGCCCATTTGTCTGCCCACGGATGACAATTGTTTTACTATCCAATAGCCTCTGTTAAACTCGCTAAGCACATCGACACCGGGCGTTCCCATATGCTCATAGAAACGCTGTACCGATCCCATCATGCTGACCTGAGTTGTGAACGAGTCCTCATGCAATATATGACCTGTCAGCAGCATATTATGGTCATTGCACCATTTATTTATCGGTTTTGCAAATGCATCGATAAACAGTTCTTCAAGCAGATCGACGTAATGCCATTTCACCTGACTTATCATATGTCCGTCACGGAGCAGATACAGATCGGGCAATTTCATTTTCAGGTCATAGCCGTATTTTTCTTCGAACTTTTCAAAAAGCTTATGTGTATATGGGGTACGGAGGAACGGATCCTTATGACCGGACGAAAATCCGCACATAATGCCGCCTCGGTGAGGTTCATCCGTGAATATGCCTCTGATCGAAGTGCCTATTCTGTCGCCGCAATTTTCGGCATATTTTTCATGCGTAAGTTCGATAAACCTTTGTATTGCCTCAGGATTCATCGTATCTACATACGTGTATCCGTTATAAAAACTGTCCTTTTCTACGACCTCTATGCTGAAAGCGAGGACGGTTTTGTTTTCATACACGCTTTTGTCCGTTTCGGGCGTAATAACAAAATCGCCGGTAAATGCATATTGATGAACGGGAAGCATATCGCAAGCGAAAACGATAAAATGCTTATCTTCAAATTTGAACTCGCTTCCTTTTACCATTTCCATTCTTATAAAGCG